>NZ_DLOE01000032.1:0-37388 GCF_002479615.1 Arsenicicoccus sp. UBA7492 | reverse complement strand
AGACGAGGCTGGCAGCCAACGCGCACGCCAGGCCGATGTGTCGAACCTAGGCGGATCTGCGGGATCCGGAGCAGCTCAATTCCGCTCCCTCTGTTCTCCGCCTTGCCGAGGGCGCTTCACCCATCGCGGGTGGGGCGCCCTCGGTCGTATGCCGAACCGCCCGGCGTCTCGCGCGGGTGGCGCGCTGTGGCGTCGGGGCCCTGCTGCAGGCGACCACGACGGCTGGGACGTCATACGGACGTTGCACGGCGCCACCAAGGCGACCCGGGCCCGCGACCCAGGATCCCGCCAGGCCGGGGTGCATGAGCCGGGGCGGGGCACATCAGCCCGACTCGGGCACATCAGCCCGGGCCGGTCACATCGACCTGGCGTGCGAAGGCAGGCGGGTGTGACTGCCTGAGGTAGGTCAGGCCCAGAGGAGGTCGTCGAGGACGTCCTGCACGAGGGCGCGACCGGCCATGGTCGTGCCCTCGAGCCGGGTGCCCGCCCGCTGAGCGTCGAGCGCCCGCCGCACGACGACCTCGTGCTCGGGGCGCTGCTGCAGCAGCCATTCGCCGCCGTCGAGCTTGCTGACCAGCTCGCCGGTCTCGGCGAACCTCAGCGCCCGACAGGCGTTGAGGACGGCATAGGCCTCGTCGGCGTTCTCCACGCCCCAGGTCAGCTCGTCGACGAGCTGGGCCAGCACCTCGTCCGGGTCGACCTCGCCGATCAGCTCCACGGGAGCCGGGCCGTGCAGGGCGATGCCGGCGGCACGCGCCACGGCGAGGTGGAGTAGCAGGTCGGGGTCGCCGTCGCCACGGTCGAGCACGACCCGCGAGTCGCGATGCGCCCCACCGGAGACCGTCACGTGCACCGCGAACTCCCACGGACCGTGCGGTGACTCGGCCAACGAGCGGTGGATCACGCTGAGCTCCAACGGCATCCGTTCGTCACCGACGGTCGAGACGGCGGCCCCGACGGCCGTCCAGTCGCGCTCGTCGGTCGCGCCGCTCTCGACGTCGCTCACGACCGCCAGCACGTCCAGGTCGCTGTGCCCCGGGACGAACCCGCCGAGCGCCGCGGAGCCGTGGACGTAGACGCCGAGCAGGTCGTCGCCGACCTGTTCGCGCAGCGCCGACAGGACGCGGTCGGCCAGAGGCTGCCAGGAGGTCGTCATACGGCCCACTCCATCACGGTCCAGCCGACTTAACCCCATCGAGAAGCCCCCACGAGGTGTGGGGAAGTGACCACTCGGCGGGGGAGCCTCGGGAGCGGGGTCCTGCGTCAGGCGAAGGGAAAGGACCCGTGCTCGACGTAGCGAGGGCGTCCGCCGGGACCCTGCCCGAGGTGCGACTCGACCAGCGAGACGGTGTCCACGGTCCACGTCGGCCCGGCATACGTGTCGAGGACCTGCAGCCACCGGCGGACGTCACGCGCCATCCCCAGCCGGGCCAAGGTGAGGTGGGCGCGGAAGGGGCCGCCCTCGACCTGCGTCCCCGCGGCGTTGGCGGACGAGCGGCAGCGCCGCGCCAGGGGGTCCAGGCCTTCGAGGGGGTCGTCGACGCCCAGCCACAGGACCCGCGCGTCGGCGGTGCCGGGGAAGGCCCCGCCGCCGGTCAGCCGCAGGTCGAACGGCTCTGTCTGCAGGCTCAGCTCGTCCAGCCGCTCCTCGAGCCGCTCCAGCGACAGCGGGGAGACGGACGGCAGGAACGCCAGCGTCAGGTGCCACTGCTCGGGCCGCGCCCACCGCAGGTCGGGGTCGGCGTCCACGCGGGGCTCGAGGAAGGTCTCGAGGTCGACGAGCACCTCCTCGGGCGGGGTCACGGCGAGGAACATCCGGCGTCCACGGGGCATCGCCCCAGCATGCCAGCGGACCTTCCCCGAGGCATCACTGCGGGATGCCCGTTTCCGTCGTAGGGTGACCGTGTCGAAGGAGATCCCATGGACGTCAAGAAGACCTTCCTGTCGTGGCCGGTGGTGCGCCAGATCACCGGCGGTGACCCGCTCGGCCGCGGATCTGCCGCACGGTCGGCGCGGACCGCGGCGTTGCAGCCGCGCACCGTCACGGCCGACTCGGTCGCCCACAGCGTGTGTCCCTACTGCGCCGTCGGGTGCGCGCAGAAGGTCTTCGTCAAGGACGGCCGGGTCGTCCAGATCGAGGGCAACCCCGACTCGCCGGTCTCGCGGGGCAAGCTGTGCCCCAAGGGCTCGGCCAGCGAGCAGCTCGTCAACTCCCCGAACCGTCAGACGACGATGCTCTACCGTCGCCCGTACGCCACGGAGTGGGAGCCGATCGAGCGCGACAAGGCCGTCGACATGGTCGTCGACCGCATCCTCGACACGCGCCGTCGCACCTGGCAGGACCACGACGACGACGGGCGCCCGCTGCGGCGCACCATGGGCATCGCCGCCCTCGGAGGAGCGACCCTCGACAACGAGGAGAACTACCTCATCAAGAAGCTGTTCACGGCCATGGGCGCGATCCAGATCGAGAACCAGGCTCGTATTTGACACAGCGCCACGGTTCCCAGTCTGGGAGCCTCGTTCGGTCGTGGCGGCGCCACGAACTTCGTGCAGGACCTCGCCAACTCCGACTGCATCGTGATCCAGGGCTCCAACATGGCGGAGGCCCACCCGGTGGCCTTCCAGTACGTTGTGGAGGCCAAGCGTCGCGGTGCCACGGTGATCCACGTCGACCCCCGGTTCAGCCGCACCTCCGCGCTGGCGCACCGGCACGTCGGCATCCGCGCGGGCAGCGACATCGTCTTCCTCGGCGCGATCATCAACTACATCCTGTCCAACGACCTGCACTTCGAGGAGTACGTCCGCGCCTACACCAACGGGCCGGTCATCCTCCGCGACGACTTCCAGGACGTCGACGAGCTCGACGGCGTGTTCTCCGGCTACGACCCGGACACCGCGAGCTATGACAACGACACCTGGATGTATGCCGAGACCGACGACGGCACCGAGGAGTCCCAGGCGTCCAAGCAGGAGCGGGCCGCCGGTGACGAGCACGGTTCAGGCGGGCCGACGCTGCCCGGGGCCAACCGGGTGCGCCGCGACGACACCATGCAGGACCCGCGCTGCGTGTTCCAGGTGCTCAAGCGGCACTACGCCCGCTACACCCCCGAGGTGGTCGAGCAGACCTGCGGCATCTCCCGGGAGGACTTCGACTTCGTCGCCCAGGCGATGACCCGCAACTCGGGTCGCGAGCGCACGACGGCGTTCTGCTACGCGGTCGGCTGGACCCAGCACTCGGTGGGTGCGCAGTACATCCGCACCGCCTGCATCATCCAGCTGCTGCTGGGCAACGTCGGCCGTCCCGGCGGCGGCGTCATGGCGCTGCGCGGCCACGCCTCGATCCAGGGCTCGACCGACATACCGACGCTGTTCAACCTGCTGCCGGGCTATCTCCCGATGCCCAAGGCCGGGGTCCACGACTCGCTCGAGGACTATCTCGGCACCATCTCCACCGACGACCAGAAGGGCTTCTGGACCGAGGCCGACAGCTACACCGTGAGCCTGCTCAAGGCGTGGTGGGGCGACAAGGCGACGGCCGCCAACGACTGGTGCTACGACTACCTGCCACGCCTGACGGGCGACCACGGGACCTACCGCACGACCATGGACATGATCGACGGCAAGGTCGAGGGCTACTTCCTGCTCGGGCAGAACCCCGCCGTCGCCTCGGCGCACGGCCGGCTGCAGCGCGACGGCCTGGCCCACCTCAAGTGGCTCGTCGTGCGCGACCTGCGGCTGATCGAGTCGGCGACCTTCTGGCAGGACTCGCCCGAGATCGAGTCGGGGGAGCGCAGCCCCGAGACGATCGGGACCGAGGTGTTCTTCTTCCCGGCCGCCTCGCACGTCGAGAAGGCCGGCACGTTCACGCAGACCCAACGCATGCTCCAGTGGCGCGAGCAGGCGGTGCTGCCACCGGGCGATGCGCAGAGCGAGCTGGACTTCATCCATGAGGTCGGCGTGCGCATGCGCGCGCGCCTCGCGGCGTCCACCGACGAGCGCGACCGTCCGCTGCTCGACCTCACCTGGGACTACCCCCTCAACGAGCACGGCGAGGTCGACGGCGAGGCCGTGCTGATGGAGATCAACGGCCGCTACCTCACGGGGGACAAGGCAGGCCAGCCCCTGCCGCTGTTCACCGAGATGAAGGCCGACGGCTCCACCGAGGGCGGGTGCTGGATCTACACCGGCGTGTTCAAGGACGGCGTCAACCAGGCCAACCGGCGCAAGCCGCGGTTCGAGCAGGACCAGACCGCCCTCGAGTGGGGGTGGTGCTGGCCGGCCAACCGGCGCATCCTCTACAACCGTGCCTCGGCCGACCCCGAGGGCAAGCCCTGGTCGGAGCGCAAGAAGCACCTGTGGTGGGACGCGGAGGCGGGCCGCTGGGCCGGCCCCGACGTGCCGGACTTCCCGGCCGACCGCGACCCGGCCTACCGCCCGCCCGAGGGCGCCAAGGGTCCGGCCGCGATCGCCGGCGACGACCCGTTCATCATGCAGGCGGACGGCAAGGGCTGGCTGTTCGCCCCCAAGGGCCTGCTCGACGGGCCGCTGCCCTCGCACTACGAGCCGCAGGAGGGACGCGTCCGCAACCCCTTCTACAGCCAGCAGGCGAGCCCGACCCGCAAGGTCTACGAGCGGCCGGACAACCTCACCGCCCCGTCTGGCGGGCGTCCGCCCGAGGACGAGGTGGCCCGGGAGCACCCCGAGGTCTACCCGTTCATCTTCACGACCTACCGCCTGACCGAGCACCACACGGCGGGTGGCATGAGCCGCTGGCTGCCCTACCTCGCCGAGCTCCAGCCCGAGATGTTCTGCGAGGTGTCGCCCGAGCTGGCGGCCGAGCGGGGTCTCGAGCACCTGGGCTGGGCGACGCTCGTGTCGCCCCGGTCGGCCATCGAGGCGCGGGTGCTGGTGACCTCGCGCATGAAGCCCCTCGCCATCGACGGCCGCACCTTCCACCAGATCGGCCTGCCCTACCACTGGGCGACGGGTGGCACCGGTGCGATCGTCAGCGGCGACTCCACCAACGACCTGATGGGCGTCACGCTCGACCCCAACGTCCTGATCCAGGAGTCCAAGGTCGGCGCCTGCGACATCCGTCCCGGCCGGCGTCCTCGAGGCCCTGAGCTCTTGGAGCTCGTCGACTCCTACCGGCGGCGCTCCGGCGTCACCGAGGAGACCGGCAACGAGCTGCGCTCCGGGGCGGACGTGGACCACGTGGAGCAGGAGCGCGAGGCCAAGGTCAAGGAGCATGACGACAGCGGCGCCGACGTCAAGGGTGCCACCGAGGTCGGACCCGACGACAAGGACGGTGACCGCTGATGCCCAACTCCCTGTTCGGCCCCCTGGACCCGGCGCCCGACGCCGGCTGGCAGGACGCCCCGGACCGCAAGGGCTTCCTCACCGACACGTCGGTCTGCATCGGCTGCAAGGCCTGTGAGGTCGCGTGCAAGGAGTGGAACATGCTCCCCGAGGACGGTCTGGACCTGCTCGGGTCGTCCTTCGACAACTCCAAGAGCCTCGGCGCCAGCACCTGGCGCCAGGTCAAGTTCATCGAGCAGCCGGGGCGCGGTGACGACACCGTGCTGGGTCGTCAACCGGTCGACCTCGGTATGCCGGGCCTGCGGCCGGACGACGAGGCGCTTCCCGCGGCGCTCGACGCGGCACCCGCCGCCGACGGCAAGCCGGACTTCCGCTGGCTGATGAGCTCGGACGTGTGCAAGCACTGCACCCACGCGGGCTGCCTGGACGTCTGCCCGACGGGCTCGTTGTTCCGCACGGAGTTCGGGACCGTGGTCGTGCAGGACGAGATCTGCAACGGCTGCGGCTACTGCGTCGCTGCTTGCCCGTTCGGCGTGATCGAGCGTCGCCCCGGCAGCAAGGGTGAGGTCACCAACGCCGGCGTGGCTCAGAAGTGCACCCTGTGCTACGACCGGATCGGGGCCGGCCAGACGCCCGCGTGCGCACAGGCCTGCCCGACCGAGTCCATCCAGTTCGGTGACGTCGCGGAGCTGCGCGAGCGGGGCCGGGCGCGGGTGGAGACGCTGCACGAGCAGGGCTACACCTCGGCGCGGATGTACGGCGACGACCCGCACGACGGCGTCGGCGGCACCGGCGCGATGTTCCTGCTCCTCGACGAGCCCGAGGTCTACGGCCTGCCGCCGGACCCGGTCGTGACGACCAAGGACCTCGCCGACATCTTCCGCAAGGGCGGCGTCGGGGGACTGACCCTGCTCGTCGGGGTCGCCCTGTCCTTCCTCGGAGGCCGTCGATGACCAACCCCGCCCAGCAAGAGACGCGCGAGGGCCTGTGGCCCGACGAGCCCCGTCGCGGCGGAGGCCGCAAGCGACGCGGTTCAGGGTTGTTCGGCGTGCGCCGGTTCGCCGGCAACGGGCGTGGCGAGGAGTCCATGGTCCCGGAGGCGGAGTTCACCTCCTACTACGGCCGTCCCATCGTCAAGCCCGCCCCCTGGTCGGACGAGATCCCGGCCTACCTGTTCGTCGGCGGACTGGCCGCCGGGTCGTCCCTGCTCGCGGCTGGCGCCGACCTGGCGGACCTGCCCGGTCTGCGACGCCAGGCCCGGTGGACCGCCCTGGGGTCGATCGGGCTGGCGACCTACTTCCTGATCGCGGACCTCGGCCGCCCCGAGCGGTTCATCAACATGCTGCGGGTGGTCAAGCTGACCTCGCCGATGAGCGTGGGTTCGTGGATCCTCGCGGGCTACGGCCCGCTGGCCGGGGTCGCCGCCGTCGCCGAGCTCGCCCGCCCGGTCGAGGAGGCCCTGCCCCAGTCGCTCAAGCCTGTCGCCCGGCTCCTCGGGTGGGCCGGCCGTCCGGCCGGCCTGGGTGCGGCTTTCTTCTCCCCGCCCCTCGCGGCCTACACCGCGGTGCTGCTCGGCAACACCGCGACCCCGGCCTGGCACAGCGCCTACAAGGAGCTGCCGATGGTCTTCGCCGGGTCGGCGGCGGCGTCCGCTGCCGGTATGGCGATGATCGCCGCACCCCACGAGCAGGCCTGGCCCGCCGGGCGTCTCGCGGTCGGCGGTGCCCTGTGGGAGCTCGGCTCCGCCCAGGTCATGGAGCACTCGATGGGCATCAGCGCCGAGCTGCTGCACGAGGGGGAGGCGGGCCGTTGGTGGACCGCGAGCAAGGCGCTGACCCTCGGTGGTGCCGCCGTGTCCCTCGTAGCCGGGCGGCGCAGCAAGCCCGCCGCGGTCGTCGCCGGGGCCGCCCTGGTGGCGGGGTCGATCTGCACCAGGTTCGCCATCTTCCGCGCCGGGATCGCCTCGGCCAAGGACCCCAAGTACACCGTCGTCCCGCAGCGCGCCCGCCTCGACCGCGGCGAGCGCACCCTGGGGTGACCCCTCTGCACGGCATACGACACCGCTCGACCGACAGGAACCCACGATGAGCTCGACCACCCGGCAGGCGGCCTCCGCACCCACCGCCACTCCCAACCGCTGGCTCCTGCTGCTCGGCGGCGTCCTCGTGCAGATGGCCATCGGTGCCGTCTACGCGTGGAGCGTCTTCGGCAAGGCCCTGCAGTCGGACTCGTCGCTCCTGCAGCTGACCAAGACCCAGGCCGCGATCCCGTTCGAGGTCGCGATCGGCATGATCTTCGTCGGCTCCTTCATCGGTGGGCGCATCCAGGACCGCAAGGGCCCGCGCACCGTGGCCCTGACCGGCGTCGTCATCTACTCGATCGGCATCATCCTCAGCTCGTTCGCCCGCGGCGAGGGTCAGCTGTGGCTGCTCGTCCTCGGCTACGGCGTCCTGTCCGGCTTCGGCCTGGGCATGGCCTACATCGTCCCGATCGCCATGCTGCAGAAGTGGTTTCCCGACAAGGCCGGGCTGATCACGGGCCTCGCGGTCGGCGGCTTCGGCTTCGGCGCGGTCATCACCGCACCGCTCGCGACCTCCCTCATCGCAAAGGACCCGGCGCACCCGACGTCACCCTTCCTGTGGCTCGGCATCGCCTACCTGATCGCCGGCGTCCTCGGCGCCTCGGTGTTCCGCAACCCGCCGCAGGGCTACTCGGTCGGCGGGGCTCCCGCCAAGGGCTCGACCGGCCCGGCCACCGTCCAGGCGAGCCCGGGTGCCGACTTCACCCAGCAGGAGGCGCTGCGCACGCCGCAGTGGTACCTCCTCACCCTGATCCTCACCATCAGCGTCACCGCGGGCATCTCCTTGATCTCGGTCGCCGCGGGCAGCGCCACCGACATCGCGGGCTACTCCGCGGCAGGTGCGGGCGCCCTCGTCGGCATCATGGGGCTGTTCAACGGGGCCGGCCGCATCCTGTGGGCGTCGCTGTCCGACAAGATCGGCAAGATGACGGCCTTCGTCGGCATCCTCGGCCTGCAGGGCCTGGCGCTGATCGCGCTGCCGCACGTCGGCAACGCAGCGATGTTCGCCGTGCTCGCGGCGATCATCTACACCTGCTACGGCGGTGGCTTCGGCACGATGCCGTCGACGGCCGGGCGCTTCTTCGGTGTCAAGAACGCCGGTGGCATCTACGGCCTCATGCTCCTCGGCTGGAGCATCGGCGGCGTGGCCGGTCCGCTGCTCGCGACGGCGCTCATCGGCGACGACAAGAACTACACGTTGGCCTTCACCACGCTCGGCGTCATCGCGCTCGTGGGCGCGGCGATCCCGTTGATCACCAAGGCGCCCCGCCGCCGGTAGGCCCCGCGGCCGGAGGCCGCTCGGTCACCACATGGCTCGACGACAGGGCATGCCTGACCCATCCCGGTTCCCGGTCCGTCAGCGGCGCACGTCGCCCGGCTCGGTCGTGGTGGGCAGCCCTGCGGCGACCCAGGCCTCGACGCCGCCCACGACGTCGGTCGCGTTGCGCAGCCCCAGGTCTCGCAGCGACCGGGCGGCGAGGCTCGAGCTGTAGCCCTGGCGGCACAGGAGCACGTAGGTGAGGTCCCAGCCGGTGGCCTCGGGGATCCGCCACGCGAACGTCGGGTCGAGGCGCCACTCCAGCACGGTCCGGTCGATCACGAGCGCGCCGGGGATCTCGATGGTCTCGGCCCGCTGCTGCGCGGTGCGGGTGTCCACGAGGATCGCGCCGGCCCGCTGGGCGGCATACGCCTCCTGCGGCGTCAGCCGCGTCCACCCCTCCCGGGCGCGCGCGAGCCGGGCGTCGACGCCGAGCGGCTCGGTCATCGCACGCTGATGGTGTGCTCGCCGCGCGCCACGACCTCGCCGATCACCGGGGCGCCCGGCACCTCGCCCACGACCAGCAGGCCGCCGCTGGTCTGGGCGTCGGCGAGCAGCAGCAGCTCGTCCTCGTCGACGGACGCCTCCAGGTGCGGTCGCACCCAGTCGAGGTTGCGGCGCGTCCCTCCACTGACGTAGCCGTCGCGCAGCGCCTCGCGCGCGCCCTCGAGGTAGGGGACGGCCGCGGCGTCCAGCACGGCCGACACCCCCGAGGCGCGCATCATCTTGTGCAGGTGACCGAGCAGCCCGAATCCCGTGACGTCCGTGGCAGCCTCGGCGCCGCTCTCGACGGCGGCCCGTCCCGCGTCCGCGTTGAGGGCGGTCATGGACGCGATGGCCTGGGGAAAGACCTCGCCGGTGGACTTGTGGCGGTTGTTGAGGACGCCGACACCGAGGGGCTTGGTCAGGCTGATCGGCAGCCCGGCGCGGGCCCGGTCGTTGCGCAGCAGCCGATCGGGGTCGACCAGGCCGGTGACGGCGAGGCCGTACTTGGGCTCCGGGTCGTCGATCGAGTGCCCACCACCGACGGGGCAGGCCGCCTCGCGCGCGATGTCGAGACCGCCGCGCAGGACCTCGCGCAGCAGCTCGGCGGGCAGCACCTCGCGCGGCCAGCCGACGAGGTTGACGGCCACGATCGGGCGCCCGCCCATGGCGTAGACGTCCGACAGCGCGTTGGCCGCGGCGATCCGTCCCCAGTCGTAGGCGTCGTCGACGACGGGTGTGAAGAAGTCCGTGGTCACGACGACGGCCTGGTCGGGGCCGATGCGGACGACCGCCGCGTCGTCACCGTCGTCGAGGCCGACCAGCAGGTCGGGACTGTCCACGCCCACGAGACCGCTGACGATCTCCTCGAGCTCGCCGGGCGGGATCTTGCAGGCGCAGCCGCCCCCGTGGGCGGTCTGCGTCAGCCGGATGGAGGAGGGGGTCGTCATACGGCCACCTTAGGTCGAGCGGCCACGACCCCGGCTCAGTGGTCGCGAAGCGCCTCGATCAGCTCGTCCTTGCTCATCGAGGACCGACCCTCGATGCCGATCTCCCCGGCCCGGTCCAGCAGCTCGTCCTTGGTCCAGTCGTCATAGCTGCCGTGCTCGCCGCCACGCTCGCCGACCGTGGAGCGGCCTTGCGCCGCAGCGGCGTTGGCGATGCGCGCCGACTTCTCCTTGCTGTTGCCCTCGTCGCGGAGCGCCTCGTAGAGCTCCTTGTCCTTGACGCTGGGGCCGGGGTCGTCCTTGCGATCGTCCTTGCTCGGTGCCATGCCTCGACGTTACCTCCGGGGGCGCGTCTGCGGCACGCTGTCGGCGGGTACGATCTGCGGCGGAGGCGTACAGGTGCCTGGTGGTCCTCCCGGTCTTCAAAACCGGTGTGCGGCGGTATCCGTCGCAGGCGGGTTCGATTCCCGTCCGCCTCCGCCAGACTGCTCTCGGGTCAGCCCCGTCAGGCCTTGACGACGATGACCGGCTTGCGGGCCGGGTCCAGCCACCGCACGGTGGCGGTGAGCTCGGACATGCTGTCGATGCCGACGCAGCCGCCGGTGTAGGACCGCGCGTAGTGCAGGAAGATCCCGGCCCCGGAGTGGGCTCCGGACCGGTTGGGCGTCGTGTAGTTGTAGCGGATCACGACGGCCTGGCGGTAGAGCCCGCTGTCGACGTAGGACTGCAGCCGCTCGGACGAGCGCGCCACGGAGGCGGGCACCGAGCAGGACTCGCGCCAGCGGTTGTAGTCGCGTTGGCCGGGGTGCTGGATCCACCAGCTGCAGCGCGTGACGCGGCGATAGGGCATGCGGGTGCCGGGGTTGCCGACGCCGAACGCATGCACCAGCGAGAAGGTGCCGGCGGGGGTCGTGCTGGTGCCCTGGCGGCGCTGCGCGCTCGGGACGACACCGCCGCGGCCGAAGACCGCCGCAGCGTTGGCGTTGACGCGGATCCAGCGAGAGCCGTTCCAGGAGTAGCGGGCCCAGGTGCCCTTGGTGCCGCTGGTGCGGTCGGCCCAAAAATCACTAAGAGTGAGTATTAGTGACGGAATGTCATGTAATGGTCTACGCGCGTTCAGGTCACGGCTGTGCCGCGTAGGCGTCGTAGTCACGTCGGTACTGCTCGTACGCCTCGCGGTAGCGGGCCCAGGCGGCGTCGTACTCGGCCTGCTCGCGACGCTGGTCCTCCCGGGCCCGCGCCTCGGCCGCGAACGCGGCCTCGAGGTCCTCGCAGCTGAGCCGGTAGCCGTAGCGCGGGTTGTCGCCGCCGTGGCAGCGGGCCCAGGTGGAGGCGCCGGCCTCGACGACGCGGGCGAAGTAGGGCCCGGAGCTCCACGCGCCTCGGCTGCTCCCGGTCGCCCGGGCCAGCGCGTCGCCGCAGACCCAGGTGTCGCACCGCTGACGGAGCTCCTGGTGGCCGCGCTCGTGCATCGCGACGAGGTAGGTGTCGGTGCTGCCCAGGCCAGGCTGCACGTGGACGACCTGCTGCTCGTCCGTCAGGCCGACGGTCGACTCGCCGTCGCCCACGGTCTGGGCACGCAGCGACGGGTCGCCGGCGTCGGCGCACCGGGCGGACGTGCCGTTGACGGCGCGGACGACCTGGTCGCAGGACCATCCCGCCACGGATGCACGGGCCGGGATGGCCGGCAGCGGCGCGGGCGGCCGGGGCGGTGAGTGCAGGGGCGTCGGCCGCGGGAGGGTCGGCGGACGAGGGGCGGCGGGGGCCGTGATCGTGGCGCTCGGGGACACCCTGGTGGGCTGGCGGCCGGCGGAGGCGCGGGCCGCCTGGGCAGGTACGACGGAGGCGGAGGCGGCCGTGCCGCCGGTCGAGGTGGCCGGACCAGCGGGCGAGGAGCAGCCGGCGACCGTCGCGGCGCAGAGCAGCAGTGCCACGACGGGGGCGACGAGCCGTGCATCAGCGCGCGAGGAGAGGGGGCGGAGCGCGGCGGTGATCGGGCGGGGCGCGGCGCCGCGCTGGGACGGGGGTGACGTGCGCGTGACCATCCGTCCCTCCGGGCTGTCGGACCTGCTGACCCGGTTGATTCTGATTGCGGAGAGTAGTTTCGCGTCACCATATGGCGGACCATCACCCGTTCGGGCGGGCCGTCGCCGGCCTTCCGGCACCGAGGCGCCCGGACCGTGCTGGTCGCCACCAGCACCTCCGCCGGGGGGCGCGAGCGGCATTCCACCCGGGGCGCGGGCGGCATAGGGTCGAGCCATGCCGACCACCGACCCGCGCCGACGGGTTCCGAGGACCGATGCGGTGCTGGCCGATCCGCTCCTCGCCGACCTGCAGTCCACCGTCGGGCGGGACCGCGTCCGCGAGGCGGTCCGCGAGGGTCAGGAGCAGGTGCGACGCGGTGACCTCCCGCCGGAGCTCCTCGTGACGTCGGTCGCCGACGAGCTGCGGCGGCGCTCCCGGCATACCGAGGTCCTCAACGCGACCGGGGTCGTCCTGCACACCAACCTCGGCCGGGCCCAGCTGGCCCCCGCGGCGGTGGAGGCGCTCGTCGCCTCGGCCGGGTGCACGGACGTCGAGCTCGACCTCGCGACCGGGGTGCGGGCACGACGTGGCCGGCGCACCCTCGACGCCCTCGCCCGAGCGGTGCCCGCCGCAGGTGGTGCCCTGGTGGTCAACAACGGCGCCGCCGCCCTGAGCCTCGTGCTCACCTCCCTCGCCCAGGGCCGCGAGGTGCTCGTCAGCCGGGGCGAGATGGTCGAGATCGGCGACGGCTTCCGGCTGCCCGACCTCATCGAGTCGACCGGCGTGCGCCTGCGGGAGGTGGGGACCACCAACCGCACGCGGCTCGCGGACTACACCGACGCGGTGACGGAGCGGACGGCAGCGATCCTCAAGGTGCACCCCAGCAACTTCCGGGTCGAGGGCTTCACCAGCGAGGCGACGGTGGCCGAGCTCGCCGGGCTGTCCCGCGAGCGGGAGCTGCCGCTCGTGGTGGACATCGGCAGCGGCCTCCTGCGGCCCGACCCCGTGCTGCCCGGCGAGCCCGACGCCGCCACGACCCTCGCTGCCGGCGCCACCCTGGTGACCTGCAGCGGCGACAAGCTCCTCGGCGGCCCCCAGGCCGGGATCGTCCTCGGGGCGGCCGACGTCGTCGAACGCGTGCGTCGCCACCCGCTGCAGCGAGCGTTGCGAGCCGACAAGCTCACCCTGGCCGCGCTGGCCGCCACCCTCGGCTCGGCGACGAACCCCACCCACGAGGCCGTCCACGCGTCGTCAGACCTGCTCCGCGATCGAGCGGAGGGGCTCGGCCGTCGCCTGGGAGCTGCGGTCGTCCCCTCCGTGGGGCGGGTCGGCGGGGGATCGGCACCCGGGCTGGACCTGCCCGGATGGGCGATCGCCCTGCCCGAGCCGTATGCCGAGCGCCTGCGCCTGGGGTCGCCCGCCGTGGTCGCGCGGGTCGAGGGTGGACGCACGCTGCTCGACGTGCGCTGCCTGCCTCCGGCCCGGCTCGACGACGTGGTGGAGGCGGTGCTCGCGGTGCGGGGGCAGCTGGCCGAGCCCGAGGGGGCGAGCGGCGCATGATGCACATCGTCGCCACCGCCGGCCACGTCGACCACGGCAAGTCCCGGCTCGTGCGGCGCCTCACGGGCATGGAGCCCGACCGCTGGGCCGAGGAGCGACGCCGGGGCATGACGATCGACCTCGGATTCGCCTGGACGGCCCTCGACTCGGGGGAGCGCGTCGCGTTCGTCGACGTGCCCGGGCACGAGCGCTTCATCGGCAACATGCTCGCCGGCCTCGGACCGGCTCCCGCCGTGCTCGTCGTGGTCGCGGCCGACGAGGGCTGGCGCGAGCAGAGCGAGGAGCACCTCGAGGCCGTCGACGCGCTCGGGCTGCGCCACGGGGTCCTCGTGGTGACCCGCAGCGATCTCGCCGACCCCGCCCCGGCCCTCGCGCAGGCCCGCGAGCGCGTGGCCCGGTCCAGCCTGGGGGAGTGCGAGGCGCTGGCGGTGTCCGCCGAGACCGGCGAGGGCATCGACGAGCTCCGTTCCGCCCTGCGGCGGCTCGTGGCGCGGTTGCCCGAGCCCGACCACGGCGCCCGGGTGCGGCTGTGGATCGATCGGTCGTTCACGATCCCCGGCGCGGGGACGGTGGTCACCGGCACGCTGGGCGAGGGGTCGTTGTGCGTCGGTGACGCCCTCGAGCTCGGCCGTCGCCCCGTGCGGGTGCGCGGTCTGCAGTCGCTCGGGCAGGACTACGACGCCGTCCCGGCGCGCGCGCGGGTCGCGGTCAACCTGCGCTCCACCCCGGCCGACGAGGTGGGCCGCGGCGACGTGCTCGTGACGCCGCACGCCTGGCACTGGACCCGCGAGGTCGATGCGGCCCTGCACGGCTGCGTGGCCGCCGACCTGCCCGGCGAGCTGACCGTCCACATCGGCTCGGGCTCCTGGACCGCGCGGGTCCGGCCCCTCGGCGAGCAGTTCGTCCGGCTGCGGACCCCCGAGCCGCTCCCGCTGCAGGCGGGCGACCGGTTCATCCTGCGGGACCCGGGGCGACGGGCCGTGCTGGCCGGCGCGACCGTCCTCGACGTCGACCCGCCCGAGCTGCAGCGCCGGGGCGCCGCGGCCCGGCGCGCGGGTGCGCTCGCCGAGGTGGCGTCCTCCGACGTGCTGGACCCCGCGACGGCGTCGGCCTGTGCGGGGTCGTCGGGCGGCCAGGGCTCGCTGGGCTCACAGTGCTCCCCGGGATCACAGAGCTCCCCGGGATCACAGAGCTCCCAGAGGTCGACGAGGGTCGATGTCGCCCGGGAGGTGGAGCGTCGCGGGGCCATGCGCCCGCGCGACCTCGCCGTCCTCGGCGTCCGGCCCCAGGACCTGCTCGCGGACGTCCCGGGCGTGCGCCACGTCGGGGAGTGGCTCGTCGCCGAGTCCGCCTGGCAGCAGTGGCGGTCCGAGCTGCTCATGGCCGTGGACCGGCGCATCCAGGACGTCCCCATGGATCCCTGGCTCCGCCTCGAGGAGGCGCGCCGCATCGCCGGGATGCCCGACGTGGCCACGGTGACCCCCGTCGCCCGCGACGCCGGCCTGGAGGTCGGGCAGGGCAAGGTCTCCCGGCCCGGGGTGCGCCCCAGCCTGGGGGCCGCCGAGGCGGGGCTGCAGGCGCTCGAGCAGCAGCTCGCCGCCAACCCCTTCGCCGCCCCGGAGCGCGGCCAGCTCGACCTGTGGGGTCTCGGCGCTCGCGAGCTGGCCGCCGCGGAGGCCGCGGGTCGCCTCGTGCGGCTGGTCGACGACATCGTCCTGCTGCCCCGCGGTCCCGCCCTCGCGATGCGCGAGCTGTCGGCCCTGGAGCAGCCGTTCACCACCAGCGCCGCGCGACAGGCCCTCGGCACGACGCGGCGGGTCGTCATACCTCTGCTGGAGCACCTGGACGCGCGCGGGTGGACCCGCCGGGTCGACCCGACCCACCGCGAGGTCGCGCGCTGAGGACCGCCACGGTGGCCGCGCCCGTCGCCGGTCGTCAGATCGTGAGACGACGTTTTGCGGGTTGAGATGGATCCCTAGCCTCGGGCGTATGACGAGCCAGCCCGCGACCGCGCCCACCAGCCTCGACCTCGCCGTCGTCGGGGGTGACGGCATCGGCCCCGAGGTCGTCGCCGAGGGCCTGCGCGTGCTGCGGGCCGTGACCGAGGCCGACGGGGTCGAGGTGCGCACGACCGACTACGACCTGGGGGCGAAGCGCTGGCACGCGACCGGCGAGACGCTCACCGACGCCGACCTGGACGCGCTGCGCGGCCACGGCGCGATCCTGCTCGGCGCCATCGGTGACCCCAGCGTGCCGTCCGGCGTGCTCGAGCGAGGCGTGCTGCTGCCGCTGCGCTTCGCCCTGGACCACTGCGTCAACCTGCGACCCTCGACGCTCTATCCCGGGGCGCAGAGCCCGCTCGACCTGGCCCGCGTCGCTCCTGACGGTTTCGACTTCGTCGTGGTGCGCGAGGGGACCGAGGGGCCGTACGTCGGCAACGGCGGCGCCCTGCGCATCGGCACGCCGCACGAGATCGCCACCGAGGTCAGCGTCAACACGGCCTTCGGCGTGGAGCGGGTCGTGCGCGACGCCTTCGCCCGGGCGCAGGCCCGCCCCCGCAAGAAGCTCACGCTCGTCCACAAGCACAACGTGCTCGTCCACGCCGGTCACCTCTGGCGCCGGACCGTCGAGGCGGTGGCGCCGGAGTTCCCCGAGGTGTCGGTGGACTACCTGCACGTCGACGCGGCCACGATCTTCCTGACCACCGACCCCGCGCGTTTCGACGTCATCGTGACGGACAACCTCTTCGGCGACATCCTGACCGACCTCGCGGCGGCGGTGTCCGGCGGGATCGGGCTCGCGGCCAGCGGCAACATCGACCCCTCCCGCACCAACCCCTCGATGTTCGAGCCCGTGCACGGCTCGGCGCCCGACATCGCCGGCCAGGGCAAGGCCGACCCCACCGCCGCGATCCTCTCGGTCGCGCTGCTGCTGCGGCACGTGGGCCTGGTCCCGGCCGCCGAGCGCGTCGAGGCCGCGGTGCTGGCGGACCTCACGGAGCGTGGCTCTGCCCAGCGCTCCACCCCTCGGTCCACCCAGGAGGTCGGCGAGGCCATCGCCGCCCGCCTCTGACCTACCTCAGGTCGTCACGTCCGCCCAGGTTCGCACGCCAGGCCGATGTGTCGAACCGCGGTCGATCCCGGCCCCGGAGGGCGCGGTAGCCTTCGAGGCGAAACCCCGTGCGACAAGGAGCACCCCATGACGACGCCGTCCCTGTCCTTCCCGCTGGAGCGCACCACCACCCCGGTGCCCGACGCCGAGCGCGAGCAGATCCTCGCCAACCCCGGCTTCGGCAAGACCTTCACCGACCACATGGCCGTCGCCACGTGGACCGCCGACGCCGGGTGGCACGGCGACGCGATCCGCCCCTACGGCCCCTTCCAGCTTGACCCCGCCGCCGCCGTCCTGCACTACGCGCAGGAGGTGTTCGAGGGGCTCAAGGCCTTCCGTCACGCCGACGGATCGGTCTGGTGCTTCCGCCCGGAGGCCAACGCCGCCCGGATGCAGCGCAGCGCGCGTCGGCTCGCCCTGCCCGAGCTGGCCACCGAGGACTTCCTCGAGTCGATCAAGGCCCTCGTGGCCGCCGACGACGCCTGGGTCCCCGCGGCCGGCGCCGGCGAGACCTCGCTCTACCTGCGGCCGTTCATGTTCGCCTCCGAGGCCTTCCTCGGCGTGCGGCCGGCCAAGGAGGTCACGTATGCCGTGATCGCCTCCCCGGCCGGCGCGTACTTCTCCGGCGGGCTGGAGCCCGTCACGTTGTGGATCTCCACCGACTACGCCCGCGCGGGCGCCGGCGGCACCGGCGCCGCCAAGTGCGGCGGCAACTACGCCTCCAGCCTCGCCGGCCAGCTCGAGGGCATCGAGAACGGGTGCGACCAGGCGGTGTTCCTCGACTCGGCGACGCACGAGCACATCGAGGAGCTGGGCGGGATGAACCTCTTCCTCGTCTACAAGGACGGGCGCCTCGTGACCCCCGAGCTCACCGGCTCGATCCTCGAGGGCGTCACCCGCAGCTCCATCCTGCAGATCGCCGGTGAGCTGGGCCTCACGCCCGAGGAGCGCCGCATCCCGATCCAGGAGTGGAAGGACGCCGCCGCGTCCGGCGAGCTGGCCGAGGTCTTCGCCTGTGGCACGGCCGCCGTCATCACCCCCGTCGGCGAGCTGCGCTGGGAGGGCGGCTCGGTCAACCACCGCACCGAGGCCACCGACGACAAGATCGCCCTGTCGATCCGCAACCAGCTCCTCGACATCCAGTACGGCCGGGCCGAGGACACCCACGGCTGGATGACCCGGCTCGTCTGACCTCGCCACGTCCCACCCACCAACCCGCCCACATCCCCAGATCGTGAGGGTTTGGTCCACCTTTCGTGGAGCAGCCCCTCACGATCGTGGTGGGGAGAGGGTCGAGGACGGAGCCAAGGACAGGGGCGGGGACAGCGTGGCCGGTCTGGTAACAAAGGTTTAACACCAGACCATTGACGAAGGTTTCACCCGTACGGTTCACTGGCTGGATCGTCCTCGTGCAGCCCGCGCGCGAGGCCGCACCCAGGAGGTGCCCCATGGGCCCACGCCGGTTCCTGTCCCGCGCCGACGAGCAGGACTACAGCCACGAGGACGCCGCGCAGCTCGCCGAGCTCGGCTACAAGCAAGAGCTCAACCGCACCATGTCCGGGTTCAGCAACTTCGCCGTGTCCTTCTCGATCATCTCGATCCTGTCGGGCTGCATCACGTCCTACGGCATCGCGATGAATGCCGGTGGCCCCGCGGCGATCTCGCTGGGATGGCCGCTGGTCGGCGTCTTCGTCCTGTGCGTCGCGTTGGCCATGGCCGAGGTCTGCTCGGTCTACCCGACGGCCGGCGGCCTCTACTTCTGGGCCGGTCGGCTCGCGCGCTCGCACAAGCGCGAGTGGGCCTGGGTCGTGGGCTGGTTCAACTTCCTCGGCGAGGTCGCCGTGACCGCCGCCGTCGACTTCGGCGCCGCGACCACCTGGATGGCCTTCCTGGACCTGACGATCGGCGTCGACGTCACCCCGCAGACCACCTTCGCGTGCTTCTGCGTCATCCTGCTGATGCACGGTCTGCTCAACGCCTTCGGGGTCAACCTGGTCCGGCTGCTGTCCGCCGTCTCGGCGTGGTGGCACCTCGCGGGCGCGGCCGTCATCGTCGTGGTGCTCGCGCTCGTCCCCGACCGGCACCAGTCGCCCGGCTGGACGCTGACGCACTTCGTCAACAACACCGGGTGGACGAGCTCCATCTACGTCTTCCTCATCGGTCTGCTGATGGCCCAATACACCTTCACCGGGTTCGACGCGTCGGCGCACGTGGCGGAGGAGACCCGCAACGCGTCGGTCAACGCGCCCAAGGGGATCGTCAACTCCGTGCTCGTGTCGCTCGTGGCGGGCTGGATCCTGCTGCTGGCGGTGACCTCGGCGATCCAGGACTACGACGGGGCCCTGGCCAGCGACATCGGCCTGCCACCCGCCCAGATCTTCATCGATGCGACCGGCCAGGGCCTCGGCCTGACCCTCGTGCTGATCTGCGCCGTCGCGCAGTTCTTCTGCGGTATGGCGTGCGTGACCTCCTCCTCGCGCATGTCCTTCGCCTTCAGCCGCGACAACGCCCTGCCCGGCTCTCGCTGGTGGTCCAAGGTCAACCCGCGGACCGGCACGCCGACCAACTCGATCTGGCTGGTGACCGTGCTCGCGATCGTCCTCGCCAGCCCCTCGCTCGTGTCGCAGACGGCCTACCTCGCGGTCACGTCCATCGCCGTGATCGGCCTCTACATCGCCTACGTCACGCCCGTCCTGCTGCGCCGCATCAACCCGGACTTCGTCCCCGGCCGGTGGAACCTCGGCCGCTGGAGCGCCCCCATCGGCTGGATCGCGGTGGTGTGGGTGGGGTTCATCGTCGTCCTCTTCATGCTGCCGCCGGCTGCGCCCGTCACGATCGAGACCTTCAACTACGCGCCGGTCGCCGTCGCGGTCGTCCTCGTCTTCGCCGGGGCGACCTGGATCTTCGGCGGGCGCAAGCACTTCATGGTCGAGGACCCCGGCCATCACGACACCGTCGAGCCCGCGGACCTGTTCCGATGAGCCCAACGCCCGACCAGGTCCGCGACCCGGCCCAGACCGCGACCCGGCCCGCGCGCATGTCGGCCCAGGACCTCGTCCCCGAGGTCGTCCTGCGTCCGGTCCGCGAGGGACAGGCCTACGAGGCCACCCTCGAGCAGCTCGCCACCGCCGTCCGCCTCGGTGTCCTGACGACCGGCTCCCAGCTGCCGCCCGAGCGGGAGCTCGCCACCCGGCTCGGCGTGTCCCGGGTGACGCTGCGGGAGGCCATCGCCACGCTGCGGGACCTCGGGATGGTCGAGACGAGGCGCGGCCGCGCCGGCGGGAGCTTCGTGACCTACGACTGGGCCGCCCGCGAGGCGGAGACGGGCGACGCCGCCGCGACGACCGAGGCCGAGCTCGAGGACGTCCTCGGGTTCCGCCGCGTGGTCGAGCCCGGCACGGCCTACCTCGCGGCGTCCCGCGCCCTGCCCGCCACCGACCGCGGCTGGCTCAAGGAGTGCCTGCGCGACGTGTCCGACGCCAGCCGCCGGGACGCCGCCGAGCACCGGCAGGCCGACTCGCGGCTGCACCTCGCGATCGCCGGCCTCTCGGGCAGCCCGTCGCTCGTGGAGGCGGTCAGCCGGTCGCAGTCCGCGCTGCACCAGCTCCTGGCCGCCATACCGGTCCTGCCACGCAACATCGAGCACTCCAACGCCGACCACGAGGCCGTCGTGGACGCGATCCTGTCCGGCGAGCCCGAGGACGCCCGAGAGCTCGCCGAGGAGCACTGCGACAAGACGGCGGCGCTCCTGCGCGGCCTGCTCGCCCACCCGACCACGCACCCCGGAGGTACCCCGTGAGAGCACCGACCCTGACCCTGGAGCAGCTGCGGCAGGAGTGCGAGGACGGCACGGTCGACACCATCGTCGTCGCCTTCCCCGACATGCAGGGCAGGCTGCTGGGCAAGCGCCTGCACCCGCAGTTCTTCCTCGACCACGTCCTCGAGGACGGGACCGAGGGGTGCAACTACCTGCTCGCCCTGGACGTCGAGATGAACACCGTCGACGGCTATGCCATCAGCTCGTGGGAGAAGGGCTACGGGGACATGAGGTTCGACCTCGACCTCGCCAGCCTGCGACGCACACCGGGCTGCCCGGGGTCGGCGACGATCCTGTGCGACCTGTCCTGGCTTGACGGCACCGGGCTGGTCCGTCAGGCACCCCGCACGGTGCTGCGCGGGCAGCAGGACGCTGCCGCCGAGCTGGGCTACCGGTCCTTCGCTGGGACCGAGCTGGAGTTCATCGTCTTCGAGGACACCTACGAGCAGGCCTGGGACGCGCGCTACCAGGGGCTGACGCCGGCCAACCGCTACAACGTGGACTACTCCATCCTCGGGGGAGCCAAGGTCGAGCCGCTGCTGCGGGACATCCGCAACGCGATGTACGCCAGCGGGGCGATCGTCGAGAGCGCCAAGGGGGAGTGCAACCTCGGGCAGCACGAGATCGTGTTCCGCTACGAGGAGGTCCACCGGACCTGCGACACGCACACCGTCTACAAGACCGCGGCCAAGGAGATCGCCGGCCGGCACGGCCAGTCGCTCACCTTCATGGCCAAGTATGACGAGCGCGAGGGCAGCTCCTGCCACATCCACATGTCCCTGCAGGACGAGGACGGACGCAACGTCTTCGCCGACGAGTCACGCGACGGCGGGCGCAGCGAGGTGTTCGAGCACTTCATGGCCGGAGTCCTCGCCACGATGGCCGACCTGACGGTGCTCTACGCACCGAACATCAACTCCTACAAGCGGTTCGCCGAGGGGTCCTTCGCGCCGACCGCGATCGCCTGGGGCACCGACAACCGCACCTGCGCCCTGCGTGTGGTGGGTCACGGCGCGGGCATCCGCGTCGAGAACCGCGTGCCGGGCGGTGACGTCAACCCCTACCTCGCCACGGCCGCCATGCTGGCCGGTGGGTTGCACGGCATCCGCGAGCAGCTCGAGCTGCCACCGGCGCTCGAGGGCAACGCCTACACCTCCGACGCGGAGCACGTGCCCTCGACGCTGCAGCAGGCCAGGGACCGGTTCGACGCGTCGCCGCACGCCCGCCGGCTGCTCGGGGACGACGTGGTCGACCACTACGTCCACGCCGCCGACGTCGAGCTGGCCGCCTTCGGCGCGGCCGTGACGGACTGGGAACGCATCCGCGGATTCGAGAGGCTGTGACGTGACGACCCACGAGATCACCAACCCCGCCACCGGCGAGCCCCTGCGCACCGTCGAGCTGGTCGACGAGGAGGCGACCGACCAGGCCGTCGCGCGGGCCGTCGTCGCCCAACGTCGTTGGGCCGCACTGGCTCCCGCCGACCGCGGACGGCTGCTGCGGAGGTTCGCCGACGTGGTGGACGAGCACGTCGAGGAGCTCGCGCGGCTCGAGGTCGCAAACGCCGGGCACACGATCGGCAACGCGCGGTGGGAGGCCGGCAACGTCCGCGACGTCCTGCACTACTACTCCGCCGCTCCGGAGCGCCTGTGCGGCAGGCAGATTCCCGTGGCCGGAGGTCTGGACGTGACCTTCAAGGAGCCGCTGGGCGTGGTCGGGGTCATCGTGCCGTGGAACTTCCCGATGCCCATCGCGGGCTGGGGGTTCGCGCCGGCCCTCGCCGCCGGCAACGCCGTCGTCCTCAAGCCCGCCGAGCTGACGCCGCTCACGGCCGTCCGGATCGGCGAGCTCGCCCTGGAGGCAGGGCTGCCCGAGCACGTGCTCACGATCCTGCCCGGCAAGGGCTCGGTGGTGGGGGAGCGGTTCGTCACCCACGACGACGTCGCCAAGGTGTGCTTCACCGGGTCCACCGCCGTGGGGCAGCGGATCATGCGCGGCGCCGCCGACCGGATCAAGCGCATCACGCTCGAGCTCGGGGGCAAGTCCGCCAACGTCGTCTTCGCCGACGCCGACCTGGACCAGGCCGCCGCCAGCGCCCCCATGGGCGTCTTCGACAACGCCGGGCAGGACTGCTGCGCCCGCAGCCGGATCCTGGTGCAGCGCAGCGTCCTCGACGCGTTCATGGAGCGCTTCGAGCCGGCGGTCAAGGACGTCGTCGTGGCCGACCCGGGCGACGAGGCCACCCAGATGGGACCGCTCGTCAGCGCCGAGCACCGCGACCGCGTCGCGGCCTACGTCGAGGGCGCGGACGTCGACGTGGCGTTCCGCGGATCGAGGCCCGACGGCGGTGGCCACTGGTACGCCCCCACCGTGGTGCTGCCCCGGTCGACCGAGGACGCCGTCTGGCAGGACGAGATCTTCGGACCCGTCGTGGCGGTGCTGCCCTTCGACGACGAGGCCGACGCGATCCGGATGGCCAACGACACGCACTACGGCCTGTCCGGCTCGATCTGGACCAGGGACGTGGGCCGGGCGCTGCGCGTGTCCCGCGCCGTCCAGGCCGGCAACCTGTCGGTCAACTCCCATGCCAGCGTGCGCTACTCGACGCCGTTCGGCGGCTTCAAGCGCTCCGGTCTCGGCCGCGAGCTCGGCCCGGACGCGCTGGACTCGTTCACCGACGTCAAGAACGTCTTCATCGCCGACGCGTGAGGCCGGCCCGCCACGGCATACGGCCTGCTCTGCTCTGCTCGCTCCCACCCGCCATCCTGCGGAACGACGAAAGGAACTGCCCACCATGGGTGCTCGACTCGAAGGAAAGGTCGCCGTGGTCACCGGTGGCTGCAGCGGCATCGGCCTGGCGACCGTGCGACGGTTCGCCGAGGAGGGGGCCCGGGTCGTGATCGGCGACCTCGACCGGACCAACGGCCCGCGCGTGGCCGAGGAGGTCGAGGGGCTCTTCGTCGAGTGCGACGTGACCGACGCCGCGCAGGTGGACGCGCTGTTCAAGGCCGCGTTCGACACCTACGGCTCGGTGGACGTGGCCTTCAACAACGCCGGGATCTCCCCGCCGGAGGACGACTCGATCCTCACGACCGACCTCGAGGCCTGGCGCAGGGTGCAGGAGGTCAACCTCACCAGCGTCTACCTGTGCTGCAAGGCGGCCCTGCCCTACATGCTCGAGCAGAAGCGCGGATCCATCATCAACACAGCGTCTTTCGTGGCCGTCATGGGCGCCGCCACCTCGCAGATCTCCTACACCGCCAGCAAGGGCGGGGTGCTGTCGATGTCGCGCGAGCTCGGCGTGCAGTTCGCCCGCGAGGGGGTGCGCGTCAACGCCCTGTGCCCCGGCCCGGTCAACACCCCGCTGCTGCAGGAGCTGTTCGCCGCGGACCCCGAGCGGGCCGCCCGCCGCCTCGTCCACGTGCCGATGGGGCGGTTCGCCGAGCCGGAGGAGCTCGCGAACGCCGTCGTGTTCCTGGCCAGCGACGAGTCGTCGTTCATCACGGCGGCGCAGTTCCTCGTCGACGGCGGCATCTCGGGCGCCTATGTCACGCCGCTCTGACCCCCCGGTCGTGGCCCTCACGACCTACGTCGAGGAGGTGTCGCGGACGCCGTGGGTCGACCAGCCCTCGGCGGTGCTGCCGCGCGACTACACCCTGGCCGTCGAGCGGGCGGGCGCCCTGCCCGTCCTGCTCGTGCCGCGGCTCGACGTGACGCCCGCCGTGGTCTCGGGCTGGCTCGACCGCGTGGACGCCCTGATCATCAGCGGCGGGGTCGACGTCGAGTCCAGCCGGTATGGCGCCGCGCCGCACCCCTCGGTGCAGCAGGCCAGGCCGGACCGGGACGAGACCGAGCTGCTCCTCGTGGCCGAGGCACGGCGTCGGGGGATGCCGCTGCTCGGCATCTGCCGGGGCATGCAGGTCATGGCCGTCGAGGCCGGCGGGACGCTGGAGCAGCACCTGCCCGACCGGGTCGGCCACGACGAGCACTCCCCGGCACCAGGGGTGTTCGGGACCCACGCGGTGTCGGTGCGGTCCGGGTCACGGGTGGCGGCGATCGTGGGGGAGCAGGTGGACGTGCCGACCTATCACCACCAGGCCGTGCTGACCCATCCCGGCTACGACGCGAGCGCCTGGACCGCGGACGGCACGCTCGAGGCGATGGAGGACCCGGACGCCGACTTCTGCCTCGCCGTGCAGTGGCACCCGGAGGCCGGCACCGACCCGTCGCTGTTCGAGGCCCTCGTGGCCGCGACCCGGTGAGACGACGAGACGGCGCAGCGGCATACGCCGTCATCATGGGGCGGACGACCGCCCCCGCCCGAGAGGACGAGCCATGGGAGACCGGCCCGCACTGCAGGTCTACGACACCACCCTGCGCGACGGCGCGCAGCAGGAGGGTCTGCACCTGACCGTCCAGGACAAGATCGCGATCGCGCGTCACCTGGACGAGCTGGGGGTGGGGTTCATCGAGGGCGGCTGGCCCGGCGCCAACCCCCGCGACACCGAGTTCTTCGCCGGGGCGTGGGACCTGCGGTTGTCCAACGCCGTGCTCACGGCCTTCGGCGCGACGCGCAAGGCGGGTGGGCAGGCCCACAGCGACCCCCAGGTCCGGGCGCTGCTGGACTCCGGGGCGCCGGCCATCACCCTGGTCGCCAAGGCGCACACCCGGCACGTCGAGCAGGCGCTGCGCACCACGCTGCCGGAGAACCTCGCGATGATCCGCGACACGGTGACCTTCCTGGTGGGGGAGGGGCGGCGGGTGTTCCTGGACGCCGAGCACTTCTTCGACGGCTACGAGCTCGACCGTGACTACGCGCTCGAGGCCGTCCGGGCGGCGGTCGAGTCGGGGGCCGAGGTGGTCGCCCTGTGCGACACCAACGGCGGCATGCTCCCCGCGCGCATCGCGGACGTCGTCGACGACGTCACGCGGTCCACCGGCGCCCCGCTCGGCATCCACTGCCACAACGACACCGGGTGCGCCGTGGCCAACTCCCTCGCCGCGGTCGACGCGGGCGTGGTGCAGGTGCAGGGCACCGTCAACGGGTACGGCGAGCGCACCGGCAACGCCGACCTGCTGACGATCATCAGCAACCTGCAGCTCAAGCTCGACCGGCCCGTGGTGGCCGACGCCCAGCTGGCCGCGGCCTCGCGGATCTCCCACTCCATCAGCGAGATCACCAACATCACGCCCTACGGCCGCCAGCCCTACGTCGGGTCCTCGGCGTTCGCGCACAAGGCCGGGCTGCACGCCTCGGCCCTCAAGGTCGACCCCGACCTCTACCAGCACGCCGACCCCTCCTCGGTGGGCAACCGGATGCGGACCCTGGTGTCCGACATGGCCGGTCGCGCCTCCATCGAGCTGCGCGCCCGCGAGCTCGGCCTGGACCTGTCCGGGCAGGGGGAGGTGCAGTCGCGGATCGTGGCCCTGGTCAAGGACCTCGAGCTGCGCGGCTGGACCTTCGACGCCGCCGACGCGTCCTTCGAGCTGCTGCTGCGCCGCGAGGTCACCGGCGAGCCGATCTCCTACTGCGACGTGGAGTCCTGGCGGGTCATCGCCGAGGCCCGCGGAGACGGGGGAGCCGTGTCGGAGGCCACGGTCAAGCTGCGTGCCGGCGGGCGCCGCCTCGTCGCCACCGGCGAGGGCAACGGCCCGGTCAACGCCCTCGACGAGGGCCTGCGCACCGCCCTCGCGGGTGTCTATCCCGAGATCGACGGCGTGGAGCTCGTGGACTACAAGGTCCGCATCCTCGACTCGGCGCACGGGTCCGACGCCGTGACGCGCGTGCTCATCGAGATGGCTGACGACAACCAGTCGTGGACGACCGTGGGCGTGGCCGCCAACATCGTCGAGGCGTCCTGGATGGCCCTGCTGGACGGGCTGACCTATGGCCTGCACAGCGCGGGGATCCCCGTCCGCTGACGGTGTGCATCAGGGGTGATGCGCTCTATGATGCAGTTATGCGTACCACCGTCGACCTGCCTCCTGCGGTCCACCGCCAGGCCCGCGAGCTGGCGGCTCAGCGCGGCGCGTCCCTGTCGAGCGTCATCGCCGACCTCGCCACACGAGGGCTGGCCCAGCTCGACCGCCCGGTCGCCATCGCGACCGACGAGCGGACGGGACTGCCGGTGCTCTCGGTCGGTCGTCCCGTCACGTCTCGTGAGGTGGACGAGGCGCTGGACGAGGCGTGAGCACCTACCTGTTGGACGCGAACGTCCTCATCGCCCTCGTCCTCGCCGAGCACGAGCACCACGACCGAGCGGCTCGCTGGATCTCGGACGTGGAGGCGTTCGCGCTCTGCCCGGTGGTCCAGGGGTCACTGGTCCGCTTCCTCCTGCGGCTTGGGGAGACCGCCGGCACGGCGAGGTCCATCCTGGGCGGCGTCCAGGCCCATCCCTCCTGCGCATGGTGGCCGGACGACCTCTCCTACGCAGAGGTGGATCTGGCTGGGGTGCGGGGCCATCGACAGGTGACCGTCGTCTATCTCGCCGGGCTGGCTGCCCGGCACGGCGGCCTGCTGGCCACGCTCGACCAGCCGCTCAGCGCCCTGCGGCCCGAGCAGGTCGTCCTGATCCCTTGACCGCCTCGCTCACCCGATCACCCGATCACCGCTGGGCAAGAGGGCGTCGCACGCGGCCATGAGCCGCTCGCGGACGGGCGCTGCGGCCTCGCTGACGGCGCGCTGCCGACGCACGTGCTCGGCCTTGCCCTCGGCGGTCTCGATCGCGATGTTGGGGAGCCCCAGGGGCTCGGTGTCGTAGGGCGAGCTCATCATGTCGAGCAGCCTCGCCTCGCGGGCGATCTCGAAGCAGTCCAGCACCAGGTCGCCCGGGATGCCGGGCGCGAGCTTGAACGCCCAGCGATAGAGGTCCATCGCCCCGCCGTGCAGGCAGCCGGGCTGCTCGTGGTCCTGGATCGTCTCGCGCGTGGGACGGATCTCGTTGCGCCCCACCGCCTCCGGGGTGAAGAAGCGGTAGGCGTCGAAGTGCGAGCACCGGATCTCGTGGCTCTCGACGACCGCGTCGGTGCCGTCGCGCCCGAGCCGGAGGGGCAGCGACCGGTGCCGCACCTCGTCCTCCGGCAGGCGATAGACCATGGCCCACTCGTGCAGGCCGAAGCAGCCGAACCTCGCCTCGCGCCCGTGCGTCCGCGCCAGCAGGTCGCGGACGAATCTCACGGTGGCGCCGCGCTTCTCGACATACGAGCGCACGTCGAGCCGGGTGAGTCCCTCGGTGGTGAGGTATCCCGACCAGCCGGCGTGCTCGGGCGAGTCCACTAGCGCCACACCGGGACCCGGGTGCCAGCGCGCGAGATGGCCCGGCCGGAAACCGTAGTACTCGAACAGGAAGTCCTCGACGGGGTGCTTCTCGCCCCGGGCGCGGCGGGCGAGGTGCGCCGCGGTGGCCGCGTCGGCACGCTCCCGGTGGGCGGCCGCGAGCGGCTCCCACTGGGCCCGGGTCAGCACGATCACCCGCAGATCCTAGGCGCCGGACGCGTCGGTGGGACAATGCGGGGATGGACCCGCAATACGTCGAGCCCATCGCGGAGAAGCGCATCCGGGAGGCCCAGGAGCGTGGGGAGTTCGACAACCTCCCCGGCGCGGGCAAGCCCCTGCCCAGCCTCGACCGCCCCTATCGCGAGGACTGGTGGATCAATGGTCTGATCGAGCGCGAGCAGCTCGACATGACGGGTGCCATGAACCCGACCATGGTGCTGCGCAAGGAGGCTCACGAGATGGACGAGACCGTGCGCGACGTCGCGCGGGAGGAGTCGGTGCGGGCGATCGTCGAGGACTACAACCGGCGGGTCAAGCTCGACCGGCTGCGACCGGCGATCGGCAACCAGATGCCGCCCATCGCCAAGGTCCTGGACGTCGAGGAGGTCGTGGCCGTATGGCGGGAGCACCGCCGTCACGTGGAGGCCCAGGCACGGCTGCGGTCCGAGGCCGAGCGGCGGGCGCGGGAGCAGGCCGAGGCGGAGCGTCGGGCCGGCGTCTGGTGGCGCCGCCTCCTGCGTACCTACCGGCGGTAGGTGTATCAGCCTGGGGGACGAAGGCCGGTCGATGCCTTCGCCGGGGGTAGGTTTGGCGGGTGCGTATCGCGAGATTCACCCTTGGAGAAGACCCGGCCTACGGCGTCGTCGAGCAGGAGGGTGACGACCTGGTCGTCGCCCAGATCGGCGGCGACCCCATCTACCAGCAGATCGCCTTCACGGGCCAGCGCTACCCGCTGGACGACGTGCGCCTGCTCGCGCCCGTCATCCCCCGCAGCAAGGTGATCGGGATCGGCCGCAACTACGCCGACCACGCCAAGGAGATGGGCAACGAGCTCCCCACGGAGCCACTGATGTTCATGGTGCCCAACACCGCGGTGTCCGGCCCCGGCGACCCCGTGCCGATGCTCGCCACCAGCAGCAACATCCACTACGAGGGCGAGCTCGCGGTGGTCATCGGCAAGATGGTCCGCGCCGTCGAGCCGGAGCTCGCCCTGGCGACCGTGTTCGGCTACACCTGCGCCAACGACGTCACCGCCCGCGACCTCCAGAGGTCCGACGGGCAGTGGTCGCGCGCCAAGGGGTTCGACGGCTCCAAGCCGCTCGGCCCGTGGATCGAGACGGACCTCGACCCGAGCAACCTGCGCGTGCAGACCCGCCTGGACGGCGAGACGGTGCAGGACGGCTCCACCAAGGACCTGATCTTCGACGTCGCCACGCTGATCTCCTATGTCTCCCAGTCGTTCACGCTCCTGCCGGGCGACGTGATCCTCACCGGCACGCCCGCCGGTGTCGGTCAGGTGCAGGAGGGCCAGCGCGTCGAGGTCGAGGTGGAGGGCATCGGCACCCTGTCCAACCCCTTCGTCCGCGCCCGCTGACCCCGACGCGCCACTCCGCAGCACCCGGCCCCGCCCCGCCCTGCAGGCCCCGCCCCGCCGGCCTCGCCCCGCCCTCACATCATCGGTCACCAATGACGTGAGGGCGGCCCTTTTGAACGATCCACAACGCCATTGGTGACCAATGGCGCGGATACCGAGGGCGCGCGAGCGCGAGGGGACGTTGCGGTGTGGGATGGGGTGGGGTGGTCAGAGGGTGGCGAGCCAGAGGCCGGCGAACGCCGCGAGGACCGAGCCCACCAGCATCCCGAACGCGTGGCCGGCCCCCGCGCCGAGCCGTCCGTCGGACACCAGCCGCACCGTCTCCACGCTCGCCGTCGAGAAGGTCGTGTAGCCGCCGCACAGGCCCGTCCCCAGCACCAGCCCCCACCCGGCGCCCAGCGCGTGCCGAGCGACGAGCCCGCTGACCAGGCCGAGCAGCAGCGAGCCCGTGACGTTGATCAGCAGGGTGCCGAGCGGGTATGCCGCACCCACCCGCTCGCGGACCACCCCGTCGACCACGAACCGCAGCGCGGCGCCGACACCGCCCGCGATCGCCACCGCAACGAGGACCAGCGCCGTCATGCCCCTCGCCGCCCGTGCGCCCTTGCCCCGCAACGGATCCCCGCGAGAGCCGCACCCGCGCCCAGCAGCACCGTGCCGAGGGCGTAGGCGAGCGCCATACCGGCTCGTCCCTCCTGCAGCAGGTGGGCGGTGTCCAGGGCGAGCGTCGAGTAGGTCGTGAAGCCCCCGAGCACGCCGGTCCCGACGAGCAGGCGACCGGCCCGCTGCCGGCCACGGTCCGGACCGCGCAGGGCCAGCCGCCCGAGGAGGAGGCCCAGGGCGAACGCCCCGGCCACGTTGATCGCGAGCACCGCCACGTCCACGTCGTCCACCCCCTGCGGTGGGGCGGCCAGCACCAGCCCCGCCCGCAACGCCGTCCCCACCGCTCCGCCGACGGCCACGAGCGCGACGTCATGGGGTCGCAGGCGCGGCTGAGGGACGGGGCGGGAGGGCGAGGGGGTCATCGCCGCCCATCATCGCGCACCCGGCGGCTCCCGATAGGCTGACCCCACCATGACTGACGCTGCTCTCACCCCCGCTCGCACCCGTGTCGCCCCGTCGCCCACCGGCGACCCGCACGTCGGGACCGCCTACATGGCGCTGTTCGACCTGGCCTGGGCCCGCAAGACCGGCGGCCGGTTCGTCCTGCGCATCGAGGACACCGACCAGGCCCGCTACGTCGAGGGCAGCGAGCAGCAGATCTTCGACACGCTGACCTGGCTGGGGCTGACCTACGACGAGGGCCCCGATGTCGGCGGCCCCTACGCGCCCTACCGGCAGAGCGAGCGGCTGGACACCTACAGGCCGTATGTCGAGCAGCTCGTCGCGGACGGCCACGCGTACTACTGCTGGTGCTCGACCGAGCGCCTGGCCGAGATGCGCGAGCTGCAGCAGAAGGCCAAGCTGCCCACGGGCTACGACCGGCTGTGCCACGGCAAGACCCGCGAGGAGCGCGCGGCGCTGCCGGGATTCACCGACCGGCCCGTCGTGCGCATGCTGATCCCCGAGGACGTCGAGACCCGCTTCGAGGACGTCATCCGCGGCTGGGTCAACGCGCCCACTCCGGACGACCAGGTCATCCTCAAGGCCGACGGCTTCCCGACCTATCACCTGGCCGTCGTGGTCGACGACCACCTCATGGGCATCACCACGGTCGTGCGCGGCGAGGAGTGGATCTCCTCGACCCCCAAGCACGTCCTGCTCCATCGCTGGCTCGGGTGGGAGGTGCCGCAGTTCGCGCACATGCCGCTGCTGCGCAACCCCGACAAGTCCAAGATCTCCAAGCGCAAGAACCCCGCGGCCCGCCTGACCTGGTTCCGCGAGGAGGGCTACCTGCCCGAGGCGCTGCTGAACTTCCTGCAGCTCGTGGGCTACCCGCCGGTGGCGGACGGCCAGGAGGTCAGCTCGTTCGACGAGTTCGTGGAGCGCTTCGACTGGACCAAGGTCAACACGGTCGGCCCGATCTTCGACATGGACAAGCTCAACTGGCTCAACGGCCACTACATCCGCGCGCTGTCCCCGGAGGACCTCGCCGGCCGGATCGTCGCGCACCTCGTGCGGACGGGCGAGCTGCCGGGCGAGCCGACGCCTGCGCAGATGGACCTGGTCACCCAGGCCACCCCGCTGGTGCAGGAGCGCATGCAGCTGCTCAAGGAGGCCGGCCCCATGCTCGGCTTCCTCTTCGTCAGCGACGAGGATCTGACCTTCGACCCCGACTCGGTGGCAGCCCTCAAGGACGACGCCCCGCAGGTGCTCGACGCCTCGATCGCCGCGCTGGAGGGTCTGGAGGACTTCACCGCCGAGCCGATCCAGACGGCCCTGCGTGCCGCGATCGTGGACGGGCTCGGCATCAAGCCCAAGTTCGCGTTCGCGCCCGCCCGGGTCGCGGTGACCGGCCGGCGGGTCTCGCCGCCGTTGTTCGAGTCGATGGAGATCCTCGGTCGTGAGTCGACGCTGACGCGCCTGCGCCGGCTGCGCGCCACGCTGTGACCGCGGGCGCGCCGACGCGGATCACCGCGCTGCTGCTCGACATCGACGACACCCTGCTCGACACCCGCTCGGCCATGCGCCGGGCCGCCGCCCGCTGCATCACGCAGGTGTGGCCCGAGGCGGGGGAGCGGGCCGACGAGCTCGGCGTCCGCTACCACGCCGACCCGGGCGGCTTCTTCGGCGGCTACACGCGCGGCGAGCTGACCTTTGCCGCGATGCGGGAGTCGCGGCTCCAGGAGGTGGCGACGCACGGTGGACTTGCCTGGGAGGCAGGGTCCTTCGCGGGGTTCGAGCAGGGGTGGCCGGACGCCTTCCGCACCGGGACCCGGGCGTTCGACGACGTGGCGCGCCTGCTGGAGCGGGCGCGTGCCGACGGGCTGCTGGTCGGCGCGCTGACCAACTCCTCGACCGAGTTCACCACCCTCAAGCTCGACGTCGTCGGGCTGAGCGACGCCTTCACCGCCATCGCGACGACGGACACCCTCGGCTACGGCAAGCCCGACGCCCGCGCGTTCTGGCGGGCCTGCGAGCTGCTCGGCTCGTCGCCGGAGCAGACGATGTATGTCGGGGACGACCTCGCCGTCGACGCGCAGGCGGCGGTCGCGGCGGGGCTGCACGGCGTGTGGCTCGACCGACGCGGGGAGTGGGCCGGCCGTGATGATGGTGACGTCGGCGTGCCCGTCGTGACGTCACTGGACGACGTGTCCTGGCGAGCATGAGTCGGCATACGGCCGATTTGGGCAGCGGCGTGGCCCTCCGGTAGAGTTCTCTCTTGGTTCGCCCGCGCGTCACCGGCCCCCGCAGGGGTCCTGATGAAGGGGTGAATTCCCTTTGGGGTATGGTGTAATTGGCAGCACGACTGATTCTGGTTCAGTTAGTCTAGGTTCGAGTCCTGGTACCCCAGCCAATCGCCGGTCGGCCTTCGTAGACCCGGCCCGATTGGGAGAAACCCGAAGTTTCGGCTAGAGTTTCTCCTCGTTGCTCACCGCCCCGCAAGGGCTCGGAGCAGCTGATTGCCCCCGTTGTGTAGTGGCCTAGCACGCCGCCCTCTCACGGCGGTAGCGCCGGTTCGAATCCGGTCGGGGGTACGTCGAAAAGGTCCCCCTCCCACTCGGGAGGGGGACCCTTCGCGTTGCCCGGTTCGTGGCTGACCTCCCCCAGCGCTGGCCTGGCGCGCCCTCGCCCGGTGTGGTGGTGTGGTCCTCATGAAGAAGTTCGTCAACGACGCCGACACCTTCGTCCGCGAGAGCCTCGAGGGCCTCGTCCTGACCCAGCCCGGACTCGCGCTCCTCGAGGGGCGCACCATCGCCGTGCAGGCCGACCGGGTCGTGAGCGGACACGACGTCGGCCACGGCAGCGGCGGCGACACCCGGGGCAGCAGCGGGGCTGACCGAGAGGCCGTCCCGGTGGCGCTGATCTCCGGCGGTGGAGCGGGGCACGAGCCTGCGCACGCTGGCTTCGTCGGTGAGGGCATGCTGACCGCCGCCGTCAGCGGTGGGGTCTTCGCCTCGCCGAGCGTTGACGCGGTCCTCGACGGGATCCGCGCCGTCACCGGGTCGGCCGGGGCGCTGCTGATCGTCAAGAGCTACACCGGGGACCGGCTCAACTTCGGGCTCGCCGCGCAGCTGGCCGAGGACGAGGGGTATGCCGTGGAGACCGTCGTCGTGGGTGACGACATCGCCCTGGGTGACGCCGACACGCACGCCGGGGCGCGCGGCCTCGCCGGCACGGTGCTGGTGCACAAGATCGCCGGCGCCCTCGCCGCCTCCGGGGCCGACCTCGCCGAGGTGACCGAGCGCGCCCGCTCGGTCACCGGCCGGCTGGCCACGATGGGGGTCGCCCTGCGGCCCGGCACCATGCCGGGGTCGGGCGAGGCGACCTTCGAGATCGACGAGGACCAGATCGAGCTGGGGCTGGGGATCCACGGCGAGTCCGGCGTCGAGCAGGTCCCGCACCGCCCGGCCGACGGGCTCGCGGCCGAGCTGGTGGACCGGGTCCTGGCTGCCCGCCCGCTCGACGACGGGGCGCGAGTCGCCCTGCTGGTCAACGGGCTCGGGGGCACGCCTCCTGCCGAGCTGTCCGTCCTGACCAGGGCGGCGCACCGGCTGCTGGGGGAGCGCGGGCTGCGGGTCGAGCGGACCTACCAGGGCTCCGTCATGACCAGCCTCGAGATGGCGGGGGCCTCCGTCACGCTCCTGCCGCTGGAGGAGGGCGAGGCGGACCTGCTCGACGCGCCCACCGCCTCGCTGGCCTGGCCGGGTGGCGACGGTCCGGTCGAGAGGCACGACGACGTCCCGGTCCCCGAGGCCGTCGCCGACGCGGCCGATCCCGGCGAGCCCGACCCGCAGGTGCGCGCCGCGGTGGACGCCGCCTGCCAGGCGGTCCTCGACGACGAGTCCCGGCTCACCGAGCTGGACCAGGTCGTGGGGGACGGCGACCTGGGGGAGGCGCTGGCGCGCGGGGCGCGAGCCTGGCAGGAGCACCCTGCCGACGGCTCCGCGGCATACCTCCTGCGGGTCCTGTCGGCCCGCTGCCGGCGGGCCATCGGGGGGACGAGCGGCCCGCTGTATGCCGCGGGCCTCGTGGCGGCCGCCCAGGCGCTCGAGGACGGTGCCGACTGGCCCGGCGCCCTCGCTGCGGGGGTCGACGGGATCCAGGAGCTGGGCGGTGCCGAGCCCGGCGACGGGACGATGGTCGACGCGCTGCGCCCTGCGGCCGACGCCGCCCCCGACGGCTGGGAGGCCGTCCTGGCTGCGACCGAGCAGGGGGTGCGGAGCACGGTCGAGGGCGTGTCCCGCAAGGGCCGGGCCAGCTATGTCGGTGCGCGCGGCCAGGGGCACCCGGACCCCGGCGCCGAGGCGGTCCTCACCTGGCTGCGGGCGGTCCGTGAGGCCGGTCGGGCCGGATAGCGGTGGCCCACGGTGAGACTGCGCGGGCGGCATACGGCCCGGTGTGACCTGGAACACGCACCCCGGTGATTGAAGGATAAATCGGACAGAGCAGAGTTGAGTCATCAACCGGCCATCCGACCGGTGGAAGCACTCAGCTAGGAAGCACCATGCGTCGCAAGACCCTCGACACCCTCCTGTCCGCCACCGGCCTGCTGCTGGCCCTCGTCCTGCTCGTCGCGGGCGGGCTGCTCACCTGGGCCTCGACCTTCGCGCAGGGCCAGGTCCACGACCAGCTCGCCGCGCAGAAGATCACGATGCCGTCCGGCAAGGCCCTCGAGGACCCCCAGATCAAGCCCTACCTCGAGAAGTACGCCGGCCAGGAGATGACCACCGGCGACCAGGCCAAGGCCTTCGCCGACCACTACATCCTGGTCCACATGAACAAGTCTTCCGCCGGCAAGACCTACGAGGAGGTCTCGGGCGAGTTCATGAAGCTGTCCAAGGACCCCGCCGCCGACAAGGCCGAGGTCGCCAAGCTCGGCGAGCTGCGGCAGAGCCTGTTCATGGGCAACGCGCTGCGGAGCATGCTGCTCACCGCCTACGCCTTCGGCACCATCGGCCTCATCGCCAAGATCGCCTCGGTCGTGGCCTACGTCGGCGGCGCGCTCCTGCTGCTGCTCGGCCTCCTCGGCCTGCGGCACGCCAAGCGTGCCGGCGACGCCGTCGTCTGACCGCTGTCCGACAGATCACACCGGGCGCCGGCGCCGCACGATTGCGGCACCGGCGCCCCGGCGATTGGATGAGGTATGACCTTCGAGGACGCCTACCGGCGCAAGCTCGCCAGCCCGCACGACGCCGTCACGATCGTCGAGGACGGCGACACGATCGTCGTCCCGACCGGCGTGGGGGAGCCGCCGACCCTCCTCGAGGCCCTCTCGGACCGGCGCACCGAGTTCACCGACGTGCGGGTCGAGCAGATCCTGCCGCTGCGGCCCTTCGGCTACCTCGACCCCGAGACCCGCCGGCACGTGCGGCACAACGCGTACTTCTTGGGCGGGCCGACGCGCAAGGGCGCTCAGGAGGGGTGGATCAGGACGCGCCCGAGCTACTTCTCCGAGATGCCGGCGCTGATCCGCGAGGGCCTGTTCCCGACCGACGTCGTCTTCGCCATGGCCTCCGAGATGGACGAGAACGGCTACTTCTCGCTCGCCCTGGCGCCGGACTACACCATGGCCGCGGTGTCGCGGGCGCGCGCCGTGGTGCTCGAGGTCAACCCGCAGGTGCCCTACGCCTTCGGCGACTGCCACGTGCACATCGACCAGGTCACCGCGATCGTCGAGGACGAGCGCCCGCTGACCGCCGTGGGACTGCCCGAGATCGGGCCGGTCCAGCAGGCGATCGGCACGCACGTCGCCGAGCTCATCCCCGACGGGGCGACCATCCAGATCGGGTTCGGCGCCATCCCCGACGCCGTCGTCATGCAGCTCACCGACCGCAAGGACCTCGGCGTCCACACGGAGATGATCGGTGACGGCATCCTCACGCTGGTCGAGGCGGGCGTCGTCACCAACCGGCTCAAGACGGCCTTCCCGGGCAAGAGCGTCGCGACCTTCGCCCTCGGCTCGGAGCGTCTCTATCGCTGGATGCACCGCAACCGGGGGCTCGAGATGCACCCCGTCGACGTCACCAACGACCCCTACCTCGCCGGCTCCAACGACCTGCTCCACACCATCAACGCCACCATCGAGGTCGACCTGGCCGGTCAGTGCTGCTCGGAGTCGATGGGCTACGTGCCCTACTCCGGCACCGGCGGCCAGTCCGACTTCGTGCGCGCGGCCAACCGGTCCCGCGGCGGCAAGTCCTTCATCGTCACCCCGTCCACGGCCAAGGGCGGCACCGTGTCGCGGATCGTCCCGACCCTGAAGCCCGGCGCCCACGTGTCGACCTCGCGCAACGACGTGAGCCATGTCGTGACCGAGCACGGCGTGGCGCACCTGCGCGGCAAGACCAACGCCGAGCGGGCCGAGGCGCTCATCGCGATCGCCGACCCGGCGTTCCGCGAGCAGCTGGGGGAGCAGGCCCAGGAGATGCACCTCCTCTGACCCCCCATGCCCGTCCAACCCCTTCCATCCGGCGATCGTGAGTGTTCGGTCCACCATTCGTGGACCAGACACTCACGATGTTGGTGGGGTTCGAGGCGCGGGCGGCGGGGCCGGGGAGGGTCTTGCTGGCGCGTATGACGTCCCGGCGTCACCACCCTCGACGCGCGTCACGCGGGGGCCCCGCTAGGCTCGAACGACGCGATCGATGGATCGCCCTCTGGGCCCGCCTGCTCCTCAGCACGCGGTCGCCCGCACCCTGAACCATCGAGCCCCGATGAAGGTGTCCCCGTGTCTGAACTCCGTGATCTGTTG
>NZ_DLOE01000030.1:0-17418 GCF_002479615.1 Arsenicicoccus sp. UBA7492 | reverse complement strand
TTGGGAGACACGCCCTAGTCGAGCAGAACCGCTCGCACCGTCTGGCCCACGACGCGCATGTCGCCGGAGAGGGAGCGGCCCCGGACGTAGTCGGCATACATCCGTGCCTTGCGAGGGAGGATGACGTCGACGTAGTGGCGGTAGGCATCAGGTGCTGCCGCCAGCTCGTCCGCCTCGTGCCGGTAGGCGACGCTCGCCGGATCCGTGATCCCGGGGCGCACCGAGAGGATGACGGGCGCGAGCTCGGCGGGCCACAGCGCGACGAACTCCGGCACCTCGGGCCGCGGCCCCACCAGGCTCATCTCGCCGCGCAGCACGTCATACAGCTGCGGTAGCTCGTCGAGCTTGGTGCGCCGCAGCAGCCGCCCGACGCGCGTCACGCGCACGTCGTCGCTCCCGCTCACGGCTGGGCCACCCCCGGCCGCCCGCATGGTGCGGAACTTGTGGATGCGGAAGTGCCGCCCCCCGGCGCCCACACGCTCCTGCGTGAAGAGCACCGGGCCGCCGTCCTCGCGCCGGACCGCCACCGCGACGGCGAGCGCGACGGGGGCGGTGAGCACCAGCCCCGCACCGGCGACCGCGATGTCGAGCAGCCGCTTGGCGTCGGGCACCGTCACAGGCACGAGCGCACCGCTGCGATCACGCGGTCGACCTGGTCGTCGGTCATGGACGAGAAGGCCGGGAGGCTCACGACGCGGCCGAACTGGTCCTCGGCCACCGGGAAGTCCTCCGGACGGGCGGAGCACTGCTCCCGCCAGTAGGGGTGGCGGTGCAGGGGGATGAAGTGGACGCTGCAGCCGACGCCCGCGTCCGCCATCCGACCGATGAAGGCGTCGCGAGCAGCCCCGCCTCCCGGCACCCGGACGATGTAGAGGTGCCAGGCGTGCCCGTCCGGCTCGGTGGCCCGCGCCGGCAGGCCAAGACCGGTGTCGGCCAGCGCGGCGTCGTAGCGTGCGGCGATCGCAGCGCGGGCGTCCCGCATCTGGGTCGCCCGGCTCAGCTGGACCCGCCCCATGGCGGCGGCCGGGTCGGGGAGGTTGTACTTGAATCCCGGCGCCACGACCTCGTAGTGCCAGGAGGGCTTGGTGCTGCGGTAACGGTCGAAGACGTCGCGGCTGATGCCGTGCAGCCGCATCGTCCGGATCCGGCGGGCCATCTCGGGGTCGGCGGTGACGACCATGCCCCCCTCCCCGGTGGTGATGGTCTTGGTGGCGTAGAAGCTGAAGACCACGGCGTCGCTGTCGCTCTGCCCGACGAGGTCGCCCCCGGACCTGACGGGGAAGGCGTGGGCGGCGTCCTCCACCACCTTCAGCCCGTGCTCGTCCGCGAAGTCGCGCAGGGCACGGCGGTCGACCGGGAGCCCGGCCATGTGCACGGGCAGCACCGCCTTGGTGCGACCTGTGACGGCGGCCCGGGCGCGCTCGACGTCGAGGTTCAGCGTCAGGGGGTCGACGTCGACCAGCACGGGCTGGGCCCCGAGATACCTCACCACCTCAGCGGTCGACGTGAAGGTCCAGTCGGGCACCAGCACCTCGTCGCCGGGCCCCACGGCGAGCGCCTCGAGGGCCAGGTGCAGCCCCGCGGTGGCGGAGTTGACGGCGATGGCCTCCCGCCCCCCACCGAGGAACTCCGCGAACTCCCGCTCGAAGGCCGCTGCGTTGGGCCCGGTGGTCAGCCACCCGGATCGCATCGCCTCCGCCGCGGCCTGCACCTCGGCCTCACCGATGTCGGGGAGGGCGAAGGGGATGAATGGCGCAGGTGCCACATTCACTCCTTAACGGTCAAGTCGCCACGGAAAGTCACCGATACATTACACTCTGTGCTGTCATCTCAGACGATCGGCTGGAGGAGGTATCGGTGCGGATTGGTCTGCTCACGCAGTGGTACGAACCTGAGCCCGGGCCAGCCGCCCTCCCTTCCGCGCTCGCTCGTGGCCTGGCCGGTCGCGGCCACGACGTCCAGGTCCTGACGGGATACCCCAACTACCCCACGGGGCGCGTGACGGAGGGTTACGAGGTCCGCCGTTGCGAGGACCATCTGGTGGACGGCGTCCAGGTTCGACGGGTGGCGCTCTACCCCAGCCACGACGGCTCGAGCGCCCGACGCCTGCTGAACTACGCCTCCTTCGGCGCCTCGTCCCTGGTCAACGGCCTCTCGACGCTGCGGGGGCTCGACGCCCTGTGGGTCAACTACTCCCCCGTGACCGTGGCACCCACCATGTGGGCCGCCCGCCACCTCCATGGCGTCCCGCTGGTCACGCACGTGCTGGACCTCTGGCCGGACACGGTCACCGCCTCGGGGCACGGTGGCGGCGTCATCGGGTCCGGGGTGACACGCGCCCTGGACCTGTGGTGCCGGGGCATGTATGCCGCGTCTGCTGCGGTCGCCTACATCTCGCCCGGCGTGGGTCGCATCCTGCAGACCCGCGGGGTGCCGGCCGACCGGCTGCACTACGTGCCGATGTGGGCCGACGAGACGGTGTTTCGTCCTGGTGGCCGCTCGATGCGCGCGGAGCTGGGGCTGAGCGAGGACCAGGTGGTCCTGCTCTACGCCGGGGCCATGGGCGGGGCGCAGGGCCTCGAGACCCTGATCGAGGCCTGCGCGCTGGTCCGAGACCCCCGGGTGGTCTGCGTGCTGGCCGGGTCGGGCACCCACGAGGAGCAGCTGCGTCGGCAGGCCCGCGAGGCGGACCTGCGCAACGTGAGGTTCATCGGCCGGGTCCCGCAGTCGTCGATGACGGACCTCATGGCCACGGCGGACGCGACCTACCTCAGCCTGCGCGACCACCCGCACTCCCGCGTCACCATGCCCAGCAAGTGCCAGGCATCGCTGGCCGCAGGCGTCCCGGTGATCGCGGCCGCGGCGGGGGACGTCGCCGGCGTGGTCGAGGCGTCGGGCGGCTGGGCCGTCCCCGGCGACCGCCCCGAGGCCATCGCCGACGCCCTGGACCGCCTGGCCCGGCTCACCGAGGCCGAGCGCCGCCGGCGCGCGCTCACGGCTCGCCGCTACTACACCACGGAGTTCTCCCTCGACCGAGGGGTGGACCACGTCGAACGGCTTCTTGTCGAGGCCATGAGAGGAACCACCTGATGCCCGGGATGTCCCTGTCCGCCGCCACCGTCACGATCACTGGCGGCACCGGCTCCTTCGGCAAGACCATGGCCCGACACCTGCTCAGCCAGGGCGTCGGCCAGGTCCACATCCTCAGCCGTGACGAGGCCAAGCAGGACCAGATGCGCAAGGACTTCGGCGACGACCGCCTGAAGTTCTACCTCGGCGACGTTCGCGACATCGACAGCGTCGCCTCGGCGGTCCGGGGCGCGGAGTTCGTCTTCCACGCCGCGGCCCTCAAGCAGGTCCCGTCGTGCGAGTTCTTTCCCCAGCAGGCGGTGAAGACGAACGTCGAGGGCAGCCACAACGTCATCGAGGCGTCCGCCGCGGCCGGCGTCAGCACCGTGGTGTGCCTGAGCACCGACAAGGCGGTCTACCCCGTCAACGCCATGGGGATGTCGAAGGCGTTGATGGAGAAGACGGCTCAGGCCTACGCCCGCAACAACCCCACGAGCAGGACGACCGTCGCGGTGACCCGCTACGGCAACGTCATGTACTCCCGCGGCTCAGTCATCCCCCTCTTCCTCGAGCAGCTGCGCGCAGGCAGGCCCCTCACCATCACCGACCCCGAGATGACGCGCTTCCTCATGTCGCTGGCGGACTCGGTGGACCTCGTCCTGCATGCCTTCGAGCACGCCGAGCCCGGTGACCTCTTCGTCCGCAAGGCGCCGGCGAGCACCGTCGACGTCCTGGCCCGCGCCGTGGCGTCCATCGCCGGGGACGACTCCCCCACCGTCGACGTGATCGGCACCCGCCACGGCGAGAAGCTCCACGAGACCCTCCTGTCCTGGGAGGAGGTGCTGCGCTCCTCCGACGAGGGCGACTACTTCCGCGTCCCGCTCGACGCACGCTCGCTGCAGTACGAGAAGTACGTCGAGGAGGGCGAGGCCAAGCCCACCCAGCTGGAGGCCTACAACTCCGCCAACACGACCCGCCTGGACGTCGAGGGCACCAAGGACCTGCTGCGCCAGCTCCCCGAGATCCAGGCCCTGATGGAGCGCGCGCTGTGAAGGTCCTCCTCACCGGCGCGGGCGGCTTCCTCGGGTGGCACACCCGGGTGCGCCTCGCTGCCCACACCGACCACGAGGTCGTCGCCGTGGATCGCGAGTCCTTCAGCCGTATGCCGGAGCTGGCCCGGGGCTGCGACGCGGTGCTGCACGTGGCCGGGGTCAACCGCGCTTCCGACGACGAGGTGGAACGCGGCAACGTCGCGCTGGCCGAGGCCGTCGCGGAGGCCGTCCGCAGCGCCGGCTCGATCTTGCGCGTGGTCTACGCCAACACGGTGCACGCGGGCGCCGACTCGGCATACGGCCGGGGCAAGGCGAAGGCGACCGACGCCCTCCGGGCGAGCGGCGCGGACGTCGTCGACGTGCGGCTGCCCAACCTCTTCGGCGAGCACGGGCGCCCGGGCTACAACTCCTTCGTCGCCACGTTCGCCGACGCGGTCGCGCGCGACGAGGCTCCGACCACAGTGCAGGACAAGGAGATTGGCCTCCTGCGCGCTCAGGGTGCGGCGCAGGCCATGATCGACGCCCTGGATGGCGGCGACGACCTGGTGCGCCCCGAGGCGCACCCCACCTCGGTGCGTGAGGTGCTCGACCTGCTCACGAGCTTCCGCGAGACCTACCGGACGGGCGACATCCCCGCCCTGCCGAGCGACTTCCACGTCGACCTGTTCAACACGCTGCGCGCGGCGCTCTTCCCCCAGGGCTACCCCATCGGGCTCACGCCCCACTCCGACGACCGAGGACGCCTCGTCGAGACCGTCCGCAGCCACGGGGGGCAGGGGCAGACCTTCGTGTCGACGACCCGCTGCGGGATCACCCGGGGCGACCACTACCACCTGGGCAAGATCGAGCGCTTCGTGGTGCTCGGCGGGCGTGCCCGCATCTCTCTGCGACGCGTGTTCCACGAGGACGTGATCGACTTCGTGGTCGACGGCACCGAGCCGGTCGCCATCGACATGCCGACGATGTGGGTCCACAACATCACCAACATCGGCGACACCGAGCTGCTCACGCAGTTCTGGACCCACACCCTCTTCGACCCCGCCGCTGCGGACACCTTCTGGGAGCCGGTCCGACAGGACGTGACGTGCTCATGACGGTCACGATCGCCCCGCTCCACCCTGCCGACGTGCCGCAGCTCGTCGCGCTGCACCGGCGGGCCTTCCCCTCCTTCTTCCTCAGCGAGCTGGGGCCGGCCTTCCTCAAGGAGTTCTACCGCGGGTTCCTCACCGACCCGACCAGCGTGACCGCCGTCGCGCGAGACGACCGCGGGGACGTCGTCGGCGGGGTGGTGGGCACAACCGCACCCGCGGGCTTCTTCGCTCGCCTGCTGCGTCGACGGCTCGTCGGGTTCGCGCTCGCCAGCGCGGGTGCCGCCGTGGCCGACCCCCGGAGGATCCCCCGCCTGGTCCGGGGCATCGGCTACCGCGGCGGTGCCGGTGGAGCTGTCGCGGGCGCCCTCCTGTCCTCCATCTGCGTGGACCCCGCGCAGCAGGGCCAGGGCCTCGGGCAGCGCCTGGTCTCGGCGTGGTGCGAGACCGCTCGGTCGCGCGGAGCCCGCCGCGCCTTCCTCACGACCGATGCCGTGGACAACGACGCCACCAACGCCTTCTACGCCCGCGCCGGGTGGGGGCTGGCAGAGGGCTTCACCACCCCCGAGGGGCGAGCCATGAACCGTTACGAGAAGGAGCTGTCATGAGTCGCACGCTCAAGGTGCTCACCGTCGTGGGCACCCGCCCCGAGCTGATCCGGCTGTCCCGGGTGCTGGCCAGGCTCGACGAGACCGTCGACCACGTCCTGGCGCACACGGGTCAGAACTACGACTACACCCTCAACCAGGTGTTCTTCGACGACCTCGGCATCCGCCAGCCCGACCACATGCTGGGCGTCGACACGTCGTCGCTCGGACGGGTGCTCGGGGAGACCCTGATCAAGACCGAAGAGGTCCTGCAGGCCGAGCAGCCGGACGCCCTCCTCGTCCTCGGTGACACCAACTCGTGCATCGCCGCAGTGATGGCCAAGCGGCTGCGAATCCCCGTCTATCACATGGAAGCCGGCAACCGCTGCTACGACGACAACGTGCCGGAGGAGACCAACCGACGGCTGGTCGACCACGTCGCGGACTTCAACCTCGTCTACACCGAGCACGCCCGCCGCAACCTGCTCGCGGAGAACCTCCACCCTCGCCGCATCCTGCTCACCGGTTCGCCCATGCGCGAGGTCATAGACCACTACCGGCCTCAGATCGAGGCGTCCGACGTGCTGGACCGCCTCTCGCTCGAGCACCGTGGCTACTTCCTCGTGTCAGCTCACCGGGAGGAGAACGTCGACTCGCCGGCGCGTCTGCAGCAGCTGCTGGGCTGCCTGACCAGAGTCCGGGAGACCTTCGACCTGCCGGTCTTCGTGAGCACCCATCCCCGGACCCGCAAGCGACTGGAAGCGCTCCCCGACTGGGCTGCCCCGGAGGGCATCACCTTCAGCGAGCCGCTCGGCTTTCACGACTACAACAAGCTGCAGCTGGGCGCGGCGTGCGTGCTGTCGGACTCAGGGACCATCGCAGAGGAGTCCACGATGCTCGGCTTCCCCGCCGTCACCCTGCGGGACTCGATCGAGCGCCCCGAGGCGCTCGACACCGCTGGCATCATGATGACCGGTCTCGACCCGGACGACGTCGAGGCCGCGGTGAAAGACGTCATGGAGCGGCCGAACACGAGGGGCAGCCGGCTTCCGCAGGACTACGAAGTCAGGGACACCTCAGACCGTGCCGTCCGATTCATCATGTCCACGGCCCGGCGCCACCACTCCTGGGCAGGGCTGCGAGGCTGACATGGCCATCTCTCGGTCCAGCAGGCTCTACTCGTCACTGCGCACGGCCCGGAATCAGGCCATCCGGGCCGTCAAAGGGTTGAGGCACGTCCACCCCACCACCTACGTCCATCCCTCGTGCCACGTGTCGCGAGATCTGGTCACCGAGGAATACGTCTTCATGGGGAACGAGTGCTGGGTAGGACCACGCACCCGCATAGGTCGCTACACGCTTCCGGCGCCCCGGGTGGCCATCGTGGGGGACGACCACGTGATCGACTCCCCCGGGATCCCCATGCACTTCTCTGGACGACCGGAGCAGCAGGAGACCACCGTCGGTCGCGACGTCTGGATCGGGTACGGCGCCATCCTCCGCCGCGGCATCACCGTCTGTGACGGGGCGGTAGTGGCCGTGGTCACCCGCGACGTCCCGCCGATGGAGGTGTGGGGCGGCACCCCGGCTCGTCGAATGCGTGGCCGCTTCAGCACCCCAGACGCGGCCCTTGCACACATCCAGATGCTGGCTGGCCCCCTCGCGCGTCCTGATTTCGCTGCGCCGCAGCTAGAGCGAAGACTCTGAAGGGAGTCAAATGAAGATCATCATCTTAACCTCCGCACATCCGACCGACGATGTACGCGTGATGACTAAGGTGGCCAGAGGACTCGCCGACCTCGGCCACCAGGTCGTGTGGTGTGGACCGGATCACTACTTCTTCGACGACTCGCACGACCCCCGCATCTCATGGATTCTGACCAAACGAGGCCAAGGCTGGAAGGGGCGTTTGCTCGCCCTCGCAAGAAGCGCGCGAGCAGCCTACCGTATCGACGATGCAGACTGGATCTACTCCCCAGACCCGGACGCAGCTATAGTTGCCCTCGCGATCGCCCGCATAACACGGACCCACACCCTATTCGACATACATGAGGATTTTCACAACGGCCTGCTGCGGCGCCGCATAAAGAGACCCCGCTTAGCTGCAATTATGGGTGTAGCCGTCAGGGCGGTTATCACCTGGACTGCCCGCACGTCTGATGTCACAGTGGGCGTTAGTCGAACAATTGTGAACATGTATTGCCCTCCGGGAGGTGGCAGCTTCGCCGTCCTCAACACTGCGCCCCGGTCCTTTGCCGAGAGGCAGCACCAGCCGAATCCCACAGCGGCGCAGGCACGTGTCATGCACGGAAAAGCCGTGTCAACAAACGGAACCCACGTCGTCCTAGAAGCATTACGCCAACTCCCCGACGACCAAGGGCCACGAGTGGTGTTCATCACACGGCCATCACCGACGGACCAACCTTTCGACTATGAACTCGAGCAGAGTCTACGAAGCCCATATCTGGCCAGTCACGTGAAACTGATGGCTGGCTTGCCGCACGACAGGATGCCCGAGGTGCTCGGATCCTGCTCGGCTGGTCTCATATCTTATGGTCGCGTACTGGGAGAGGCGAGCCTGCCGAACCGGTTGTTCGAATACATGGCCTCGGGTATCGCCGTAATCGCGCCGAGCTATTCACCCGAAATCGTTCAAATCATTGAAAGCTACAGATGTGGCCTAACCGCAGACTTCGAAAACCCTCACGACGTTGCCGCCAAACTTATGCAGATCGCAACCCATCCCGACGAAACTGCCGCCATGGGAAGCCGCGGAAGGCAGGCGTTCATAGACCACTATTCCTGGGAGTCACAGCTTGACGCCCTCGAACAGCACCTGCTTGCTTTCAGCGAGAGGAGAGGCTCGTGAGCTCCAGTGACGCCACCCCAACAACCGAACCAGCTGACGGTTGCCCTCTACCGCTAGCGCAGCATAGAGGGTATGCGCGGCGGGCTCTGGCTATCGGACCCGCCAACTATGCAGGCCAGGCCACCGCCTGGGCTGCCGCAGTTAGGCGCGAACTCCAGGTGCCCTCCTGGTCATTCTCAAGGACCTCAAATTTTTCCTTTCCAGTAGATCGCCGCCTTTCACCAATGGCCGGATCTAAAAACAGGCGGCAACCGATCACCGATCCCGCCATTCAGTCCGCTGTTCAAGCCGCTTCCCATGTATGCCTGGATGGCTTTCTTCCCCTCACCGGAGGGCGATGGTCCGGAGACTTCCAACGCGACATCGACGAACTCCAACAGTGCGGAAAATGGCTAGCCCTAGCTTGTCATGGATCGGACGTGCGTAATCCCGTAAGGCACCTCTCACGAGTACCCCACTCATGGTGGAGAACGGGGGGCATGAAATACCTCGCTCAAACAATGAGACTGACCGCCACAAATTTGCGCATCATTCGGAAGAACAACCTTCCGGTATTTGTATCGACTCCGGACCTTCTCCATGATGTGCCTGATGCAACATGGCTTCCATTGACGGTCAACGTCAGCGCTTTCCAAAATGCCGAGCCCATCTTTTCCGGTAATCGCCTTCCTCGTGTTCTGCACCTTCCCACGCGGCGCAAGCCGGCAATCAAGGGGACTGAGGTAATCAGCCCGGTCCTGAGGCAACTTCATTGTGAGGGATTGATCGAGGCGGTAGAGCCCGCGCAAATGCCTCATGAGGACTTTATCGAGACTCTAAAGGGCGTGGACATCGTCATCGATCAGATCCGATGCGATTCATACGGAGCGACATCGGTTGAGGCCATGGCCGCTGGACGGCTCACCCTATCCTCGGTTCTCGGAACCAGGGATCTCATAGGGTTAGACGTTCCCATCATTGACGCCACTCCCACAACTGTCGAACCGATCCTCAGGCGTGTCCTTCGAGCCCCAGAGCGATTCCGTGACGTCGCCGAAAGCGGCCCCTCTTACGCACGACGAGTGCACGATGGTCGGGCCGCCGCGCTCGTACTCAGGCAATTCATGACTAACGTCGAACAAGAGAATATAGGGTCGATCCTTTAGCAGCACGCCCTCGCACGGCCCAGAGCGACGCCGCTAAGAGTGCGCCACCCGCTGCGACGCCCACAGCGGCCTCATACTCCGAGGGCGTCAGACCCCTTGCGACGGGAGCAGCCAGAATGACCGCACAGGCCCCTGCCGCGTACAAGGTAGTTGCAGCGATCCTTCGTGCCAAAATTACGGTCGAAGCAATCGCTGTCAGAGACATGGACACCATGTACCCATAGGAAATCAAAGTCAATTGACTACCCGGCATCCACAGAGCCATAACCCAAAGAACGATTCCAATGGCTGTGCCGCCGATGCTTGCCACGGTGGACTGGCGCACCCCTGAACGCGAGCTGGCCGTTAGCATAGCCACCTCCGGAGCGGCCACGGCGGTGGCCACGATACCCGCCGCCATCGGTGCCACCAGTTCCGCGGCCGCCGTGAACGGTTTACCCCAAACTGCGCTCAAAAAGTCTGGGGCGAAGTATGTAGCAAGAAATACGGGGGGCAAGAGGACCGATGCAAGCCCTAGGGCCGCCCGTCTAGCGAGAGCGAGCCCAGCGGCGATATCTTGTGCTCCCACGGATCGGGCCAAACGGGGATAGAGGACTGACGTTACGGCTCCGGCGATAAAGGACAACGGCGTACTGACGGCTAGCGCCGCGGAAGCAAGACCCGCGGCTAGGGAATCGCCGTCGAGTCGGGCTGCAAGGATGGTTAGGTGAAAGACACCAGCACTCGCTAGCCCTGCCACGGTGCTCAAGAATACAAATTCTACGATTTCGCGAGGAAGAGCTCGGACCCGCCGCTTTGGCCGATTAAAATGTGCAGCGTACGCGTTCAAGGCGAGGGCCTGAGGAATAAGCAGCAATCCCCCCTCCGCGCCCAGCCATGCCATTATGCCTGCCCCCGTCAAGCCAAAAACACCCATCAATACCTCCCAGCGGGCCCCAGCCTCGTTCCGCCCCTCGAGGAAGCAAACGCTTCTGCCCATGGCATAGCCGCAGGCCCCCAAAGTCAGGCACAGGCCGACGAGCGCGTCGCTCACCCCAAGGGGGACTCCGAGCCATAGGCCCACTACAACGCTCAGAATGGCCCCTGATAAGAAGGACCACGAGGAGAGGGTCTGGGCCATGGCCCGAGCGGAATCGATCTCTCCGCGGCCCTCCATGTGAGCAACAAACTTGGTCTGAGCAGCGGCTATCGCCGTCGGGCCCAAGAGCGCCGCCCCGAAGGCCGCCGCTGAAATGGTACTCACGTGACCGAGGGACTCGACGCCGGCCACACGCCCAATTAGAACATTCGTAGACAGCCTCGATAGCCCCTGCGCGGCGATTCCCGTTACACTCCATAGCACGAGTCGTCGCGCAGTGTGACTAGCTTTCATCCACGCCGCCCGCAATGGCGTCCGCGGCGAGTGCCGTTGCCCCTAGGGCGAGCCACCAAGCAGCCTCACCCACAACCGAACTGGCCACGAATGCGCCGAGCGTCAGGGAAGAAGCGGCACCAAGCCCTGCGGCCGTGAACATTCTATTCCTCTTAGCTCCCTTGAGACATGCCTTCGCGCCTCCTAGCATGATGTACACGAGCACAACGGCTGGAATCAGACCGTACGCAACTCCCATCTCCAGGATTGAGTTATGTACGTCCGACACCCCCGCCAGCCCCAGGGACGTATGAAGGGTCATTTCCTCGATGCGTCCTGGCCCAATTCCGACGCCGAGGGAGTCAATCAGGACCCCAAGCGCCTGCAGGACCAACTCAATTCGAAGGAGGTTGCTCTGGCCGCTGCCGCTAAGGACCTTCTGCGAATACTCGGACGACATTCCTCCCATTACAAGCCATAGAACAGCAGGAATTGTCCCAAAGAGGATCAACTTTGGTATCATTCGGGAAATTCTCCCGGCCGAGGTGACCACGGCTATAACTACTAGACAGAGTGCGAGTGTAAACCAGGCCGTTCTGCTGTATGTCATGACGTTCGCTAACAGCAACGTGCCGACGATCGCCGCAACCGGGACGCGGGCCAAGGGATGGCGAGCACCTACGCCGACGAGCGCCCCTATCATTAGGGATATATGCGCGGCAAAGTTGTTAGGGTTGTTAAAGGTGGCCCCCAGGGCATTGCCAAATACCCAGGCTCTATCGGCTCGTTGCGGCAAATGGATTCCGGTCACATACTCGAAAAGTGCGATGACCCCCACCACTCCCGCCGCAATTGCAAGACCATAAATCAGCCAGCGGAGCCGGTGGGTCTGGTCTCGTATCAGAACTATGAGGCCAAACCCCCCGAGCGCCCCCATGGCGTGTGCTAGGGCCCTCGTCATGCTGTCGGGGCTCGAGAAGGGAGCCCAGGCCAAAGCCTGCACAGCCACCAACAAGCAGAGCACGACCCCCAGCCGTGAAAAGTTTCCAAGGTGAGACCAGGTGCGGGGGAGGGTCACAAGACCAAGCGAGGCGAGAATGAGCGTCAGGACGCGGTAAGCGTGCCACTGCCCTTCTGCGCCCGGCCGAGGCGATATCCAAATTGTCAAGTAGGCCAGAGTGGGGAGCACAAGGGCAGCGGCAAGAGCCAGATGTTGCGCAAGCGGGACAGTGTGGCCCGCCCGAGTGCCGTGTCCTCGCCTTTGCGTTGGAAGCCGGGATCTCGCGGTCGATCGCGCATTCGCCACCATCCCCTTCTCCGTCCATGCGTTGGGGCCATGCCCGCTGGGAGCTGGGAGCCGCGACCCGCCTCTGCGGATTATGGATTGGCGCACATTGACACCTTGGGATCTGCACCCACACATGAATGCAAACTGGTCTCTGGGGTCCGCATTCCGGGCTGGAGAAAGAGGCCACTACGTGGTCCCGCCCCTTCAAACATTCGCGTCTCGGATGCGGGTTCGATGAGACTAGCCTGCGCCCACCCCGCCATGTCGATGCGTCCATGGGCCCTGTTGCGCGGACGCATTACGCGCTCGCCGTCTGGGTAGTTGCGGTCGTACCGACCTGGGCTCCGGAGATCATCGCCTCCGCCACACGCACGGTGGCGAGACCCTGGCGCATCGTGACGACGTCCGCCTCCTTGCCCATGACGGCATCGCGGAAGTTCTCGTGCTCGGTGCGTAGGGGCTCTGGCTTGGAGATCGCGTAGCGGATCATGTCGCCCTCGCTCACACCGCGGAAGCGAGCGACCTCGTCCCACGTCGTGGCAGTCGTGCCGTTGGCGTGGAAGGTCAGGTCGGCCGTGAGTGTGTCGCAGATGAACGCGCCCTTCTCGCCGGTGATCACGGTCGTCCGCTCCTTGAGCGGGGACAACCAGTTGACGAGGTGGCTCGTCACGGTGCCGTCAGCCAGGGTGCCGACCGCGGCCACCAGATCCTCGTACTCGCGCCCGGAGCGGAAGGCCGTACGCGCAGAGATGCTGACGAACTCCTGCTGCGTGACCCAGACCGTGAGATCGATGTCGTGCGTGGCGAGGTCCTTGACCACCCCCACGTCAGCGATGCGGCCCGGGAAAGGGCCCTGGCGTCGGGTTGCGACCTGGAAGACTCGACCGAGCTCCCCCGCCTCGATGCGGCGGCGAGCTTCCTGCAGTGCGGGGTTGTAGCGCTCGATGTGCCCGACGGCGCCGATCAGGCCCTTCTCCTCGAACGCCCGCGCCAGACGCTCCGCGGATGTCACGTCGTGGGCGAGCGGCTTCTCGATGAGCGCGTGGACGCCGGCCTCAGCAAGCTGGAGACCCACGGGCTCGTGCAGGACGGTGGGCACGGCGACGACGCAGTAGTCGAGGTCGTACTCGAGGAGCTCGTCCAGGGAGGAGACCAGGTAGCGCCCACCCGCGACACCGTGCGGGTCGCCGGACTCGTCGGCGACGGCCACCAGGTCGACGCCGTCGAGCGAGCCCAGGACGCGGGCGTGGTGCCGACCCATCATGCCGAGTCCGATGAGGCCCGCGCGGAGCCGGTCCTCACGGTTGCCCGGCCGACGACGCTCTGCGGTCTCAACCCGAGGCTTCTTGTCGGTCATGTCAGGCACCTGCCTTTGCGAGAGTGTTGACCGCGGTGACGATGCGCTCTAGCCCGGCCCGGTCGACACTCGGGTGCACCGGGAGGGACAGGCACACGGCCGCTGCCTTGGCCGTCTCGGGCAGGTCGACGTCCACCTGGAAGGGCTTCAGCTCATGGTTGGGAACGGGGTAGAACATCCCGGATCCGATGTGGTGCTCGTCCTTCAGCGCCTTCGCAAAGTGGTCCCGTCCTTCCGGCACGCGGATCGTGTATTGGTGGTACACGTGGACGGCGCCTTCGCGCACCGGCGGAGGCGTGACACCCTCCAGGTGTTCGGACATAAAGGCGGCGTTCTCCTGACGCGTCTGGGTCCAATCGTCGACCTTGGTGAGTTGCACGCGCCCGATCGCGGCGTGGATGTCCGTCATCCGGCAGTTAAAGCCGACAACCTCGTTGTGGTACTGCTTCTCCATGCCTTGGTTGCGGTAGAGCCGCGCCAGGCGCACGATCTCGTCGCTGGCGCAGGAGATCATGCCGCCCTCGCCGGAGGTCATGTTCTTCGTGGGGTACAGGCTGAACATCCCGAAGTCACCGAACGCTCCGACCGGGGTCCCGTGCAACGACGCGCCGTGGGCCTGAGCAGCATCCTCGAAGACTCTCAGGCCGTGCCGCTTTGCCACCTCGAGCAGGCGGTCCATCGAGGCTGGGTGGCCGTAGAGGTGGACCGGCATGATCGCGACGGTGCGGTCGGTGATGGATGCCTCCACCGACTCGGGGTCCAGGCAGAAGGTGTCCGGCTCGATGTCGGCGAAGACAGGGGTGGCCCCGGTCAGGGCGACCGAGTTGGCTGTCGCGGCGAAGGTAAAGGACGGCACGATGACCTCGTCGCCGGGCTTCACTCCCGCGGACAGGAGTCCGAGGTGTAGGCCGGAGGTCCCGGAGTTGACCGCGACGCACTCGCGGTCGAGGTGGAAGTGCGCCGAGAACTCCTCCTCGAACGCCTTGACCTCGGGCCCCTGCGCCACCATCCCGGAGCGCATCACGCGCGTGACGGCCTCGATCTCCTCCTCACCGATGAGCGGCTTGGCAGGGGGGATGAAGTCGGACATCAGCTGGCCTCCGTGAGGGTGTCGTCGTGCTCGAGGTATTGCTCTCCGGTGCGCGGGCACGTCCACTCGTGGTCACCCGTCTGCTCCAGGGACTCGCCGGCCCTCCCGACCCAGCGGATGCGGCGGGCGGGGACGCCGGCGACCAGCGCGAAGTCGGGGACGTCCTTGGTGACGACGGACCCCGCAGCGACCATCGCCCAGCGCCCGATCGTCACGGGTGCCACGCACACCGCGCGGGCGCCGATGGAGGAACCCTCCCGGCAGGTGACGCCCACGGCCTCCCAGTCGTCGCCCCGCTTGAGGTCGCCGTCCGGAGTCACCGATCGGGGGTAGTGGTCGTTGGTGAACACCGCCGCGGGTCCGACGAAGACTCCGTCCTCCAGCACCGCAGGCTCGTACACCAGGGCGTAGTTCTGCAGCTTGCAGTGGCGGCCCATTCGCACGCCCGTCCCGACATACGCTCCGCGACCGACGATGCACCCCTCCCCGAGGACGGCCTCCTCCCGCACCTGGGCCAGGTGCCAGACGCTGGAACCGGCGCCGATGACCGCAGAGTCGGCCACATCGGCGGAGTCGACGATCCTGACACCCTCCCTCGAGGTCACCGGGCCACCTCCTGCTCCGGACGACCGATGGAGATGACGCGCACGCCTTCGAACCTTGTCGGGTCGAGGACGTTCCGACCGTCGATGACCACCCGGGCACCGGGCAGGTCAGCCAGCTCGAGGTCGCGATACTCCGCGTGGTCGGCCTGCAGGACGGCGGCGTCGACCGACCGGCCCAGCTCGTACGGCTCCCATCCGAATCCACGGATCTCCTCGGCGGAGTACATCGGGTCGTGGACGACCACCCCAGCGCCTGCCTCGCGCAACGCGGCGACGGTGTCGAACACGCCGGAGAACGCGGTCTCCTTGACCCCGCCCCGATATGACGCGCCGAGCACGGCGACCTTAGCGCCGGCGAGAGAGCCACCCATGGCACCCACCGCGAGGCCGACTGCGTAAGCCGGCATCGCCTTGTTCGCCTCACGCGCTGCTCGCACGACGGTGGCGTCCGGGTCGTTCCACAGGTACAGCCGCGGGTAGACCGGGATGCAATGCCCACCGACCGCGATCCCAGGGCGATGGATGTGGCTGTAGGGCTGGGAGTTGCAGGCCTCGATGACCTGGAAGACGTCGATCCCGTGGGACGCAGCGAAACGCCCGAACTGGTTAGCCAGACCGATGTTCACGTCGCGGTAGGTCGTCTCCGCCAGCTTGGCCATCTCGGCAGCCTCGGCCGACCCCAGGTCCCAGACGCCGTTAGGGCGCTGCAGGTCGGGGCGCGCGTCGAACTGCAGCGCCTTCTCGTAGAACGCGGTGGCGCGCCGCGCGCCCTCCGAGGACAGACCTCCCACCAGCTTGGGGTACTTGCGCAGATCGGCGAAGACTCGACCGGTGAGAACCCGCTCGGGAGAGAAGACCAGGTGGAAGTCCTCGCCCTCGGTCAGTCCCGATCCCGCCTCGAGGCGCGGGGCCCATCGGTTCCGGGTGGTGCCCACGGGCAGCGTCGTCTCGTAGATGACCGTCGTGCCGCGGGCGGCCCGAAGGCCGCGTGCAATGTCATCCGTAGCCGAGTCCATCCAGCCGAGGTCGGGCCGGGCCTCGTCGTCGACGAAGAGCGGGACCACCACGACGACGTACTCCGACTCGGACACCGCAGCCGCGGTGTCCGTGGTGGCCTCAAGTCGACCGGCGGCAACCACCTCGTTCAAGTAGGTGGCCAGGTGATCTTCGCCCGGGAACGGCTCGACACCTGAGCTCACCTGAGCAACCGTCGCCTGGTTCACGTCAGCGCCCAGCACCTTGAACCCGGATCGCGCGAACTGGACAGCAAGGGGCAAGCCGATCTTGCCAAGACCAACGACAGTGACGTTCACAGCGCTCCAGCTCTCTTCGGCTCGCGCGTGCGCACGGCCCACCCGGATAGACGTCCCATACGTTACAGCAAGTAGTCGAATGTGACATATGGTGACTGTCAGCCGGAACCCGCTCGTCTCGCTGAGAGGCGACGACATTCAGGAGGACAGCTACATGAGGGTCGTCAGTGTGGTCGGAGCACGGCCTCAGTTCGTAAAGCTGGCGCCGGTGGACCACGCCATGAATCATGCGCCGGACGTCGAGCACGTGATCATCCACACCGGCCAGCACTATGACCGCGCCCTCTCGGACGTCTTCTTTGCCGAGCTGGGCATCCGTGCCCCCGACATTCACCTAGGGGTGGGGTCCGGGTCGCACGGCGCCCAGACCGGGGCGATGCTCGCCAAGCTGGACGAGCAGTTGCACCGGCTGAGCCCCGATTGGACGCTGGTCTACGGGGACACCAACTCCACGGTCGCCGCGGCTTTGGCTGCAGTGAAACTCCAGCTACCGATCGCCCACCTCGAGGCAGGCCTTCGATCCTTCAACCGCAAGATGCCTGAAGAGCACAACAGAGTGCTGACCGACCATGCGGCGGATCTGCTCCTAGGGCGTGTCTCCCAA
>NZ_DLOE01000002.1:0-16567 GCF_002479615.1 Arsenicicoccus sp. UBA7492 | reverse complement strand
GGGACTGCTGCAGGGGTAGGTGACAGTTGGTGTGTCAGGCCGCGGGCGCGGTCTGAGGGGTGGTGGTGGCCATGATGGTCTCGTACTCGATGGGGGTCAATCGGCCGAGTCGGGCTTGACGACGACGCCGGTGGTAGGTCCGGTGGATCCAGGTGACGATCGCGGTCCGCAGCTGCTCACGGGTGGCCCAGCGGTGACGGTTCAGGACGTTCTTCTGCAGGAGCGCCCAGAAGCTCTCGATGGCTGCGTTGTCGGCGCACGTCGCGACGCGGCCCATGCTCCCGCGTAGCCCGTGACGGCGCAGCGCGGTGATGAATTTTGTTGACCTGAACTGCGATCCGCGGTCGGCGTGGACGATGCACCCGGCCACGGGCATGCCGGCCGCTGCGCGAGCGGCGACGGCGTTGTCCAGGGCGTTCACGGCCAGGCGGGCCTTCATGCGCGAGTCGATGGAGTATCCGACGATGCGCCCGGACCAGGCGTCCTTCATCGCGCACATGTACAGCTTGCCCTCACCGGTCTTGTGCTCGGTGATATCGGTGAACCACACCTGGTTGGGGCCGGTCGCCAAGGTGGTGAACTGGCGGTTGACGAGATCGTCATGCACCGGCGGTCCCGGCCGGCGGTGACGGCCCCTGCGGGGTTTGCCGAACACGCTCCACCAGCCGTTGTCCGAGCAGATCGCCCACGCCGTCCGGTCGGACATGACCTGCCCGCCGTGCTCGCGGGCTTCGTCGACCAGGAGCCGGTATCCGAACTCGGGGTCGTCACGGTGGGCGTCGAACAGCGCGTTCGCCCGGTACGCCTGCGCGCACTCGGCTGTGGTGACGGGGTTCTTGACCCATCGGTAGTAGGGCTGGCGGGCGATCTTGAGGACCCGGCACGTCACCACGACGGGGATCCCGTCGGCGGCGAGCTCACGGACGAGCGGGTACATCATTTTCCCGGCAGGTTCGCCTGGGAGAGGTACGCCGCCGCGCGGCGCAGGACCTCGTTCTCCTGCTCCAGCAACCGGATCCGCTTCTTCGCCTCGCGCAGTTGCTCATGCTCGGCCTGTGTGACACCGGGGCGGGTGCCGTCCTCGATCGCAGCGGCGGACATCCAGTTCGTCAGGCAGGACTCGCTGATCCCGAAATCCACCGCGATCGACTTCAACGTCACACCAGGCTCACGGTTGCGAGCCACGCGCACGACGTCCTCGCGGAACTCCTTGGGGTGGGGCTTGGGCATGAAGCACATCCTCTCCCGTGGCACCAGACGGCACCACAGATCGGCTGTCACCTACCCCTGCAGCAGTCCCGACCGCGAGTCACTGGGTTGGCCCCGTGAGTGCGGGAGCCAGGACCGCGCAGTTTGTCGGACCCCCGCCGTAGGCTTCGACTCAACAGGTTCGCGCAGAGGATGGGGTACACCATGAAGTTGCTGAAGGTGGCGATCCGTCGGTATCGCAGCATCGAGGAGATGGACGCGTTCGAGGTCGAGCCGGACGTGACCTGCCTCGTCGGGAAGAACGAGTCCGGCAAGACAGCGGTGCTCCAGGCGCTCAACAAGAGTCACTCTCACGACGGTGCCAGTTTCGATGAAGGGCTCGACTATCCCACGACGCGCACGAGCGAGAGGCGGAAGGCCGAGGGGAAAATGAAGGTCACTACCCTGACCTACCTCCTCGATGACGGCGATGTCCAGTCGGTGGAGGACTGGATGGGTGAGAGCGCGCTGTCATCCAGGACGATCACGGTGACGACGCTCTACGACGGCAGCAGCACTTGGGCAGTGGGGCTGGACGAGGAAGCCGTCGTACGTCATCTCGCGCGTGACCTTGACCTTCCCGCTGGTCCACAGAAGGCTGCCAAGGGCTCCAAATCGGTGAGCGGACTGGTTGAGGTCTTGGAGGGACTGGAGGACCCGAACACCGAGGCAACCGAGGTGCTGGCTCGGGTGGCCAAGTGGCGGAAGTCGTCTCCCATGCTGGGTGTGATCGACCTCCTGATTCAGCGACGCCCGAAGTTCGTCTACTTCGGTGAGTACGACTCCATGCCGGGCGAGATCAACGTGAAGGAACTCATCGCCCACCGTGACGCTGAAGACCTGAGCCGGGGCGAGCGCGCCTTTCTATCGCTGCTCCACTTGGCGAGCGTCGAGCCGGAGGACTTCATCAACCCGGAGAGCGACGAGCACCTCATCCGCGACGTGGAGAACGCCTCCAACGGGATCACAGAAGAGGTCTTCACCTACTGGTCGCAGAACACGAACCTGCGCGTCCAGTTGCGGGTAGGTAGTTCGACAACGGGTCCCTACCCAGGGCCGACGATCCAGATTCGGGTGCTCAACCAGAAGCACAACGTGACGGTCCCGTTCGATGAGCGCTCGCGCGGCTTCGTATGGTTCTTCTCGTTCCTCGCCTACTTCTCCGAGATCGAGCAGGAGTCGAGCCGTCCCCTGATCCTCCTGCTCGATGAGCCAGGCCTGAGTCTTCACGCAAAGGCGCAGGCAGACCTCCTGCGCTTCCTTGACGAGCGACTGGCTCCCGGGCACCAGGTGCTCTTCACGACGCACTCGCCGTTCATGGTCGACCCGCAGAGGATGCATCGCGTACGCACGGTGGAGGACCGCGAGGATGGCGGCACGACCGTCTCGGCAGACGTCCTGAAGGCTGACAGTGACACGGTGTTCCCACTCATGGCCGCGATGGGAGTCGACCTCACACAGACGCTGTGGGTGGGGCCCAACGTGCTTCTGGTCGAAGGGCCATCCGATGTGGTCTTCCTGACCCACCTCAGCGAAGCGCTGCGGTCGCAGGGTAGGGAGGGCCTCGATCCCCGCTGGGTAGTGACTCCCGGAGGCGGCATCTCGAAGTTGCCCTCCTTCCTCTCCCTCTTCGGGGCCAACAAGATGAACGTTGCGGTGCTGACGGACTCCTCGCCCAAGGAGGCCAAGACGATCCAGCGCCTGAAGGAACTGGGCCGTCTTGGGAACACGGGGATCGTCCAGGTGGGCGAAGTCCTCAACAAGCAGGAGGCTGACCTGGAGGACCTCTTCACTGATGCCGTCTATCTGAAGTTGGTCAACGAGTCATACCAAGGAGTTTTGAAGGGCCGTAAGGTTGTCGCCTCCGATATCCCCAAGGGAGACCGGCTCACCAGTCGAGTCCAGGAGTACTTTGCAGCGGAAGGCATCAACGGTGGACAGTTCAACCACTACGCCCCTGCGGGTGCCCTGATGCGCGGGGCGCTTGGCAAGGCGTCCCTGGCCACTTCGACGCTGGACCGGGCCGAGGAGTTGATGCGGCGACTCAACGCCTTCCTCCCCGTGGTTTGACCCCTCGCGCGGAGTCGCGCCACAGGAACGGTCAGCGAGAAGCCGTCACGCTGCCACCGAAGCCGTAGGTCCTGAGCTCGCGTGCAGGCTTCTTCGCGGGTGGGAGACCGAACACCCGTCGTGCCTCGTCCATCTCTCGCTCCCGCTTCGCGCGTGGACCCGCCACCTGTTCGGCATGCCCGCCGGGGCGGCCTGCGGCGAGGCGACTTTCCCTAATGGCGTCGCAACCTTCATCGACGCCTACCGCGCCGCTCTGGACTTCGGGCCAGCCTAGGTTGGCTATGTCAAGCCGAATTGGCCCCGCAATGACGGTGTGATTCGGCCCCACCTGAGAGACAGCAGGACCCACGGGATGCGCCTGTGTCTCGTGGCTCAGTCGGTGACGGGTGCGATCCCGACGCGCTGATTGTTCGCGATGAGCGGCGAGATCCCGCCCCGCGCTTCGCGCGGGCAACGTGCCCCGGGGCTGAGTTGCGGGGGGACGGGATCCGGACTTCATTGGTTGTAGCGCGGCTTGAGTCGGGTGCGTGACCCCCTGCGTTGTGCTCGACGGCCTGGTGAGGGGCGTCAGCGGACCCTCCGGAGGCGCAGTGCGTTCGTGATGACGCTGACGGAGGATAGGGCCATGGCGGCGGCGGCGATGATCGGAGAGAGGAGCCAGCCGAGGGTGGGGTAGAGGATGCCGGCGGCGAGGGGGATGCCGACGACGTTGTAGACGAAGGCGAAGACGAGGTTCTGGCGGATGTTGCGCATGGTGGCTCTGGAGAGCTGGCGGGCGCGGACGATGCCGGTGAGGTCGCCGCCGAGCAGGGTCAGTCCGGCAGACTCGATGGCGATGTCGGTGCCGGTGCCCATGGCGATGCCGACATCGGCGGCGGCGAGGGCGGGTGCGTCGTTGACGCCGTCTCCGGCCATGGCGACGACGTGGCCGGCGCCCTGGAGGCGTCGGACGACCTCGTGCTTCTGGTCGGGCAGGACGTCGGCCTCGACCTCGTCGATGCCGAGGCGGGCGGCGACGGCGCGGGCGGTGGTGGCATTGTCGCCGGTGAGCATGACCACGCGCAGGCCCTGGTCGTGGAGCTGGGTGATGGCCTGGGGTGTCGTGTCCTTGATCTCGTCTTCGATGGCAAACAGGGCTGCGGTGATGCCGTCGACAGCGAAGGCCACGACGGTGGCTCCGGTGGAGCGGAGCTGCTCGATCTGGTTGGTGATGTCGACAGTGTCGATGCCACGGGTGGCGAGGAAGGCCGGGCTACCGAGGGTCACGGCGTTTCCGTCGACGCTTGCTGTGACGCCGCCGCCGGGGTGGGCGGTGAAGTCTGTGACGAGCAGGGGGTGGGCGGGCGTGGGCGCTGCCGTGGCGATGGCGCGGGCGAGGGGGTGCTCGGACCCGGCCTCGGCGGCCGCAGCGAGCCCGAGGGCTCGCTCGGGGGCCATGCCGGTCAGGGAGAGGGTCGTGGTGAGGGAGGGGCGACCTCGGGTGAGGGTGCCGGTCTTGTCGACGACAACGGTGTCGACCTTCTCCATGCGTTCCAGGGCCGCGGCGTTCTTCACGAGGACGCCCTCACTGGCTCCACGCCCGACGCCGACCATGACCGACATGGGGGTGGCGAGGCCGAGGGCGCATGGGCACGCGATGATCAGGACGGATACGGCGACGACGATCGCGTAGGTCAGGCGCGGCTGGGGGCCGACGAGCAGCCAGACGACGAACGAGGCCACGGCCACGAGGATCACGGCGGGAACGAACCAGGCGGCGACGCGGTCGGCGAGGCCCTGGATCGGTGCGCGAGAGCGCTGGGCCTGGGCGACCATGGCGACGATGCGGGACAGGACGGAGTCGGCCCCGAGGCCGGTGGCCTCGATGACGAGGGAGCCGCCCTGGGCGATCGTCCCGCCGACGACAGCTTCGCCGGTCGACTTCTCGACGGGGACGGGCTCACCGGTGATCATGGACTCGTCGACGAAGGCGGCTCCGCTGGCGACGATTCCGTCGACGGGGACCTTCTCGCCGGGGCGGACACGGACCTGGTCACCGGTATGGAGCTCGTCGATGGCGACCTCAACCTCGGTGCCGTCGGGGCCGACCCGGCGCGCGGTGGCGGGGGCCAGCTCGAGGAGGGCGCGGATGGCGCCGGAGGTCTTCTCCCGGGCGCGCAGCTCGAGGACCTGGCCGACGAGGACAAGGGCGACGATGACGGCGGCGGCCTCGAAGTACACACCGATGGTGCCGTCCACCTGACGCAGGGTGGGTGGGAAGAGGCCCGGCGCGAGGACGGCGACGACGCTATAGAGCCACGCCATGGACACGCCGAGGGCGACCAGGGTGAACATGTTGAGCGAGCGGGCCCGCACCGAGGCGACGCCCCGAACGAAGAAGGGCCAGCCGGCCCACCACACAGCGGGGACGGACAGGGCGAGCTGGACCCACTGCCAGGTACGCCCCTCCATGAGCATCGATGGGCCGGCGAGCAGGTGCGGGGCCATCGCGACGACCAGGATGACCAGGGACAGCGGGGCCGCCACCCACAGCCGGCGCGTCATGTCGCGCAGCTCGGGGCTGGGGCCGTCGTCGAGGCTCACGGTGACGGGCTCGAGGGCCATCCCGCAGATCGGGCACGAGCCAGGTGCGTCACGCCGGATCTCGGGGTGCATCGGGCACGTGTACTCCACGTCCGCGGTTATGGCCGGACTCCCGGCGGACGGCGGAGTCTGCGTGGCTGCGTCGCCGTGGTCCGTGGGCTGAGGAGCGCTGGCACCGTGGTGGTGCTCATGGGATGCGTCGCCGTCTCCGGCCGCGTCGTCGGCGCTGGCGGCGACGAGGTTCATGCCGCATCGGGGGCACCGGCCGGGAACGTCGCGGGGGACGTCCGGGTGCATCGGGCAGGTGTAGCGTCCGCGCCCCGACCCCTCATCCGTCATCAGGGACGTCGCGTCTGGGTCGTTCTCGTGGTCGTGGCTGGTCATGACCGCTCCTTGGTCGCGTGAGTACCCGTGTCAACCGGATACCCCATGGGGGTATTTCGCGTCAGTGGTGGCCGTCGTGTCCGTTATTGCCAGGGGCCATCGTCACGGCGACGTCGGGGCGGGGCGTGACGACGGTGCTGGAGTAGCTGATGCCGTTGGGGCCGGCCTTGACGGGGATCGTGGCGGTGACGGCGAGGGTCGTGAGGTCGATCGCGGAGACGGAGTCGGCGTAGGTGTTCGTGACGAAGGCGTAGCGACCGTTCGGGGCGATCACGATGCCGTGGGCGCCCTTCCCTGTCGTGATCGTCTTCGTCACGGTGAGGGTCTTCGTGTCGACGACCGAGACGGTGTCGCCCGGCTTGTCCTGCGTGCCCTGGTTCGCGACGAGGACGTACCGGTCGTCGGGGGTGACGAAGGTCTGGATGGGGCCGGGGCCGACCGGGACCGTACCGACGAGCGTGCGGGAGGCCAGGTCGACCTTCGCGAGCTTGTTCTCGCCGCTCAGGGACGCGTACACGAACCTCCCGTCGGGGGAGAAGGCGACCTGGGCGGGTGCCTTGCCGACCTCGACGGTGCCGGCCACCTTCCGGGAGGCGGTGTCGATGACGCTCAGAGTGGTGCGGCCCATGTCGGCGACGACGAGGGTCTTGCCGTCCGGGCTGAGCCGCATGCCGTGCGCCTTGGGGCCGACAGGGATGGTCGCGACGACCTTCATCTGCATGGCGTCGATGACGGAGATGGTGCCGTCACCGGAGTTCGACACGTACGCGGTCATGCCGTCCGCGCTGGCGACGACGTGCGCCGGGTGGGACCCGACCTTGACGACGCCGTGCTGCGCGAGGGACGCGGCGTCGAGCATGACGGCCGATCCGCCGCTGCTGCTGCTCGTCGCCCAGATCATCGGCATCGAGGTCATGGCCTGGACGTTGTGCGGACCGGGGACGCCGGTCACCGTCGAGGCGACCTTCAGCGTCGCCGCGTCGATGACGCTCAGGCTCGATCCCTTCTCGTCCGCGACCCAGATCGACCCGGTCAGCCCGGTCTTCGACGCCGGCGACGCGGGGGTGGACGAGGTCGTGCCCGACGGGCCCGTCGAGTCGGATGAGGACAGCGGCATGGACATGGTCGTCGAGGCGGAGGCTGCGGCAGCCGTCGACGATGCCGGTGACGTCGGCGATCCGATGGTCGACGAGGTGGAGCCGGGTCCGTTCGTGCCACCGCAGGCGGCCAGGAGCGCGAGCACGGGTGCGGCGAGAGCGATCGTGAGGGCGGTTCGGCGAGAGCGCGAGGTCATGAGCGTCCTTGGGGTGAGGTGGGATGGCGGGCCGGAGCGCACGTCGGTCCGCGGCGATCGGGGTGGAGCGGCGTCAGGCAGGGTGGGTCGTCTTTCCACCGTCGGTCGAGGAGACGACGCCCTGGGCGGTGGCGACGAGGATCTCGCCGGACGCGGTGACGGCGAAGGCGACCGGCTGGGAGACCGTGACACCGGTCGCCGCCCAGGTGGTGCCGCCGTCGTGGCTGGCGGTGAGGGCGCCGTCGGAAGCGAGCCCGTACACCATGCCGTCGGACGCGAACCCGGCCAGGGCCGGTTGGGTTCCTGATGCCTCGGCCCACGTCGCGCCTCGGTCGGTGCTGGTCAGGGCGCCCTGTCGGGTCGTGGCGATGATCCTCGTGCCGTCGGGCGAGACCGCCAGCCCGAAGGGTGCTGCGGGGATCTGAACGTCGGTCCAGGACTTCGCGTCGGTGCTGATGCGCAGCCGGCCGTCGAAGCCTGCGATGAGGCCCTTGCCCGCGCCGAGCGCGTGGAAGTCCGACTCACCGGCCCGCGACATCGACGTCCATGTCTTCCCCTGGTCCGTCGACTGCAGGAGCCCGACCGGGTTCGGCAGGTCGGAGCCCTGTCCGGGGTGGCCCGAGGCATAGAGCGTCGGACCGACCGCGACGAAGCCCATGAGGTCGACCGACGGCGACACCTTCTCCCAACCGCCGGGCGTCCCCCGGTAGGCGCCGTCGTGAGTGGCGAGCAGGATCGTGCCGTCGCCGGCACGCGTGAGCCCGTGGACGTGCTCGCCGGGCAGTGCGCCCTGCGGGGCCCGGACGGGCACCGCGGCCGTCGGTGCGGTCGACGCACCGGTCCCACCGCTGGTTGCCGCAGCAGCTGGCTGCGTACCGGACGAACCAGCCGGGCGCTCCGCCGAGGTCGGCGGAGCGGCGCCCTGCACGGATGTCGATGTCGTCGGGGCGGTCGAGCCGGGGTCGGCCGAGCCGCCGCACGCCGTGACGAGCGCAACCACGGGCACAGCAGCCGTGAGCGCGAGGGCGAGGTGTCGGGGCATGATCCGGATGTCTTTCGTGAGCGGTGGGTCGGCCCGATCGCAGGGTCGGGGCCGGGGGCTGGGTGGGCCTCAGGCGTAGCGAAGACTGGTCATCATGCCGAGCTCTGCGTGGTAGATGTTGTGGCAGTGGTACATCCACGTGCCGGGGTTGTCGGCTTGCAGGTCGGCCTCGACGGTCTGCATGGGCAGGACGAGGACGGTGTCCTTGCGCAGCCCGCCGCTGGCGGGCAGGGCCCAGGTGTGGCCGTGGATGTGCATGGGGTGGGCCATCATCGTCATGTTCGTCATCCGCATCCGCAGCCGCTCTCCCTCGCGCACCTGCATGGGTGTGTCCTCGCCGAACTTTTTGCCGTTGATGCCCCACGCGTAGGGCTTCATCTGCCCGTTGAGCTGGACATCGACCGTGCGGGCGGGGTCCTTCGAGGACAGCTTCGCGGCGTCGGCCGCGGTTAGCGAGGTCCCGACGAGAGCGGCACCGGCAAGCTCGGAGACCGGGGTCGATGGGGTTGGGGCTGTACCGGCACCCGTGCGGACCACGGCGAGGGCGGGTGTGCCCTTCTTTCCCTCGGGCGCGGCGGCGAGGGGGAAGGCGCCGTCGGCGAGGGTGACGAGGACGTCGTAGCGCTCTCCCATCGCGATGTACAGGGCCTTGGTGTCCTGCGGCTGGACGGCGTAGCCGTCGGAGTGCGTCACCGTCATCGTGTGCCCGCCGAGAGCGACCTTGAAGATCGTGTCGGAGCCGGCGTTGATGAACCGGATGCGGACCTTCTGGCCGGGCTTGGCGGTGAAGGTCCTGGGGGCGGCGGGGATCCGCCCGTTGATCAGGTAGTGCGGGTACGCGATGTCGCCCGCGTCCCCGAGCGGGGAGGCCATGCCGTGGTCCATGCCGGACATGTCGTGGTTCATGCCCGTCGAGATCGGGCCGGTCTTGGCCTGGAAGTCGGCGAGGATCGTGTCGGGGTTCTTCCCGCCGGGGATGCCGTCGGTCCAGTCGTCGAGGACGACGACCCACTCGGCGTCGTAGCCGCCCTTGTCCTTGGGGTCGTCGATGACGAGTGGTGCGTACAGGCCGCGGTCGATCTGGACGCCGGTGTGCGGGTGGAAGAAGTAGGTGCCCGCGTCGGGGGCCTCGAACTCGTACAGGTAGCGCGCGCCCTTCGCGATGGGCTGCTGGGTGACGCCGGGCACGCCGTCGGCGACGTTGCGGACCCGGATGCCGTGCCAGTGGACGCTCGTGTCGCTGGGCAGCTGGTTGTCGACGGTGATGCGCAGCAGGTCGCCCGCGGAGGCACGGAAGGGGGCGGTGCCGAGCTCGTCGGTGTACGCCCAGGTGTTCGCGTGGATGCCGCCGAGGTCGAGCGTCACGGGGCGCGGACGAAGGGTGGCGGTGACGACCTTCTGGCCGGGCTTGGGGGTCAGGGGCGTCGCGGTGGGGATGGCGCCCATGGCGTGCCCGGTGCTCGCGCTGCTCGTCGTCGCGCCGCCCATGCCGGGCATGTCGCCCATCGACGAGCCCGACGAGCAGGCGGCGAGGGCTCCGAGGCTAGCGAGGCCGAAGCCACCGGCGAGGATCTGGCGACGAGTGAGTGCGGTCATGTCATCACCGTGGAGGGCAGGTGTTCACGTTCCCCTGGGCTTGTCATGAAGGTTCGATGAAGATCGCCGGACCCCTTCGGGACGGGGACGCCGCTGCCGGCCCCCGGGCAGGTGTCCTGGGGCCGGAAGCAGCGGGTGCCGAGCCGGTCGGCAGTGGTCAGTGCGTGTGCGGCAGGTGCGAACCGCGCACGTCGGTGGACGCACCCTCACGGGCTGCGTCGGCCGGTCCGGATGTCGACGGGTGGCCGTGCTGGTGGCCGCCCATGATCATCATGACCATGTGCAGTGGGCAGCTCAGGACCAGGGCGGTGATGATCGCGTCGGAGACGGGCCGCCCGAGCGCGAGCAGCACACCGGCGATGACGACGGCGGGGGCGAACATGAGAAGCATGTGACGGGTCGAGGTCTGCATCGTGCTCTCCTTCGAGGAGCGGGTGGATTCGCCGAAGCGGTGTCCCTACCCTCTGGCTGCCGTGCCGGGGGTCTCGTCGTCGTGGGACGAAGAAACGATGAAGACCGCGACGGCGCGCACGCTACGAACCAACTGCCGCGGCCGGCAGGGTCAGCACGAAGGTCGCGCCGTGGCCCGGACCCCGGCTGTGCGCGGTCAAGGTGCCGCCGTGGGCGACGGCGATGGCCCTCGAGATCGACAACCCGACCCCCGTGCCCGTCTGGCTGTCGTGGGGGCGGCTCGTGTCGGCCCGGTAGAACCGCTCGAACAGATGCGCCAGATCGTGGGCATCGATGCCGATGCCCGTGTCCTTCACGACGATCCGCACCCACTCACCGGCATCGGCGGGGATGTCGGCGCTGGCGTTGACCTGACCACCCGAGGGAGTGTGCTGCAAGGCATTGCGCAGCAGGTTGTCGACGACCTGACCGACCCGGGCACGATCGGCACGCACGAGCGCACGGCGGCCGGATGCCGTACCGCTGTCGATGTCGAGGACGACCCCGGCGTCGGTGTACTGGGGGCCGAAGGCGCGCCCCGAGGCCGCGAGGACCTCGCTCAGGTCGACGAGCTCCCGGTGCAGGTCCAGGCGTCCCTCCTCCGCGGCGGACACGTCCTTGATGTCCGAGGCGAGTCGGGTCAGACGGCTCAGCTGGTCGTGAAAGACCGACACGGTGTGCTCGTCGAGGTCGACGAAGCCGTCCTCGAGCGCCTCCACCGTCACCCGCAGGCTCGCGATCGGTGTCCGCATCTCGTGGGCCAAGTCGGTGAGCATCCGGCGCCGTGCCTGCTCCGAGGCCGCGATCCGTTCCGCCATGTCGTTGAAGGCCTCCGTGACGGCATCGAGCTCTCGGCTACCCCCCACAGCCGGCACCGGCTGGTTGTACACCCCATGCCCGACCCGCTCGGCGCCATCTACGAGGGCGTCGAGGTGCCGGCCCAGCCCGCGGGTCAGCAGCCCGCTGACGACGACCGCGCCAAGAACCGCGATGATGACGCCGGCGCCGAGACCGACCACACCGGCATCACGAAAGGCCGTCTCAGCATGGTCGAGAACACCTGGCTGCTTATCGTGGCCCGCCTCGCGCATGTGCAGGTCGAACAGCGGCGGCGCGACCAGTGCGGCCACGACGACGACCGACAACGCCATCGCCGCGACCACGACCCCCTGAGCCATGACGAGCCGTCGGGACAGGGGCATGGCCCGGCGCCCCGGCCGGACCGGCGCCACTAGCCCTGCCCCATCCGGTAGCCCACGCCGCGCACCGTCCGCACAAAGCGAGAGTTTGCGGAATCGTCGCCCAGTTTCCTCCGCAGGTGAGCGACGTGGACATCGACGAGGTGCTCGTCCCCGACCCAGTCGACACCCCAGATCTCGTCGATGAGCTGCCGACGGTTCCACACGAGATTCGGTCGCGCAGACAACGCGTCCAGCACGTCGAACTCCGTTCGGGTCAGACCCACCTCGGATCCCGCGACGGTGACCTCGCGGGCCCCCGGATCGAGGATCAGCTCGCCGAATACCCGGCGAGCCTGCCCGACAGAACGGCCCGATGACGCGGCGCGTGGCCTCCTCAGCAGCACCTGAACCCGCGCCACGAGCTCACGCGCGCTGAACGGCTTCGTCATGTAGTCGTCCGCCCCGACCGACAGGCCCACCAGGGTGTCGACCTCGTCCGTCCGTGCCGTGAGCATCAACACGTAACAGTCCGTGAAGGTCCGCACCTGACGGCACACCTCAACCCCGTCCAGGCCCGGAAGCCCCAGGTCGAGGACGATCACCTCAGGCGACCAAGACCTGGCAACCTCCACGGCGCTGAGCCCGTCACCAATCGATCGGGCCTCCATCCCGGCTCGCGACAGATAGTTCACCACCGTTCCCGCGAGAACGGGTTCGTCCTCGACGACGAGGACGCGGGTGCTGGTCGGTTCGGTGGTCATGGCGCCAGTGTGGCCGGAGCTCGAGTGGTGGCCAACATGCTCGGACCGATCTTGAGCAGTTCTTCATACGGTCCCGGTACGAACTCCACCTGCAACGCATTCGATAGGTCCATCGACACGCCCGTCGACCGGAAGGAGAGGCCATGTTCACCACGATGTTTCACGAGATGTCCTGGGGCTGGGTATTCATGATGACGATGATGCTCCTGTTCTGGGGCGGGATCGCCGCGCTCGTCTACTGGTTGGTGACCGCGCCCGGCGAGCGAGCCACGGCCACCGCCACGTCGACCGCGTTGGCCGTCCTCGACGAGCGGTACGCCCGGGGCGACATCGACGAGACGGAATGGCGCCACCGCAGAGCCGCCCTCGATGGGAAGGAATGACCCGCCCCTGCGCGTCGTGTGCGGTCGGTCGATGGTGCCGGCGGCACACGTCGCGCAGGGCTCGCGCACTGACAGATTTGATGCACGTGAAGGCCCCATACGGGGGGCCAGTCGTGTTGGAGACGGGTACGGCGAGCCCCCGCCCCGGCTGGTCAGACCCACGGGGGCGGTAGCCGCCCCGCGGCGGCTACCGCCAGCGGGGAGTGGGCGGTGTCAGCCGACCTGATTGCGTGCGCGGGTGTGGGCGAGTCGGTAGGAGTGGGTGCCGGTTTCGATGATGGTGCCGTTGTAGGTGAGGCGGTCGACGATGGCTGCGCACAGGCGGGGGTCGGTGAAGGTGTCGGTCCAGCCGGAGAAGGACTGGTTGGAGGCGATGGCGATGGCGTTCTTCTCTTCGCGTTCGGTGAGGACTTGGAAGAGGAGCTCGGCGCCGCGTCGGTCGAGTTCCATGTAGCCGAGCTCGTCGATGAGCAGGAGGTCGACGCGGCCGTAGCGGGCGATGGTCTTGGCGAGCTGTTTGTCGTCGGCGGCTTCGACGAGCTCGTTCACCAGCCTGGTGGCGAGGGTGTAGCGGACGCGGTAGCCCTGTTCGGCGGCCGCGGTTCCCAGGCCGATGAGCAGGTGGGACTTGCCGGTGCCGGAGTCCCCGATGAGGCACAGGGGGTCGCCGCGGCGGATCCAGTCGCCGGTGGCGAGTTCGTGGATGGTGGCGGGGTTGATCGCGGGGTTGGCGGTGAAGTCGAAGTCGGCGAGCCACTTGTCGCGGGGGAACCCGGCTGCTTTGACCCGGCGTGCGCTGGAGCGGCGGTCGCGGTCGTCGACCTCGGCCAGGAGGAGCTCGGCGAGGAAGCCTTGGTAGGTGAGCTGTTCTTTCGTCGCGACGGCGAGGGCTTCGTCGACGACGGCGCGCACGGTGGGGAGGCGCAGGCGGCGGCAGGCTTGGTCGATCGCGGCGATCGCTGCTTCTTCGGTCAGTCCGCGCCGTCGGCGCAGGTTCCGGCTGGCGTGGACCGAGTGCGGGCCGGCCGTGGGCCCGGGCCGCGAGCCGGACGCCGCGGCGGCTGAGGTCGCTGTGGGGGGTGTGGAAGGTGTGCTGGTCGGGGTCATGGGGTTCCTGTCCTGGCAGATGCGGGATCGCCGAGGCGCGTGCACAGTTTGGGGAAGGGTTCACAGACGCTTGGCAGCGTCGGTGGAGCCGCCACATACCTGTTGGAGGACCCAGCACTTTGCACTCTCGTTCGTGGCGCGCCGGGGCAAGGCAAGTCGACCCTCAGCCAGTACGTGTGCCAAGTACACCGCAACTCGTTCGTTCCCGAGGGGCAAGCGCTCGATTCCTTGCCGAAGCTTGAGCATCCGCGCTTCCCTGTACGCCTGGACCTGAGCGACTATGCGCTCTGGCTCGGGGGCATGGACCCGTGGGACAACCCCGAGAGCGGTAGCCTGCGCAAGAAGAGAGCACCGCGGGGTCGGGAGGCGACGGTTGAGTGCTTCATTGCTGACCTCCTTGCTCACGAGAGTGGTGGTCTCACCGTGGGGGCGCAGACTGTGCAGGACATCTTTGATCGCGTGCCCAGCCTCGTCATGTTGGACGGTCTCGACGAAGTTGGCAGCGTTACTCTGCGCCGCAGAGTTGTCCAAGAGATCGATAAGTTCGTTGATCGCGGGAGCGCCAGCCCCAACCCACCGAAGGTAGTGGTCACAACTCGACCCAGCGCCGGTGAACTCCCCGAGCCGTCACCCCAGCGGTTCGAGATCTTGGCCCTGAATCAACTCACCGTCGAGCAACGGAACTCCTATCTGCGTAAGTGGTGCGGGGTACGTGGTATCCAGGGGAGGGAAGGTCGCTCACTTCGGACTAGCTTCAAGGAGAAAAGCAGCGAGCCGTACATCAATGAGCTGGCTGGCAACCCGATGCAGCTGACGATTCTGCTTGATCTGCTTCACGAGCAAGGTGCGGCCACTCCCACCCAACGGACCGACCTATACGACAAGTACGTCGACCTCCTACTGGCCAGAGAGGCCAACAAGCATCCCAAGTCGGTCCGGGAGCACAAAGAGGAACTGCTCGAGATCATCCCGTTCCTGGGATGGTACATCCATGCGCACACCGAGGACTCACAGATCAACGGCCGGATGAGTGTCGATGAACTCAAGGCGGCCATGCAGCACTTCCAGCGAACTTACGGCAATCGTGAGTCCATCGTGGACCAACTCTTCGAGGGGGCCAGCGACCGCTTGTGGGCCTTGACCAGCAAGGTTGATGGGACCTACGAGTTCGAGGTCCTCTCACTGCGCGAGTACTTCGCCGCACGGTTCCTCTACCTGTACGCGGGCGAGGGCTCGAAAGACTTCGACCGCGCCGACGTCCTACGTGAGTTGCTCAGGCGGCCCTTCTGGCTCAACACAGTGCGGTTCTACGGCGGAAATGCGAAGGGCCACGAGATCTACGCACTCACGGCCGGGATTGAGGAGGAGCTCAAGACAAGCGCAACCCCCGCGTCCTTCCTTGCGGCATGGGCGTTGCTCACCGATGGCGTGTTCCTACGCCGCCCACGGGAAGCGCGCAAGGTGATCGCGGCCGTCTGCTCCGATGTGGGGTGCGAGGTGCTGCTGTCGGCTCTGGACCGTCATGACATCGTCGCGCTCCCGGAGATGCCTGATTTGCCGGAAGAAGACGGCCCAGACCCCACTTGGGCCAGGCTCACGTCCTTGATCCGTCAGGATCCAGGTGACGGCGACAATCATCAGCGGGTCCGTGTCCTGCGCGAGCTGCTCGGCCGCCGAGGTGACTTCGACGCCTGGTGGTGCGAGCAGACAGCGGCGGCCATCGGCACTCCTCAGCAGGATTCCTGGTTCAAACTCGGCGGCGATTGCGAAGCCGGCGCGGGGAAGCCAGCAGCATTTGAGAAAGTCGAGCTCAGCCCTGGGACGGCCGAACTCATCCTCAGTACCGGGCTCGTCCCCAAACCGGGAGGCGAGCTGGAGTCGGCGCTACTTGACGCTGTGCTGGACGGGGAATGCCCCGACGTCACCTCGACGCGGTCGTTTCCCGCGCAAGTCGCAGTCGCACTGTCGCCGCGAGGGTTCTTGGCCAGCTCTGCGAGTGCTTTCGGCGACGGCGATGAGCAATCAGCCAGGCGGAGGAGCGAGGCGCTCAAGCAGCTCGGGCGAGCAGGTTCCGAGTACTCGGAGATCGCCAAGAAGCGAGCTTTCAAGGCTGGGCACAAGGGCAGCACTTTCCCCTGGTCCGAGTCAGCGGCGGCGCTTTACTCGCATGCCCGTCGATGCTGGCTCGCTTCGGAGATCGCAATCATCGGCGCGGCCTCGCCTTTCCGAGAGGGGTACACGAGGAGGCCTGGCTCGACGCCGTTCGGCACGGCGGCGGATCCGTCCGAACTGTTGGCGCAGTCGCGTGCTAACCAGAGCAATGCTCGTTGGTGGAAGGAGCAACGCGAAGCGGTTGACGACGAGCTGGGGATGGCCGAGTGGGCACTCGCTGTCTGGTGCGTGGCATCCAGCGAGGTCGTGACAGAACTGCTGCCGACGCTGAAAGCGGCTCTTCCGACCTGAGTGTG
>NZ_DLOE01000013.1:4229-9265 GCF_002479615.1 Arsenicicoccus sp. UBA7492 | reverse complement strand
CCAGCGGCAGTTGAGTGCGCTGGTCTCAGAAATGGACCACCAGGTGTTCGGCAGCAGCCCGAGGCGAACTCAGGACAGGTATCGGCAGGTCGCCCAAGGCCGCCTGGGCGCCGGACATGCTGGCCTGCGCGAGGACGATCACGTCCACGCCGCGGGCCATGCCTCGTGCTGCTTCGGTGATGAGTTCGAGGTAGCCGGCGACATCACCCGCCTCGAAACGAGCCCACGCATCTTCCACGAGGACGGGCTGAAGCTCCACCGCGCGTCCGGCCTCGCGGGCTACGTCTTCCAGGAGAGTCGAGGTGGGCGCGATGGTGGACTCCAGAGCAGCGACCACGCCGACTCGTCGTCCGGCCTTGACGGCCTGGGACGCCATGGGGCGATCAACTCGGAAGACGGGGATCGCGACCTCTGCCTGCTCCGCGACGTCTCCGATCGTCGAGCAGGTGCAGCAGACGACGCCTGCTCCTCGGTCCTGAAGTCCCAAGAGTGCCGTCTGGACTCGGTCTGCGACTGCAGCCGGTCCGTGTGTCCGGGCGTCGGCCAGGAGGTCTTCGTCGACGACATGCAGGGCGTGGGCGGACGGCGCGACCTCCTTCAGCAGCGCCTCGAAGGTGGGCACGTGAACTGGGGAGGTGTGCAAGAACCCGATGGTCGGCATGACGTGAATCGTGACGCCTTTCGCACGGCAGCGGGGCCACCCAGCCCTGGGTGAGACCAGCGGCATGACAGCGCGTTCGACTACCACCAACGAGTGACCTTCCTGCGATGATCGGACCATGTGGTTCTCGTCACCGAAGCCTGCTGCTCACCGAGCCGAGGAGGACCCGTGGGGGTTCGCCCGCGACGCGGCGGCAGACTTCCTCGCCGGTCGAACCAGCGGCCAGAGCTTCGTCGCTGCGATCCACCAGGTCGGTCACCAAGGACCCGATGAGCTCCAGGACCTGGTCGAGCTGGATGACACATACCTGTTCGGCAACGACCCGGATGCCGAGAACAGGTTTCGTTCTGAGCAAGTGATGGAAGTCCTGGTGCGGCGAGCTCGCGGACTCCTCGCGAGTCCCTGAAGGCGGCATGAGCGAGCGTCGCTCACGGTTCGCGCCGGAGAGCGGCGCGAGTGTCCTCCACGACAGATGCAGTCTTGGTGACGACTTCACTGAGTCCCATGTGCCCGGACGACTGCAAGACGGTGTTGGCTCTGGTCGCGAAATCGTGGGTGTCCAGGTCGAGTCGCGCCACGTCGACGATGATGCCCTTCTCGTTGGTCACCCACGACCCGGCAGTGGCATGCCAGGCGTGGGCGCAGAGCATGAGCGCGGTCGAGCAGCACAGCATCACGTACGCGCTGTCGTCCTTGGGCAGGCCCTTCCGGGCGGCATCTACCAAGAAACCGGCCTGCCACAGGTTGTCGATGAACGCGACGCGCAGCGCATCGGGGTACGGGTTGAGATCGGCTGCCAGCCCGGCGACGGCGCCGTCGGGGTCGGCGAGGGGACGGCACGTGGCGACCTCGCCGGCGTAGCTGACGTCGAGGAAGCCCAGGGGGTGACCGGGTTGGGGGTGGAAGGCGAACTCGCCGCGGCGGGCGCGGTCGGCCTGTTCGTGCACGCGGTCGAGGTCGCGCAGGATCCAGTCGACGGGGGTGCCGTTGACGGTTAGCCAGCCACCTCCGTTCACCCAGGGCCCCCAGCCGCCGGGCCCGACGATCTCGACCTGCCCGGTGTCACTGAAAGCGCGTGACGCACGGGCCAGGGCGTCGAGGTCGAGTCCTTCGGCGCGGTAGTACAGGCCGAGGTCGACGTCCGAGGCCTCGTGGTGGGTGCGGCGAGCTCGGCTGCCTCCCAGGACGATGGCCACGATGCCGGGAACTGATGCGAGAGCATCGGCCATCTGCTGGAGTCGCTCGTCGGTGATCACACACCAGAGTTTTGCCTAGCCCGCGTGGACCTGCCATGCCATTCGCGGCAAAGTAGTGCGTTCCGAGCACCCGCTCAGGTGCCGGCCAAAGGAGCGAGCAGCTGGCGGTAGAGGCCGGGGCCGTGGCCCGCGAGGTCCAGGGCGTGAGCGGCCACGGCCCGCTGTTCGGTGGTTCGGGTCGCGGTGGCATGGGGGAGCATGGACACCTGCACGACGGGTCGTGACAGCTGCGCAGCCCAGTACAGGGCGGCGATCGGCAGGGGCACCCGGCCGAAGATCATCCGCAGGTTGCGCGGTGTGATGCGAGCCCCCTGCGCTTCGAGGGAGTCGAAGGCCTGTCGCATGGCCCGAACCAGCAGGACAGCGCCGCGCACTCGCTGTGATCGCGTCTCCAAGGGCTGCTCCAGGACCAGGGCGGCCATGGCGGCCACGAACACCGTGTGGGTGTCCAACCAGGCGTGCATGTCCGGCTCGGTCCGCAGGTGGGGGTCGATCGCGCCGAGCAGCTGCGACGCGAACTTGGAGCCGGCTGCCCCGCCCTCGACCACGGTGGGCTGCTGCCCCACCCGGTGGGCGGTCACCTGCCCGTCCTTCACGCCGCCGCCCACACCGGAGAAGCACCAGACCAGCCGGTCGCGGCCCAGGCGATCCTCCACGTCACTGCGCAGCTCGAGGGGGTTGGTGAACATCCAGACCCACCCAGCCGGGCTGGCTGCGATGTCGTCCAGGGCCGCAGCCAACTGGTCACCGCGAACGGCGACCAGCAGGACGTCGCAGTCTGTCACTTCCGGTGACTTCGTCACGGCCACGTCGGGCGCAAGGATCCGGCCGTCGAGGCCCACGAGCAGTCCATGGCGGCGCAGGTCGACGAGTCTCGATCCTCGTGCGGTCAGGGTGACCTCGTGACCGGCGTCGGCCAGCAGCGCCGCGTAGACCGATCCAACGACACCTGCCCCGAGCACCCTCACACGCGCCATAGTGCGAGCCTATGCGCCAGGAGGACCCAGAAGTGCCGGTGCGCCACCGGCGGCATGTGTGGATGTTCAGCCTGCGGTCCAGATCTTCATCACTGCGGCCACTTGCTCATCAATTCCCATGTCGGCGACATCGAGCTCATGATCCACCTGGAGGTTGTCACCTTGCTGGCGGTGCAGCTCCTCGAACTCGGCGTCGGTGAGGTAGACCGTTCGCTGGGCGGCTCGGCGCCTGGCCTCCTCCAGACCCAGGGTGAGCCTGACCACGAGGACGTCCGGCAGCAGCTCTCGATAGAGCGCAAGCGTGATCGGATTGACCACGTCGGCGACTGTGACGTTGATGCCCTGGCCGACGAAGTTGCTGGCCAGCCAGGTCGCGTTGCGTACCCCGAGTAGCTGCTGGGACGCGCCTTCCTCACCGTCCCAAGGTGCGGCGCCTCCGTTCTTCACGAGTTGGCGGACGTCATCGACGTCGATGAAGGCGGTCCGAGGGGTGGTGGTGGCCAAGGCCAGCGCCGTGGTGCTCTTGCCCGCGGCGGGGCCTCCCGTGAGGACCAACACTCGGTGGGTCATGCATTCACCGTAGCCAACGGCCTCACAACGGCGGCGGATGGGCAGCGGCAAAGGCGTGTCCTACTCGGTGTGTAGGAATTCGGCGATCAGGTGGACGGCCTCGGTGGGGACTAGTCCGATGTTAGTGAGAGAGTCGGTGTCGGCGGGTGCCCATGCCGGCGTGTAGCTGTTGTCGGTCGAGGCCTGTTCTTGTTCGGGCCCGTGACCGAGTCGTGGCTGACCGCTGGCACGTACCAGGTAGTAGTGGGCTCGGCGGTCTTGGTGATCCAACGAGGCGGCATGCCGCACGATCTGCCCGTTCAGGCTGGTTTCTTCAAGCAGCTCACGCAGCGCAGCGTCTGCTGGTGCCTCATCCTGTTCGACGCCACCGCCAGGCAGTACCGCGTAACGGAGCCCGTCTTTGACTCGATGGATGACCAGAAGCTTGCCATCGACAAGACAGATGCAGGCGGCACGCTCTTCGCGGTCATCGCACGACTGTAACCGGCAGAGAGCTGGCGGCGATTCAAAAGGCACGCCTCTCGGCAGATGATCGATGTCACGCGCCTGTGGCGGGCGTCCGGTGCCGGGCTCGGGTGTGGGCGAGGCGGTAGGAGTTGGTGCCGGTTTCGATGATGGTGGCGTTGTAGGTGAGTCGGTCGACGATCGCTGCGCACAGGCGGGGGTCGGTGAAGGTGTCGGTCCAGGCGGAGAAGGACTGGTTGGAGGCGATCGCTATGGCGTTCTTCTCCTCGCGTTCGGTGAGGACTTGGAACAGCAGTTCGGCGCCTCGCCGGTCGAGTTCCATGTAGCCGAGCTCGTCAATGACCAGGAGGTCGACGCGGCCGTAGCGGTTGATGGTCTTGGTGAGTTGTTTCTCGTCGGCGGCTTCGACGAGCTCGTTCACGAGCCGGGTGGCGAGGGTGTATCGGACGCGGTAGCCCTGTTCGGCGGCGGCGGTGCCGAGGGCGATGAGCAGGTGGGACTTGCCGGTGCCGGAGTCCCCGATGAGGCACAGGGGGTCGCCGCGGTGGATCCAGTCGCCGGTGGCGAGCTCGTTGATGGTGGCGGGGTTGATGTTGGGGTTCGCGGTGAAGTCGAAGTCGGCGAGCCATTTCTCGCGGGGGAAGCCGGCGCTCTTGATGCGACGCAGGGTGGAGCGGCGGTCGCGGTCGTCGACCTCGGCCAGGAGGAGTTCGGCGAGGAAGCCTTGGTAGGTGAGTTGGTCCTTTGTGGCGGCCGCGACGGCGTCGTCGACGACGGCGCGGATGGTGGGCAGCCGCAGCCGGCGGCAGGCCTGGTCGATCGCGGCCTGCGCGGCTTGTTCGGTGAGGCTGTGACGGGGGCGAAGACCGCCCTGGCGGCTGCTGGAGCTGGTGGTCATGGGGTTCCTGTCGGGGTGTGGTGGTGGACCTCGGCGGGGGCCGGGGCGGGATCGGGTTGGCGACGGCGCAGGAGTTCGTCGTAGGCGGTGACGGTGGGCAGGGGCCGGGTGTCTTCGGGCAGGTGCGCGATGACCTGGTGCGGGTTGGTGGGGCGTCGGGGTGGCAGGTTCACGACCGTCCCGCCCCTGGTCGGGCTGGCTGGGGCGGG
>NZ_DLOE01000013.1:0-3937 GCF_002479615.1 Arsenicicoccus sp. UBA7492 | reverse complement strand
GGTGGCATGGCGGCGGGCTTCGACGGCGACGACGTCGGGGCTGATCGCGCCCACCGACAGGGCCGAGGTGATGCCGGCGATCACGTCATCGGCCGGGAGGGATCGGTGGAGCAGGAGCACGTCGATCAACGCTTGGGTGCCGGCGACGTCGCCGCTGGTCTTGCGGGCCGCGGCCCAGAACGCGTCGTGGGCTGCGGTGAATGCTCCGGCGGCGCGGGCCTGCGCGAGGGCGGTGGAGCCGGGGAACGCGCCGGGCTTGTGCCGTAGGACTTCGAGGTAGTGGTCCAGTTCGACCCTGGTCACGCCACGGGTGCCGAGGCGTGGGTGGGTGGCGACGACGGTGCGGCCTTCGAACACGACCACGCACGAGGCCCGTAGGGATACGCGGACGCGTTGGCCGATCAGGTGGGCGGGGACGGAGTACTTGACCATGCGGACGGTGATCAGGGCGGAGCGGTCGACGCGGGGGTGGAGGATCAGGCCGGGGTCGAAGTCATCGGCCGGCAACGGTGCCAGGTGGTCGAGTTCGGTGTGGTGGTCCTGCCCGATCGTGTTGGCGTGGCCGGTGATGCGGCGGGTGTTGTCGTCGTGTTCCCAGGCACGGATCTTGTCGTTGAGTTCGTCCAGGCTGGCGACTTCGGGCATGGGGGTGAGGTGGTTGCGGCGGAACCAGCCGACCTCGCCCTCGACGCCGCCTTTCTCGTGGGCGCCGTCGATGCCTGGCTGGCAGTAGAACGCGTCGAAGCCGTAGTGGGAGCGGAACAGCACCCAGCGTTCGTTCTCGTCGCGGAGCCGGTTCCCGCCGTGGATGACTTGGACGACGGCGGAGGTGAGGTTGTCGTAGCGGATGTGGCGGGTCGGGATCCCGCCCAGGGCGTGGAAGGCCTCGATGTGTCCTTCGAGGAAGGCTTCCTGTCCGCCGGTCGGGTAGACGCGGTGGATGGCCTTGCCGGAGTGGGACAGGCGGTAGACGAACATGTGGCACTTGGTCTTGACGCCGTCGAGGATGACGTAGACCTCGCCGAAGTCGACCTCGGCCTCCGCGCCGGGGGCGTGGTCCTGCGGCACCATCGCCTCCACCCGGCGCCCGGCCTCCAGATCGATCTGCGCGCGCCGGACCCGCACGTAGTCCCGCACCGTCGAGTACGACAGGTCCGTGGCGCCGTGCTCGTCACACAGCCGGGCCAGGATCCGGGTCGCGGTATGACGCTGCTTGCGCGGCGCAGTCAGGTCATAGCGCAGCATCTCGTCGATCGCCGGCTTGTACGGATCCAGGCGCGGTGCTGTGCGGACCGGTTTCTTGCGAGGTGGGGGTTCGGCAGCGGCGAGGGCCTGGCGGACGGTGCGGCGGTGGACTCCGTGTTTGCGGGCGAGCTCGCGGATGGACAGGCCATCGACTCGCGCGTCGTGGCGGATGTCGGCGTACAGCTGCACTCGTGACCCCATCTTGGCTCCCTTGCCCTCGCGACTGGTTCCCAGTGATGGGGACCAGCGTGAAGGGGTGGGGCCAGTTCAGACCGTCAACACCCCGGCAAGTCGCACGCGGGGCCAGATCAGGCCGTCACAACGGGGCCAAACCAAGCTGTCACAACCACGAGGCACATCGACGCGGCGACAGACCAAAGCTGACGGGCCTCCAGCTTCGCCGTTGTGGCGATGATCTTTTCGGCCCGCTCGTTCGCGGCGTCAATCTTGGCTGTTGCCACGGCCCCGGCGTCGGCAGCGGCCCTCTCGATCGACTGCACAGCCTGATCCCGGGCCGTGCTGATCGCACTCGTCGCCTCGGCGCTGGCTTGGGTGATCGACTCCCGCCAGGCCTTCTGCGCACCGTTCGCGGCCCGCTCGAACTTAGCCCGGCTCTCATCGAGATGCTTGGCGGCAGCCTCGGACTTAGAGGCTGAGCCCTTCAGACTCTCCCCGTTGAGGTTCACGCTCATACCCGCGAGAGTGGACGCGATTCCGGCGAGCAGTTCGCTGTTCTCGTTCGACTCCGGCGGCGGCGACGTTGAGGTCAGCTGATGCGAGATCGCGGAGAGCTGCTTCTCCTGCTCCTCGCTGTCCACCTTCACGAACCCCGCGAGCTTCTTCTGCTGCTCGGTCAGCGTGGCGATCCTCGTATTCTGCGCCTCGACGGCGGCGAGGATCGAGGTCAACAGCTCCATCGTCTCCGGACTGCCGAGCGGTTGCGGCGACTGCACGGGCCCGTTCTGCTGCTTCAGCCTGTCGAGTGCTGCGCTCATGTTCCTGCTCCTTCTGCTGCTGGTGGTAGTCGAAGAACGCCTGCGCGCCCTCCGGGGTGAAGTCCGCCGAGAGTGCGCTCGTGCGCTTGCGGCGCTCGGCACGCCCGGACTCGCCGCGGCGGTCCTCGATGTAGAGCGTCCAGGTCTCCTGCCCGGCGCGTTTGCCCTTCTTGCTGACGGGGCTGTGCAGCCGCATCCGTGGCACCCGATCCCCGTCATCACCGAGCTGCTGGTTCTGCTCCTCGATCACCGAGACCAGACCGGCCTTGTCCACCGCGCGGGGATCGGCCAGCGCCGCACTCATCCGGTCGCCCATCTCGCGGTCGAGCGACCCCTCGGCGAAGTCTTCGCGGCGCAGCTCCCAGTCCTTCGGCGCGTGCTCCAGCCGCTTCACGACCGAGAGCCCGTGCTCGCGCATCAGCTCGTCGTTCGCCGACTGCACGCCCTTCTGATTCCCGGCCTTGCGGTCGTGGAACGTGCGATAGTCCGAGAGCGCCTTTCCCGTGCGGTTGTTGTGATTGAGAACCAAAATATGGTTGTGCGGCTTCTTTCCCCGCCCATCCACATGACTGACGACGAGGCAGTCGGAATCCGGGTGCATCTTCTTGGCGAGCTGGTAGCCCAGGTCGTTCACCCGCTGCACGTGTTCGGGGTTCTTCGGGTCGAACTCCTCGTCGCTGAACGACTGGCGGTAGTGCAGCGCCTCGACCTCGCGCGTCGTGTTCTGCGTGAGCGCCCGAGCGCGCGCCGAGAACGCGCCGGGGCCTCCCGGCACATCGCACGTGATCGCTACGCCCCGCTCGTCCTCCTTGCCCCGGATATAGCGCTCCGTGTCGGCGGCGCTGGCGCTCGGGCTGTAGTGCGTCGTGCTCACGAGGCCGTCCGATCACCGAGCAGGGCGCGGACCTCGCGCAGCAGCTCGATAAGCTCGGGCACCTCCGACGACAGCGCCACCGCCTCACCGGCACGTGCTCGGTGGTCCAGGTCGTTGACGTTGATCGCCAGCGGGCGGATCTGCGCGGCCAGCTCGCGCGCGTCCGCCGACACCTGCGCGCGCGCTTCGACGCCGAGCAGGTGCGCGGCCACGGCGGCGTCCAGCTCCTCGCTCCGAGAGGCGTGGAGGGCATCTCGGACGACGGCCCGCACCCACGTGCTCGGAGCCAGCCCGAGCCGCTTCGCACGAGTGCGAAGCGCCGCGAGCGTGGCCTCTCCGAAGTCGGTATCGAGCTTCGCGCGGCCCCCACGACGACGCTTCGCGCCGCCGTGACTCTGCCGCACAGCCTCCGCATCAGCCCGACCCGTGTTCACCTGGGAGTCGGTCCGCTGCTCCACCTGTACGCCAGAGTGGCAAGCAGTAGCCGTGTCGGACATTTCGCTGAAGCTCATGTCCTCCCCGGCTGCTTGCGAGGGGCCTCCGGCCCCCTCGACCCCCTGGAAGAGCGCATCACGTTCGGTGCTCATCGCGCACCTCCCACGACCAGCAGCCCGCCGTTCGCGCGGAGGCGCTTGACCTTCCGGTCAAGCTCCGCCCGGTGCGCCTCGGCGCGCTGCCGACGCTCGTCCTCGGTGAGCACCGGGCAGGTGTCGGCATGCCGCCCATAGGACGCAGCGGGGCGCGGCGAACAGGTGCACGTCGCCAGCTTGCGCCGCTCCGCCTCCCACCGCTCGATCTCCTTCTGAACCGCCCCGGGTTTGGT
>NZ_DLOE01000004.1:0-5553 GCF_002479615.1 Arsenicicoccus sp. UBA7492 | reverse complement strand
ACAGACCATCTGACACCCCCGCGATCTACGACTCCTGGTGGCTCATCGCCGCCGGCGGGGTCGTGGTACACATCCTCGGCGACGCGATCACCCGCAGCGGCGTGCCGATCCCGGTCGTGTGGATCACCAACCGCGGCGCCCGCGCCGGCGTGCCCGTGCTCACCACCGGGCACGGGATCGAACGCACCCTGCTGCCCGGTGCCTGGACGCTGCTGCTGCTGGCCCTGCTGTCCCACCACAGCGGAATCCACACCTGGGAGCAGCTGCAGGCTGGAGCGTTCCACCTGCTCGACGAGGCCACCCACGCACTCGCGCAAGAACTGTCCGGGCTGCTCCACGCCGCCACGAGCCGCCCTTGACCAGTCCACGCATCATCACCAGTGTCACTGCACCTGACACCCTCAGAACCAGACCACCGCCCGTGAGGAGACACCCATGACCAGCAAGGCCCACTACCTGGCCAGCGCCACCCCCGACCCGGACGCCGGCGCACTGGAGGTGTCCGTCGGGTATGTCGACGCCATCGGCGTCTACATCGAGCTGCTCACCGGCCACGCCCCCACCCCCGAGGCCGCAGCCAGCCTCGTCGCCGAGCGCGGGTGGGCGCTGATCGAGCCCTGGCACGCCATCGACGACGGGCTACGAACCCAGGTCACCTGGAGCGGGGAACGCCTCCTGGACGCCGACGTGCGCGCCGCGATGACCGACGAGCTCACCACCACCCTGGCCCGCGCCACCGCGCTCGCGCACGCCCTCGCGGCCGACGAGGACCTCATGGACAGCCACCTCAGCCCGCACGCCCTGGACATGCTGTGAGCACCTGGGGCCTGCACCAGGCGCAGACGCTGGCGCGTGAGCTCATCGGCACCATCCACCCCCGCTGGGAGCACCTGTCCACCGTCGGGCGGCGTGCCGAGACCCTCGCCGCCACCCGCGACATCCCCGAGCACGTCGTGGTCGCCGCCTGGGTCCACGACATCGGGTACGCCCCCCAGCTGGCCGACCCCGGCACCGGGTTCCACCCCGTCGACGGCGCCGAGCACCTGGCCCAGACCGGGGCACCCCGCCCCGTCGTGGCCCTGGTGGCCTGGCACACCGGCGCACTCCACGAAGCCCGCACCCGAGGCCTGCAGGCGCACCTGGAGCGACTGCCCCGACCCGACCAGCAGGACCTGGACATCCTGACCCTGCTGGACCTGACCACCGGCCCCACCGGCGACCTCGTGCGCGAGCACGACCGGATCGCCGAGATCCTGACCCGCTACGAGCCGGGCCATCCCGTCCACACCGCCGTCACCGCCTCCACACCCGAGCTCCTGGCCAGCGCGGCCCGCGCGCGCACCATCCTCGACCTGGCCACCGCCACGTCCTAGCCCCACCGCCCGCTCCCGACCCGCCCCTGGGCCCCTACCTCAGGCAGGATCACCACGTGCTCACCACCACCAGCCCCCGCCGCGGGCTCACCTTTGCGCTGACCGCCGCCGCACTGACCAGCCTCACCGCCTGCCAGGCCTCGATCCCCAGGGGGACCGTCACGACCGCGACCGCCCGATCGTCGACGTCCCCCAGCCCCGCCCCATCTGCGAGCCCCCGTCAGGTCACCATCACCTGCCAACGCCCCCACCAGGCACCGGTCACCTATCAGAGCATCACCGCCGCCTGGGCTGGCAGCCACACCACCTGCCAGGCCAAGATCAGCGGCGACCTCGACCAGGTCGACGAGCACGTCGCCGAGACCGCAGGAGCTCCCCGCGCCGGCGCCAGCCAGGCCCGCAGCACAGCCCTAACCGACGTCACCGCGATGTGCGCCCGCAACACCCCCGACGCGTTCAACGACATCGCGGTCGGCAACCCCACCGCGATCACCCGTGCCAAGGCCGCCCTGGTGCTGTGCCCCGACCACCCCCAGTGGGCCGTCATCGCGCGCCGCACCGCCCAGGCCCTCATCGACTCCCGGGCCAGCCAGACCGGAGGAGCGATCGTCGACGGCACCTGGAAGGTCGGTGCCGACGCCAAGCCCGGCGCCTACACCAGCGACGTCACCTCGGACCAGTGCTACTGGGAGCGCGCCGACGCCAAGGGCACCGTCATCAAGAACGGCATCGTCCTGGGCGGCAACCGCGCTGAGGTGACCATCGCCAAGACCGACGCCGCGTTCACCTCCCGCGGCTGCGGCACCTGGATCCCCAAGAGCTAGCGCCCGTCGCCCCCGGCGGACCGATCAGAGGAACTCGCTCAACCGGGGAAGCGCCCGCGCGAGCTCGGCGTACAGGGCCGGCCAGCCACGCCGCAGCCAGGTGACCTGACCCAGCTCCAGGCGACCGCCGTCGAGGGCGTGCGAGACACGCAAGGCCTGGACAGGGGCGCCCAGAGCGCGCAGCTTGGCGTAGACGGGGTTGAGGGGGATGCCGTGGGTGGCCAGGTAGGACCACACCTGACCGGTGGTCCAGTCCCAGATCGGCCCGTAGGCGACGGTGCCGTCCAGGCGCTCGATGACCCCGCCGTGTCGGGCGCGCTGCTCACGCGATGGTGGGACGGACCGAGGGCAGCAGCCGTGGCAGTGCATCGCGGTTTGAGCGCGCAGCTCGGACAGGTACTTCAGCCGCCGACCGCGGGACTCCTCGGCGCGCACCCCCCACAACTCGCCATCGCCGAAGGCCTCGTGGGCCACCGCGGCGGGAGCGGTGATGACGACCTCGCCGAGGTGGGGGACCCGGCGCCGAGGCGCGTCGTGGTCCCACGCGCCCGAGGCCACCAGCAGCTCCAGCAGCGTGGGGGAGGCGGCGACGATGTGCAGGTTGAGGTTCCAGGCGTCAGCGAGCTCGTGCAGGTAGCTGCGGGTCTCGGGGTACTCCAGGCCGGAGTCGAACCAGACCATCGGGGTCGCCGGGTCGACCTGGCGGGCCAGGTGGGCGACGACGACGGAGTCCTTGCCCCCGGACAGGGCCACGTACCCGTCGTGTGCTTGCAGGTGCCCCTCGATGCGCATCAGCAGCGGGCGGTAGTCCTGCCTGGCTCCGCGCAGCGCGCGCAGCCGGGCCAGGTCCAACCCGGGACCCTGAGTGCTCATGTCAAACCACTCGCCGTGCTGGTGATCACTCACCAAGCCTAGACGCACCCCTACCACGTTGAGTTAAGTCAACAAAACCACTTGACAGTATGGCACGGACAGGGTGTGATGGACGTGCTGGACCCCACGCACGGGGACGTCGGCGGCCGGTGCACCACCAGACCCCAGGGCCGACGTCTGCAAGACCGCACGTCACACCTGCCGCCCCTTGGCGGCTTACTAGGAGATGAGTGCCAGCGGCACCAGCCTCGGGACCAAAGGAGCGACCCATGCGAGTGCCCATCCAGGACGCAGCCCGCGAAGCCGCCGAGATCGTCGAGTTCGGATTCCTGGTCTCTGACCGAGACCTCTACATGACGATGACCCGGGAGTACCCGCGGCTGCGGGGCCACTGGGAGGAGTTCGTCGCCGAGCTCGAAACCGTCGGACGCCGGCGCCGCACCTTCGCCCACGCCGGCTCCAGCTGGTGCCTGCACCGCTACACCCAGGATCAGCCCACTGCCACGCCACGCCGGTGGTGGCAGCGGGCGCCTCGGGCGCAGGCTCGAACACGGGCCCACCCTCCGCCCGGTAGCGGCCCACGAGCCTTGCACACCCACCCCTTGGACATCCCGTAGGCGGGCGACTTGGGTTGGGACCGGCCCTGCAGGACAACCGCGGTGATCACCAGAGGGTGCGGGTGGCCTCTCCCAGAGGCACCTAGCCCCGCATGACCTCACTGCGAGGCGGAAAGTACCCGTCTGAAAGGCCCCATACGTACCAGCGGTCCTCGTCAGGAGGGCTCACGACGGTCAGCGCCATGAAGTCCTTGAGTGGCGCGGACTCGAACGCGCGCCCGACCGAGCCGGCGTACTCGATGAACTTCACGTACTTGATCGTCGGCTCTTCCGGACAGTCCTCCACGACGGTCATGATGCTGAGCGGATTCAACCTCGACGCCGCATCGGAGTAGTCGCCCCAGTCCTCGGGAGCTAACGCGAGGTAGTCCAGCACGTCGCGGTTCTGGACGTACTCTGATTAGGGCCTGATGCCACAAGTTGGCGGCGCCCCACGGAGTCGCAACACTGAACCCGCCCGCAGCAATCGCGCCGTGCGTGGCTCCTTGTCCGACCTCCTCGATGGGTAGCGGAATGCGTTCGTTTCCTTGTCGTTCATCGCGCCATCATCACCTGTCCGAGAAAGCGGAAGGTGTTAGACACCTTCCGATTCAAGAACCTGCAGCCGTAGACCGGTGGCAGGTCGCCACGAGCGGCGATCGAGAGTCGAGCGCCATCCCCAGGGCCATGCACCCCCTCGGGTTGGACGTCGACGATAACCGGCCACGCGCCCACAAGGGATCACTGGCTGCGCCCATTCAGTATGGTTGGCCGCCCGAAAACGACCGTTTCCGGGCAGTCGTTGAATCCTTCATGGCAAGAGTGTTTACGAGTCCCATGTTTGATGGCTTCTCGAGGATGGGCCCGTCGCCGAAGGACGAACTAGTCACCAACCTCGAGGACGGGCGGCCCGGCTGCCGGCCTCGATCGCCTCCAACGTCGCCTTACGCGTCGGTGCGCAGGGGTCCTCTGATCCCAGCGGAGCGCTCGATTGCTCGCAGTCGCCGGTGCGCTATCTGCAGGAGCTCTTCGAGAAGCTGGGCGTTGAACTCCTCGATTACCGCGCTGCTGGCTAGTAAGAAGCGATCCAAGCGATTCACGAGATTTTCGGCCCACGTACGCACCTCATGCCAACTGATGCCCGGGTCGAACACGTGCGCGAAGGCCACGCTGGGTTGCTCCTCTGGGTCGCCGGTGTAGAAGCCCGACCCATCGCGAACTTGAGCCTCCCCGATCCAGGTCAGGCGTGGCGGCGCATGATGAAGTAGCGCCGGGTTGCCAGCAAGCGGAATGCGCACCGTGACCCCGACATCGCCTCCAACCGGTTCCGACTCGAGGACGGCCTGATCCGTGACGAGGTGCACCTGTTGAAAGAGGTGGCCCTGGATCCACGCTGGGTCAAAGACCTGGGCGACCGCGGCCGGCGCTGCGCCGAGGACTTGAGCGCGAAGACGCAGTCGGTGCTCGTCCAACTCGTCTACGAGGGAGCGGCCCGCGAACAACGGTTTCCAACTGGTGCCCATGATCGGCAGTCCTTCCGTAGAGCTCGCCCTATCGCGGGCCATACCGAGCAATCCTGATGGCGCCCACCGACAACGGCGCCCGACGAACCCGCCCACGCCCAACTACAGATTCGAGCGTGGTGACGCTCCTCGGCTCCTCCTGACATGGAGTCCTGTATTGAGCCCCGCAGCCTGATTGGCTGTTATGTTCCGGCTCGGACCAATGACGGTCCACTAGGGGAGAAGGCAGGAGCACTTCATGTCGATTCTGAACCGGCGAGCCACACGGACGAGTGTGGTCGCCCTCGTCGCCGCAGGAGCCCTCACGATGGGGGCAAACGCGGCGTATGCCAGTTACACAAGCGGCTCTTCCGACCTGAGTGTG
>NZ_DLOE01000009.1:59073-137164 GCF_002479615.1 Arsenicicoccus sp. UBA7492 | reverse complement strand
CTCAAACATCGGACGCTCACGACATCCCGGTCCACGTGCGTGGGCCTTCGTGTCGAGGCTGTCAGTTTCCGAAACACATCTTGGGCTTCTCGGACCAGATCAATGACCTGCGGAGCGCGCTTGGCGTGTTCGGTTCCTCTACTGTAGCAGGTGTTTCTCCCGCTTCCTAATCGAGCGTTTCCGCTCATCAGGTCATACCGAAATACCTTCTCGGTAGAGGTTGTCATCCGCGGGACCGGCCTACTTCGCTGCGAGGTTTCCCTGCTAGCAGTGGTGTCCGTTCCTCCCTGTCCGGGCGACATCGAGAACATTACGTGAAGGTGTCCGGGGAGACAAATCCGCTGGTCAGGACGCCGATGGCCCCGGCCAGCCGCCCTGGGGGATGTGACTGGGGGCGGTGACCGGGGCCGTCGGGCCGGCATGCTCGCGGGTCAGGCCCCCGACATACGACCAGCAGCCATGGACTTGCGCCCCCGCTTGAGCAGGACCACCCGGCCGTGGAGGAAGTCCTGCTCCCCCAGCACGGCCTCGGGGTCGGACACCTTGGCGTTGTTGACCGAGGCGCCGCCGTCCTTCAGCGCCCGGCGAGCCTCGTTGCGGGACGCCACCAGACCCACCGACACCAGCGCGTCGACCAGGGTGTCCCCGGGCGACAGCTCTCCCCCGGGCAGCTCCGCCGTCGCGTCCAGCAGGGTCTGCCGGTCCAGGGCCGCGATGTCGCCCTTGCCGAAGAGCGCCTCGGACGCGGCCTGCACCGCCGCGGTCGCCTCGGGCCCGTGCACCAGCGTGGTCACGTCGGCCGCCAGCGTCCGCTGAGCCGTGCGCCGGAAAGGCTCCTCGGCGACCTGACGCTCCAGCTCGGCGATCTCGTCGCGCGTGCGGTCGGTGAAGACCTTGAGCAGCTTCACCACCGAGGCGTCCTCGACGTTGATCCAGTACTGGTAGAAGGCGTAGGGCGAGGTCATCCGCGGGTCCAGCCACACGGCGTTGCCCGCGGACTTGCCGAACTTCTCCCCCGACGAGTCGGTCAGGAGCGGCGTGGTGAGCACGTGCACCGACACCCCCTCGACGCGACCGATGAGGTCCACGCCGGCCGTGAGGTTGCCCCACTGGTCCTGGCCGCCGGTCTGCAGGGTGCAGCCGTACTGCCGGTAGAGCTCGAGGTAGTCCAGCGCCTGCAGGATCTGGTAGCTGAACTCCGTGTAGGAGATGCCCTGGTCGGAGCCGAGCCGCGCCGCGACGGCGTCCTTCTTGAGCATCTGGTTGACCCGGAAGTGCTTGCCGTAGTCGCGCAGGAAGTCCAGGGCCGAGATGGGCGCGGTCCAGTCCAGGTTGTTGACGAAGATCGGCGGGTTGTCCGTGTCGGCCGACAGGATCGCCCGTACCTGCACCGCGATCCGCTCCACGTCCGCGGCCGTCTGCTCCTTGGTCTTGAGCACGCGCTCGCTCGACGGGCGTGGGTCACCCACCAGCCCCGTCGACCCACCCACCAGACCAATCACCCGGTGACCAGCCCGCTGCAGGTGCCGCAGGGCGATCAGCTGCACGAGGTTGCCGAAGTGCAGGGAGGGCGCGGTCGGGTCGAAGCCGCAATACACCGTGAGCGGTCCGTCCTCGAGGGCCTGGCGCAGCTCGGCCTCGTCGGTGGACTGTGCCACCAGGCCGCGCCACTGCAGCTCGTCGAGGATGTCGGTCACGGTGCATCACTCCTTGCGTCGAGGTCCCCGCCGCCGTCGGGCGGGCCGTGACTAGCCTGCCCTATCCCTGCCGGTCGGCGTAGTCGGTGTCGAGCACCGAGTAGTAGTACTCGTCGAGCCAGCGTCCGTCGTGCTGCGTCGACTTGCGGAGCGCGGCCTCGCGGGTCATGCCGAGCCGGGCCATCAGCCGACAGGCGGCGTCGTTGCCCTCGATGGTGGTGGCGAACACCCGGTGCGCACCCAGGCCGCGGAACGCGTGGTCGAGCAGCGCCCGCCCCACCTCGGTGGCGTAGCCCCGGCGGTGGTACTTGGGGTGCAGGACCCACGAGATCTCGTAGACGTCGGGGTGCTCGTAGCGGTGGAAGACGACGTGCCCGACGACCTTGTCCTTGTCGCGACGGACCAGCGCCAGCACCGGCGGGTCGTCGCCCACCCAGCGCGACAGGAAGCGCTTGACCTGCTTGTCGGAGTAGGGATCGTCGACGTAGCGCATCACCTGCGGGTCGCCGAGGTAGCTCCGCACGGCCTTGAAGTCGTCCTGGTCGAAAGGTCGTAGCGCCAGCCGCTCCGTGCGGACGGACGCGCTGACCTGCCCGGTCCGTCGTTGGTCCTTGCTCACGCTGTCGTGCTCCTGCCTGGGGCGAGGCCCGCCGTCGATCAGTGGCGCGGCAGACGGCGCCGCACCACGGCTGGACGATACGCCGAGACGGTAGGCTCGTCCGCCAGCCAGTAGCGCCAGGGGTACGTGTCGCCGTCTCCGCCCGGGCCCGACACACCGACCCGGGGGCCGGTGCGGATCAAGCCCGCGTCAGCACCCAGTGTGCCCGGCGCCAGACGGACCGGCGCGGCGGGGTCCAGCAGGTCCAGCCCGTGGTGGCCGAGGTCCAGGCCGAGGGCCTTGGTCAGTCGCCCCGGCCCACGGGCCAGGTCGCGGGGCCGTATGCCGGGGCGTCGCTCGGTCACCTGCTCGTGACCGGCGACGACCTCCCCGGCACGCAGCAGCACGGCCGACGCCTCGCCCGTGGGCCCGCACACGACGTTGACCGCGTGGTGCATGCCGTAGGACAGGTAGACGTAGAGGTGGCCCGCCTCGCCGAACATGACGCGGGTGCGCGGCGTCGGACCACGGAAGGCGTGCGAACCGGGGTCCCGCTGACCGGCATACGCCTCGACCTCGGTGAGCCGCAGACCGACCGGGCCGTGCCACAGGACGCACCCGAGCAGGTCGGGGGCGACCTCGAGGACCGGCCGCGCGAAGAACGCGCGCGTCAGCATCAGGCGCGGACGTCCAGGGCGGATCCCGCGAACTCCCGCAGCCGCCGGGCCTGCTCGGCCACGCGGCCGCGCTGCTCGGTGACCCGCGCCGGGGCGGTCCCGCCCTTGGCGGAGCGGGACGCCAGGGACCCCTCGACCGACAGGACCGAGCGGACGTCGGGCGTCAGGTGCTCCGAGATGCCGCGCAGGTCGTCGTCGTCGAGGTCCCACAGCTCGATGCCGCGCTCCTCGCACGCGCGGACGCAGGCGCCGGCCACCTCGTGGGCGACGCGGAACGGCACGCCCTCGCGCACCAGCCACTCGGCGACGTCGGTGGCGAGCGAGAAGCCCTGGGGCGCGAGGGACTCCAGGCGGTCGTCGTGGAAGGTCAGGGTCGCGACCATGCCGCTGAAGGCCGGGAGCAGCACCTCGAGGGTGTCGACGGCGTCGAAGACCGGCTCCTTGTCCTCCTGCAGGTCGCGGTTGTAGGCGAGCGGCAGGCTCTTGAGCGTGGTCAGCAGGCCGGCCAGGTCCCCCACCAGCCGGCCGGCCTTGCCCCGCGCGAGCTCGGCGACGTCGGGGTTCTTCTTCTGCGGCATGATGCTCGACCCGGTGGAGTAGGCGTCGTCGAGCGTGACGAAGCTGAACTCCTTGGTCGCCCAGAGCACGACCTCCTCGGCCAGCCGGGACACGTCGACGGCCGTCATGGCGCAGACGAAGGCGAACTCGGCGACGAAGTCGCGCGACGCCGTGCCGTCGATGGAGTTCTCCACGCTGGTCGCGAAGCCCAGGTCGGCGGCGACGGCCTCGGGGTCCAGGCCGAGGGAGGACCCGGCCAGGGCGCCGGCGCCGTAGGGCGAGACCGCGGTCCGGGCGTCCCAGTCGACGAACCGCTCGACGTCGCGCAGCAGGGCCCAGGCGTGGGCGAGCAGGTGGTGGGCCAGCAGCACGGGCTGGGCGTGCTGCAGGTGCGTGCGACCGGGCATGGCGGTGGTGGCGTGCGCCTCGGCCTGGGCGACGAGGGCGTTGACGACGTCGAGGACGAGGCCGGCCACGGAGCGCGCGTGGTCGCGCAGGTACATCCGGAACAGCGTCGCGACCTGGTCGTTGCGCGAGCGACCGGCCCGCAGCCGTCCGCCGACGTCGGTGCCGGCTCGCTCGATGAGCCCCCGCTCGAGCGCCGTGTGGACGTCCTCGTCGTCCTGCGCCGGCGTGAACGCCCCGGACTCCACGTCGTCCCGCAGCCGGCCCAGGGCCTCGAGCATCGCGTCGAGCGTGGCGTCGTCGAGCAGGCCCGCGCGGTGCAGGACGCGGGCGTGGGCGCGCGACCCGGCGATGTCGTAGGGCGCGAGCCGCCAGTCGAAGTGCGTCGACTTGGACAGGGCGGCGAGGGCGTCGGCCGGTCCACCGGCGAAGCGACCGCCCCACAGGCTGGTGCGCTCGGAGGTCATGCGGGTCCTCTCGGGAGGTGATGTGAGGTGATCTGAGGTGATGGCGGGGTGTTGTCGGGGTGAGGTCGACCGGATGAGGTGGACGGCGTGGCGCGTCGGGTCAGTCGTCGTTGACGCCGGCGAGGCCGAGCAGCTTGCCCGCCACGGCCTCGCCGCCGTCGGGCGCCGCGGTGATCACCAGGATGGTGTCGTCGCCGGCGATGGTGCCGACGATGTCGCCCTCGCGGGCCATGTCGATCGCCGAGGCGAGGAAGCTGGCCGCTCCCGGCGGGGTGCGCACGATGACGAGGTTGGCGGACGCGCGGGCGGAGACGAGGAGCTCCTCGCACACCTTGCGCAGCCGCCCGGACACCTCGGCCATGTCGGGTGCGATGCGGGGGGTCTGGTCGCCGCCGAGCCCGGGCAGGGCGTAGACGAGCGTGCGGCCCTGGCGGACCTTGACGGCACCGAGGTCGACGAGGTCGCGGGAGAGCGTGGCCTGCGTGATCTCCACGCCCTCGGCCGCCAGGAGCTCGAGCAGCTCGTTCTGCGAGCGCACCGTGGTGCGGGCGAGGATGTCGGCGATCAGCTGGTGCCGGGCCCCGCGGGTCTGGGCGATCATGGAGTTCCTCCCTCGGAAGCGACGATCCCGTCCAGCACGACGGACAGGTCCGCGACGAACTCGTCGACCTCGTCCGTGGTGAGCACGAGGGGCGGCGCGAGCCGGATGGTGTCCGGGCGTACAGGGTTGACGATAGGCCCTCGGGCCTCGAGGTCCGCGGTGACCTGGGCGGACACGTCCCGCGTGAGGGCGATCGCGCGCAGCAGGCCGGCCCCGCGGACCTCGCGGACCAGCGGGTGGCCGAGCCCCTCCACGGCCTCGACGAGGTGCTCGCCGGTGGCCTTGACCTGCTCGAGCAGACCGTCCCGCTCGATGGTGTCGAGGACCGCGAGGGCGGCGGCGCAGGCCAGCGGGTTGCCGCCGAAGGTCGTGCCGTGCTGGCCGGCGCCCAGCAGGCCGCTCACCTCGTCGCCGAAGGTGACGACGGCCCCGATCGGCACGCCGCCGGCGAGACCCTTGGCCAGGGTCATCACGTCCGGCCGGACGCCGTGGGCCTGGTGCGCGAACCAGAGCCCGGAGCGACCCACCCCGGACTGGATCTCGTCCAGGACCAGCAGCGCACCGGCGGCGGTGGTCACCTCGCGGGCGGCCCGCAGATAGTCGGTCGAGGCCGGTATGACGCCGGCCTCCCCCTGGATCGGCTCGAGCACGACCGCGGCCACCGTCTCGTCGACCGCCGCGCGCAGGGCCTCGACATCGTTGTACGGCACGAACGTGACGTCCCCGATCAGCGGCTCGAAGGGCGCGCGGTAGGCCTCCTTGTGGGTGAGGGCCAGCGCACCGGTGGTGCGCCCGTGGAAGCCTCCCTCGGCGGCGACGATGCGCGTGCGGCCGGTCCGGCGGGACAGCTTGACGACCGCCTCGACGGCCTCGGTCCCGCTGTTGCACAAGAACACCCGCGACCCGGACGGGGCGTCCGACAGCTCCAGGAGCCGCTCGCCGAGGCGCACCTGATCGGGGGTGACGAAGAAATTGGAGACGTGGACGAGCTCGCGGACCGCGCGGCTGATGGCCTCGACCAGGGCCGGGTGGCCGTGCCCGAGGCTGTTGACCGCGATGCCCCCCAGCAGGTCGAGGTGCCGGCCGCCGTCGGCGTCGTAGACGTAGCAGCCCTCGCCGCGGACCAGGGTCAGTCGCGGTCGCCCGAAGACGCCGAGCAGGACCTCCTGGGAGCGGTCGAGGGTGGTGGCGCCGGTCGTCATACGGTCTCCTCGGTCGGATGGTCGGCTGGGTCGGTGCCGTCAGGGTCACCGGGGTCACCGGGGTCACCGGCGGTGATCATCGTGCCGACCCCCTCGCTGGTGAAGACCTCCAGCAGCAGTGAGTGCGCCACGCGGCCGTCGATCATGTGGGCCTGGGGGACGCCTCCGCGCACGGCCGCGACGCAGGCCTCGAGCTTGGGGATCATGCCGGCGTCGACCTGCGTCGCCAGCTCGGCGGCCTCGTCCACGCCCATCCGCGACACGATCGACGCGGGGTCCGGGTAGTCGAGGTAGACGCCCTCGACGTCGGTGAGGACGACGAGCTTGGTGGCCCCGAGCGCGGCGGCCAGCGCCCCCGCGGCGGTGTCGGCGTTGACGTTGAGGACCTGCCCCTCGACGTCCAGGTCGGGGGCGACGGTCGAGACGACCGGGATCCGCCCGGCATCCAGGATGTCTTGCACCGCAGCGGGATTGACGACCTCGACGTCGCCGACGAGGCCCAGGTCGACGTCCTGTCCGTCGACGACGGTGCCGCGGCGCCGAGCCCCGAACAGGTGGGCGTCCTCGCCGGACAGGCCCACCGCCAGGGGTCCGTGCTGGTTGAGCAGGCCGACGAGCTCTCGCCCGACCTGGCCCGTCAGCACCATCCGCACGACGTCCATGACCTCGGGGGTCGTGACGCGCAAACCGCCCCGGAACTCGCTGGTCAGACCGAGCCGGTCGAGCATGGCCGCGATCTGGGGGCCGCCGCCGTGGACCACGACGGGGCGCAGGCCGGCGTAGCGGAGGAAGGCGACGTCCTGGGCGAACGCGGCCTTGAGCTCGTCGTCGATCATGGCGTTGCCGCCGTACTTGACGACGACGAGCGCGCCGCGGAAGCGCTCCATCCAGGGCAGGGCCTCGACGAGGACGGAGGCCTTGGCGAGCGTCCGCGGGTGGGACTCGTGCAGGCGCGGGGTGCGGGCGGCAGGTCGGGTCGTCATGTGCTGTAGGCCGAGTTCTCGTGGACGTAGTCGTGGGTCAGGTCGTTGGTCCAGATCGTGGCCTCCGCGTCGCCGGCGTGCAGGTCGACGAGGACGTGCACCGCGCGCGGGTCGAGGTCGACGAGCTCGCGCGGCTCCCCCACCCCCATGGCGCGGCAGACCTGGACCCCGTTGATCGCCACGTCGAGGAGGTAGGGGTCGAACGTCGCCCGGGTGGTGCCGACGGCGGCGAGGACACGGCCCCAGTTGGGGTCGTTGCCGAAGACCGCGCACTTGAACAGGTTGTTGCGGGCGATGGAGCGCCCGACCTCGAGGGCGTCGTCCTCGTCGGCTGCGTGCACGACCTCGATCCGGATGTCGTGGTGCGCGCCCTCGGCATCGCCGATCAGCTGTCGGGCGAGGTCCTGGCAGACCTGGGTGAGGGCTCCGGTGAGCTCGTCCTCGCCGGGCGTGACGCCGCTCGCGCCGCTCGCCAGGAGGACGACGGTGTCGTTGGTCGACTGGCAACCGTCGGAGTCGATCCGGTCGAAGGACCGTGCCGTGGCCGCCCGCAGCGCCCGGTCGAGCAGCTCCGGCTCGACCGCCGCGTCCGTGGCGAGGACGACGAGCATCGTGGCGAGCGCCGGTGCCAGCATGCCGGCGCCCTTGGCCATGCCGCCGACCGTCCAGCCGTCCCGGGAGACGGACGCCTGCTTGCTGCGGGTGTCGGTGGTCATGATCGCCTCGGCCGCGTCGGCTCCCCCGTCGGCGCCGAGCCGGCCCGCGGCGTCGTCGATCCCCGCGGCCAGCCGGTCCATGGGGAGGCGCTCGCCGATGAGGCCGGTGGAGCAGACGACGACGTCACCGGAGCTGAGGCCGAGCCGGTCGGCGACCTGCTCGGCCGTGCGGTGGGTGTCGAGGAAGCCCTCGGGGCCGGTGCAGGCGTTGGCCCCGCCGGAGTTGAGCACCACGGCGTCGACCCGGTGGTCGGCCAGGACCTGCCGGCTCCAGGTGACCGGGGCGGCCTCCACGCGGTTGCTCGTGAAGACCGCGGCGGCGGCGTGCTGCGGTCCGTCGTTGACGACGAGGGCCACGTCTGGCCGGCCGCTGGCCTTGAGTCCGGCGGTGACCCCGGCGGCGCGGAAGCCCTGGGCTGCGGTGACGCTCACGGGGCGACTCCTGCGGTCGGCAGGCCCAGGCCCTCCTGGAGCCCGAGCGCGAGGTTGGTGCACTGGACGGCGGCGCCGGCCGTGCCCTTGGTCAGGTTGTCCTCCGCCGCGACGGCCACGACGCGGCCCACCCGCTCGTCGAGGACGACCTGGACGTGGACCTGGTTGCTGCCCAGCACGTCGCTGGTCCGCGGCCACTGCCCCTCGGGCAGCACGTGCACGAACGGCTCGTCGGCGTAGCAGCGCTCCCAGGCATCGCGCACCTGGGCGGCGGTCGTGCCCGGACGGACTCGCGCGGTGCACGTGGCGAGGATGCCGCGGGGCATGGGCGCGAGGGTGGGCGTGAAGGACACGGTCACTCCGGCACCCCGGCCCGGTGACGCTCCCCGGGCCCGGGAGAGGTTCTGCTCGATCTCGGGGGTGTGCCGGTGGCTGCCGCCGACGCCGTAGGGCGACATGGCGCCCATGGCCTCGGCGCCGAGCAGGTGCGGCTTGAGGCCCTTGCCTGCGCCGCTGGTGCCGCTGGCCGCCACGACGACCACGTCGTCCCCCTCCAGGAGCCCGGCCGCGAACCCCGGTGCCAGGGCCAGCGTCGTCGCCGTCGGGTAGCAGCCGGGGACGGCCACGCGGCGCGCGGTCCTTAGCGCCTCGCGCTGGCGTGGCTGGTCGAGCCCGCCGAGGGGCAGCTCGGGCAGGCCGTAGGGCCAGGTCCCGGCGTGGTCGGAGCCGTAGAAGTCCCGCCACGCCTCGGGGTCCTCGAGGCGGAAGTCCGCGCCGCAGTCGACGACGAGCGTGCTCTCGGGCAGGGCGTCGGCGAGCTCGGCCGAGGCGCCGTGCGGCAGGGCGAGGCAGACGACGTCGTGGCGGGCGAGGAGCTCGGGGTCGGTCGGCTCGAGGCGACGCCCCGCGAGGGGGGTGAGGTGCGGGTGGACCGTGCCCAGCAGGGACCCGGCCTGGGACGCGGCGCACACGGCACCGATGTCGAGCTCTGGATGGCCGAGGAGCAGCCGGAGCAGCTCGCCCCCGGCATACCCGCTCGCTCCGGCGACGGCTACGGACAGCATTGCATGATCATACGCGAATCGGGGTGTTCATGCATGCGTGCTCCGGCGGCCGGGCAGGAGCAGGAGCAGGAGCAGGCCCAGCAGGATCTCGGGCGGGGCTCGGAGACGCCACGGTCAGGCGAGCGGGTCGTCCTCGCCGTAGGGCAGCAGGCCGATCGTGCGGGCCTGCTCGGACAGACCCGCCGCGGCCGCGGAGCGGAGCGACTCGACGGTGTCGGTGCCCGCGCGGACCATGCGGCCGGACCAGGCGTCGAGCTCGCCCGAGGCGAGGGCGAGCGCCAACGTCACCACGTCGGCGGGCTCGGTCCACTCGGTGCGGCCCCGGTGCTGGGGCATGGCCTCGGTCATGTCGGTCCGGACCACCCCCGGCGCGAGGTCGAAGGCGCGGATGCCCCGCTCGGAACCGGCCAGGTGCAGGCCACCGGTGATGCGGGCGAGCGCAGTCTTGGAGGCGTGGTAGGCGCTCTGGAGATCGTCCGCACGGGTCCCCGAGCCGCTGTTGAGGTTGATGACGCGCCCGCCGCCCCCGGCCAGCATGTGCGGGACGACGGCCCTGCTCATGAGGAAGGGGCCCAGGACGTTGGCGCGCTGCACGCCCCACCACGCGTCGACCTCCGCCTCCCAGAGGGGAGCCGGGGGCTCGATCACGCCGGCGTTGTTGACCAGCACGTCGACCTGCGCGTGCCGTTGCAGGAGCTGCTCGACGAACACCTGCACGAGGTCGGGCTCGGCGACGTCGAGGGCGCTCCCGACGGCGTCCAGCCCCTGGCGGGACAGCTCGTCGGCCAGCCGACGCGCGCCCTCGCCGTCACGCGAGGTGAGCTCGACGGCATACCCGGCCTCGGCGAAGCCGCGGGACAGGTGGGCCCCGATGCCGCGGGACCCTCCCGTCACGACGACGACCGGCCGCACGTCAGGCTCCACGCTGGGTGGCGCCGGTCGCCGCGGCCGCCGCGGCGGTGGCCTGGTCGCGCAGCCCGCTGACCTCGGCGGTCGTGAGCGTGCGGTCGGGTGCGCGGAAGGTCAGGCGGTAGGCCAACGACCGGCGCCCGGGACCCAGCTGGTCGGACCGGAAGACGTCGAACAGCGCGACCGACTCGAGCTCGTCACCCGCGCCCTCGCGCAGCGCCTGCTCGACGCGCGCTGCCGGCACGGACTCCTCGACCACGAGCGCCACGTCGCTGTGCGCGACGGGGTAGGTCGACAGCTTGCGGGCCTCGGCCACGTGACCGGTCGCCGCCCCAACGAGCACGTCGAGGTCGAGCTCGGCGGCGCAGGTGCGCTCGGGAAGCTCCAGGGCGGCCACGACCTTGGGGTGCAGCTCCCCGGCGTGGCCGACGGTGGTGCCGTCCGCCAGCACCAGGCGCGCGCACCGGCCGGGGTGCCAGGGCGCGACGTCGTCCTGCTCGACGCGCAGGGTCACCCCGAGGGCGGTCGCGACGCCGAGCGCCACCGCCACGGCGTCGGACGCCTGCACGGGACGGGCCGGTCCCCACGGCCCGGCGGGCGTGGCGTCGCCGCAGAGGGCGATGGCCGCGTGCCACGGCTGTGCAGGGACGGCCTCGCGGATCCGGTCGAGCGTCGCGTCGTCGGGACGGGTGCCGAGCGGGGCTACCGGAGCCTGTCGCCCCTGACCGTCCGACCGGGTCACGAGCCCCAGCTCGTAGACGGAGACGTCGCGGGCGCCGCGCGAGACGTTGCGGCGCAGCACGTCGAGCAGGGTGTCCAGCACCGAGGTCCGCATGAGCGGCTGCTCGTCGTTGATCGGGTTGGCGAGACGCACCGTGCGGCGGCGCTCGTCGTCCGCGGCGTAGCGCAGGTCGTCGAAGCGCCCCTCCGCCACGAAGGGGTTGCTGAGGACCTCGACCAGACCCTGCTGCGCCAGCGTCGACGTGACCAGCCGCCGGGCACGCTGCGCCGCGGTCAGGCCGTGACCGCCGGGGGCCTGCGGCAGGACCGACGGGATCTGCGCGAAGCCGCGGACCCGGGCCACCTCCTCGACGAGGTCCGGCCCGGTGCGCAGGTCGGCCCGCCAGCTGGGCGGCGTCACCCGCACCTCGTCGCCGTCGAGCTCCTCGACCTCGCAGCCGATCTCGGCCAGCGTCCGGAGGACCTCGGCGCGCTCGAAGGTCAGCCCCACGAGCCGGGTCGGCAGGGTCACGTCGAAGCCGAACGGCTCGGGGAGCGTGATCTCGCCGACGTCGGTGACGCCCCCGTCGGCCGTGCCGCCCCCGAGCTCGACGAGCAGGCGCACGGCGAGCTCGGCCGCGGCGCCCGCCAGCGCGGGGTCCACCCCCCGCTCGAAGCGCTTGGCCGCCTCGCTCGGCAGCCGGTGCCGCCGCGCCGAGCGGGCCACGGTGACGGGGTCGAAGTGAGCCGCCTCCACGAGCACGTCGGTCGTCGAGTCGGTGACCTCGCAGTCCTCGCCACCCATGACGCCCGCGATGACCAGGGGCGTGGTGCCGCCGTCGGTGATCAGCAGGTCCTCGGGGTCGAGGACCCGCTCCACGCCGTCGAGCGTCGTCAGTCGCTCGCCGGCGCGGGCGCGGCGCACCTCGATCGAGCCCGAGAGCCGGTCGAGGTCGAAGGCGTGCAGGGGCTGGCCGAGCAGCAGCATGACGTAGTTGGTCACGTCCACGGTCAGCGAGATGGGGCGCATGCCGAGCTGGGTCAGCCGGGTCGCCATCCACGACGGCGTCGTCGCGTGCACGTCGACGCCGCGGACCGTGCGGGCGACGTAGCGGTCGCAGCCGGCGCGCCCGTGCAGCGGGGCGTCGTCGCGCAGGCGCACGGCATACCCCTGGTCGTCCGGCGCCGGGGCGGTGCGCGAGGGCTCCGCGGCCGGGTCGGTGAAGGGCACGCCGAGGCTCAGGGCCAGGTCGCGGGCGATGCCGCGCAGGCTGAAGGCGTAGCCGCGGTCGGGGGTGATGTTGACCTCGACGACCTCGTCGCCCAGGCCGAGCAGCTCGATGGCGTCGACGCCGGGCACGGCGCGGGCGAGCCGCTCGGGGTCGTCGGCCAGGTGGTCGCCCAGCACGATGATCCCGCTGTGGTCCTCACCGAGCCCCAGCTCGTCGACCGCGCACATCATGCCGTTGGAGACGTGGCCGTAGGTCTTGCGCGCGCTGATCCGGAACCCTCCGGGCAGCGTGGCGCCGGGCAGGACGACGACGACGAGGTCGCCGACGGCGAAGTTGTGCGCGCCGCAGACGATCTCCTGGTGCTTGCCCTCGGTGACCATCTGGCCGTGCTCGCCGACGTCGACGGTGCACCAGCGGATGGTCTTGCCGTTCTTCTGCGGCTCGTCGGTGTAGTCCAGGACCCGACCGACGACGAGGGGACCGGTGATGTCGCCACCGTGCAGCCCCTCCTCCTCCAGGCCGACCTTGACCAGCGCGGCGGCGATCTCGGAGCCCGTCGTGGTCGCCGGCAAGGCGTCCTCGCCGACGAGCTCTCGCAGCCATGACACGGGTGCGCGCATCAGATCTCCATCCCGAACTGTGTGCTGAAGCGGACGTCTCCCTCGACGATGTCGAACATGTCGGGCACCCCGTGGCGCAGCATGACCGCGCGCTCGATGCCCATCCCGAAGGCGAACCCGGTGTAGCGGTCGGGGTCGATCCCGGCCGCCGCCAGGACGTTGCGGTTGACCATGCCGCAGCCACCCCACTCGATCCAGCCCGTGCCGCCGCAGACCCGGCAGCGCTCGTCCTGCCCCAGGCAGATCGGGCACTGGAAGTCCATCTCGGCGCTCGGCTCGGTGAAGGGGAAGAAGGACGGGCGCAGCCGGGTCGTCACCGCCGGTCCGAAGAGCTCGGCCGCGAACCGGTCGAGGGTGCCCTTGAGGTGCGCCATCGTCAGGCCCTCGGCCACGGCGAGGCCCTCGACCTGGTGGAACACGGGGGTGTGCGTCGCGTCGAGGTCGTCGGTGCGGAAGACCTTCCCCGGGCACACGATGAACAGCGGCAGGTCGCGGGTCAGCATCGCCCGCATCTGCACCGGGGAGGTGTGCGTGCGCAGGACGAGCCCCGCGTCGCTGGGCTCGACGAAGAAGGTGTCCTGCATGGCGCGGGCCGGGTGGTCAGGGGCGAAGTTGAGGGCGTCGAAGTTGAACCACTCGGCCTCGACCTCGGGCCCCTCGGCGACCTCCCACCCGAGGCCGGTGAAGATGTCCTGGACCCGCTCGATCGTGAGCGAGACGGGGTGCCGGGCGCCCAACGGGTGACGTGGCGCCACGACCGTCATGTCGAGCCGCTCGTCGACCAGCATGCGCTCGTCCCGCTCGGCCTCCAGGACGTCCTGGCGCGCCTTGAGGGCGGCACCCACCCGCCCGCGCGCCTGGCCGACGCGCTTGCCCGCCTCGGCCTTGGCCGACGGCGGCAAGGCGCCGATCTCGCGGTTGGCCAGGGCGAGCGGCGACCGGTCCCCCGCGTGCGCGAGCCGGACGGCCTTGAGCGCCTCCAGGTCGGTCGCGGCCTCGATCGCGGCCAGCGCGTCGGCGACGTTGGCGTCGACGGCTGCGGGGTCCAGGGCGCTGACCTCCACCGGGTCGTACTGCGTGTTGGGTCCAGACATCGCTCTCACTCGGATCGGGTCGGTGGCTGCGGCGGCCGGTGCGCTGCGGGCCCGTCGCCGGGCCCCGGCACGGCCCGGGCGACGACGTCCGTCATCCTAGTGGGCCGCCGCCGGGCGTCGTCGCGGCTGCTCGCAGGACGTGCTCGCAGGACGTGCTCGGCGGACGGGCTCGGACGACGGGCTCAGACGACGTGCTCAGGTGCCCCGGCGGGCAGGGTGAAGCGGAACAGCGCCCCTCCGGACGGCGCCCGGCCGACGGTGATCCGTCCGCCGTGCGCCTCGACGAGGCCGCGCACGACGTAGAGCCCGAGCCCCGTGCCGCCGCGTCGCGTCGAGTGCCAGAACCGGGTGAACACCATGGGGTAGTTCTCCTCCGGGATGCCGTCGCCCTCGTCGGACACCGCCACGACCAGCTCGGGGCGCTCCTCATCGGGCTCGTCCCCTGCCTCGGCACCAGGCTGCAGGTCGACGGTGACGGTGCCCGCCCCGTGGCGGACGGCGTTCTCGACGAGGTTGGCCATGACCTGCTCGATCCGGTCGGGGTCCGCCCACACCTCGGGCAGCGTCCCGTGGACCCGGATGGCGAACCTGTCCTGGGGATGACCGGCCGCGACGAGACCGTCGACGTGGCGGTCGAGCAGCCGCGGCAGGTCGACCGGTTGCCGGCGCAGCTCGAGTCGCCCGCTGTCGATGCGGGACACGTCCAGCAGCTCGGCGACCAGCCGGGTGATCCGGTCGGTGTCGGCCTCGATGGTCTCCAGCATCAGTCGCTTCTGGTCGTCGCTGAAGCGGTCCCAGCGGCGCAGCAGGGTCGAGGTGAAGCCCTTGACGCTGGTCAGGGGGGAGCGCAGCTCGTGCGCGACGGTGGAGATGAGCGCCGAGGTCTTCTGCTCGGCCCGTCGACGCGCCTTGGCGTCGCGCAGCGTGATGATCACCTGCTGCACCGGGCCGCGCGGGACGTGGCGCACCAGCGACGCGGTGAGGAATACCTCGTGACCACCGGGCAGGACGAGCAGCGTCTCGGTGATGCGGGTGCGGGTCGGGAGCCCGCCGAAGGGATCGGTGCAGGTCCACCAGCTGCGGCCCTCGAGGTCCTGCAGCGGCACGGCCTGCCGGGCGTCGGTGCCGGCCAGGGTCTCGGCGTCGGCACCGAGGAGACCGGCGGCACGGGTGTTGAGCGACTGCACGCGGCAGTCGGCGTCGATCACGACGACACCGTCGGGCAGCGCGTCCAGGTCGCAGCCGCACCGGCAGTCACCGATCCGGGGTTCCGCTGGGCGCGAATCCTCCAGTCGCGTGATCTCCGTGGTCATAGGAGAACCATAGTCAGGGGGTGACCAGCCTCCACCCGAACGGCCTAGTCGGATCGTCCTGGGTGCAGCATCCGCGCCGAGGAGTACAGGCAAACCGTTGCAGCCATGGCCAGGTTGAGCGACTCGGCGTGGCCATAGATGGGCAGGCGCACCACGTCGTCGCACAGCGCCCGGGTCTCGGGTGGCATGCCCCACGCCTCGTTGCCCATCACCCACGCGTGCGGCCGGGCGAGCCGCCGCTCCACCGTCTCGTCGGTGAGCAGCTGGTCCCCGTGCCCGTCGGCGGCCAGCAGTCGTATGCCGCTCCCCCGCACCGCCTCGAGGGCCTCCACGACGCCCACCCCCGTCACGACCGGCAGGTGGAACAGCGAGCCGACCGTGGAACGCACGACCTTGGGGTTGTAGACGTCGACGCTCGCCTCGCTCACGATGACCGCGTCGGCGCCGACGGCGTCCGCGCCGCGCAGGACCGTGCCGGCGTTGCCGGGGTCACGCACGTGCGTGAGCACGCACAGCAGGCGGGGCCCTTGCGCCAGGACGGACTCCAGCGAGACGTCGAGGTGACGGCACACGGCCACCATCCCTTGAGGGGCCTGGGTGTCCCCCGTCGCGGCGAGGACCTCGTCGGTGACCTCGTGGACGGGCAGACCTGCGTCCCGCGCGTCCTGGAGGATCGGCTCGTGCCGCGCGAGGGCCGCGGTCGTGACGTAGACGTCGCGCACGACGTCCGGGCGGAAGGCCACCGCCTCGCGCACCGCCTGCGGCCCCTCGGCCAGGAAGGCCTGCTCGCGCTCGCGCACGGAGCGGCGCGCGAGCGCCCGCACCGCACGGACCCGCTCGGACCGCACGTTGCTCATCACGGCACGCCCGTGGGGGCGACCACGGCTGTGGTCGCCCCCACGGGAACGGTGCTCGTCAGGGCCGGTGGACGGCATACGAGCCGATCGATCCGGAGTTCCGACTGGTCCGACTGATCTGCTGATCGCTCGGATCAGGCGGCGTCGGTCGCGGCCTGGGCCGGGACGTTCGCCTTGGCGATCTCGACGAGCGCCGCGAAGGCGGCGGCGTCGTTGACGGCCAGCTCGGCCAGCATGCGACGGTCGACCTCGACGCCCGAGGCCTTGAGGCCCTGGACGAAGCGGTTGTAGGTCATGCCGTTGGCGCGGGCCGCGGCGTTGATGCGCTGGATCCACAGGCGACGGAAGTCACCCTTGCGGGCGCGGCGGTCGCGGTAGGCGTACCCGAGGGAGTGGGTCACCTGCTCCTTGGCCTTGCGGTAGAGACGGGACCGCTGACCGCGGTAACCGCTCGCGCGCTCGAGGACGACCCGGCGCTTCTTCTGGGCGTTGACTGCCCGCTTCACGCGTGCCACGTGAGTACTCCTTAGCTAAGACTGAACAGGGGAAAGGGGCTCACTTGCCCAGGAGACGCTTGATCTTCTTCTCGTCGGCCTTGGCGACGACGACGTCAGGCACCAGGCGGCGCGTCTGACGCTTGGCGCGCTCCTCGAACTTGTGCACGTGGTGCGCACGCTCGCGCATGACCTTGCCGGAGCCGGTCAGGCGGAACCGCTTCTTGGCACCGGAGTGCGTCTTGTTCTTCGGCATGGTGGCCGATCTCCTCTAACTCGTTGTGCGGGCGGGGAAAAAAGACTGGGTGGAGGCGAGGCGCCTCACTCAGGACGGGCGGCCTCTGCGACCTCGGCCGCGGGCGACTGAGCCTCGGTCTCGTCCGGCTGAGCGTCGTGCGGCTGGTCGTCGTGGCGGGTAGCGTCCTCGCGGCGCTTGCGCTGCTCCGCCTTGGCGTCCGCCTTCTTCTTGGTCGGGCCCAGCACCATGACCATGTTGCGGCCGTCCTGCTTGGGTGCGGACTCGACGAAGCCGAGCTCGGACACGTCCTCGGCGAGGCGCTGCAGCAGCCGGAAGCCCAGCTCGGGCTTGGACTGCTCGCGACCGCGGAACATGATGGTCACCTTGACCTTGTCACCGCCGTTGAGGAACCGGACGACGTGGCCCTTCTTGGTGCCGTAGTCGTGCGGGTCGATCTTGGGACGGAGCTTGATCTCCTTGATGACCGTGTTGACCTGGTTCTTGCGGGCTTCACGGGCCTTCTGCGCTGCTTCGTACTTGAACTTGCCGAAGTCCATGAGCTTGGCGACCGGAGGCTTGGCCATGGGGGCCACCTCGACGAGGTCGAGGTCCGCCTCGGCTGCCAGGCGCAGGGCATCCTCCACGCGGACGATGCCGACCTGCTCGCCGTTGGGTCCAACCAAGCGCACCTCGGGGACCCGGATGCGCTCATTGATACGAGGCTCGCTGATGTGATGCTCCTTAAGTCGTCCGTGCCGAGACCGCGGCCGGAGATGCCGAAAGGCCCCTCGCGACCAGCACGAGGAGCCTTGGGATTCCGCACAGGCACCTGGGCAGGACGCCACCCTGGTGGGGAGACGCCTCGGCGGTCGACGAGGACACCTCGACGACTGCCGCACCTGCGACAGGACCTGGGACCCGGCTGCCTGCTGCTCGACTGGCGTCGATCGGTCGGCTGCCCGGGTGGAAGCGGGGCTTCTCTTGCACGTGGCACCCACGAGGGTGCCACCGGTCAGGGATCAAGGCTACCAGGTGGGCCGCACCGCCCCTAATCGAGCGCGGTGCGTGCTGCCGAGGTGGCCGGGGACGTGAACATCACGTGTCGGCGGACCTCTCGCCTTGCTCACCTCCCGCGCGCGGACGGAGGGTGGGAGGAGTCGATACGAGGAGGACGAAGAGACGATGCCGACCCAGCCGACCCACGAAGCACAGCCGGCCCAGACACCACGGCCCGAGCTCACCCCCGCCGCCCCGCTGACGGACGAGGTCCGCGACCGGCTCGCCCACCCGGACGAGACCGAGCTCGCCTCCCTCGACGCCTGGTGGCGGGCCGACAACTACCTCACGGTGGGCCAGATCTACCTCCAGGCCAATCCCCTGCTGCGGGAGCCGCTCTCCCCCGAGCACATCAAGCCGCGGCTCCTCGGTCACTGGGGCACCTCCCCCGGGCTCGCGTTCGTCTACGCCCATGCGTCCCGGCTCGTGCGGCACACCGGCCAGCAGATGATCTACCTCGCCGGCCCCGGCCACGGTGGTCCCGCGCTCGTGGGCGCGGCCTACCTCGAGGGCGAGTACACCGAAACCTTCCCGGACATCACGCAGGACGTCGACGGGCTGCGCCGGTTCTTCCGGCAGTTCTCCGCGCCCGGCGGCATCCCCTCGCACGCCTCCGTGACGACGCCGGGCTCGATCCACGAGGGTGGAGAGCTCGGCTACGCCCTCATCCACGCGTTCGGCGCGGTGATGGACAACCCGGACCTGGTGGCGCTGACGGTCGTCGGTGACGGCGAGGCCGAGACCGGTCCGCTCGAGGGCTCGTGGAAGGGCATCTCCTTCCTCAACCCCGCCCGGGACGGCGCCGTGCTGCCGGTCCTGCACCTCAACGGCGCCAAGATCGCCGGCCCGACCGTGCTCGCCCGCAAGGACCCGGAGGAGGTCCGGCAGCTCTTCCGTGGGCACGGCTACGAGGTCCTGGAGGTCGAGGGTGACGACCTCCCCGGCATGCACCAGCGGTTCGCCGAGACGTTGGCGACGGCATACGGGCTGATCAGGGACATCCAGGACCGGGCGCGCGCGGGAGAGCCGCCGACGACCAGGCCGCGCTGGCCCATGATCGTCCTGCGCTCCCCCAAGGGCTGGACCGGGCCGCACGAGGTCGACGGCACGCTGATCGAGGGCACCTGGCGGGCCCACCAGGTGCCGCTGTCCGGGGTCAAGGACGACCCGGACCACCTGCAGCTGCTCGAGGAGTGGCTGCGCAGCTATCGCCCCGAGGAGCTCTTCGACGAGGCCGGGGCGCCCACGGAGCTGGTGACGCGCAACAACCCCGCGGGGCTGCTGCGGATGAGCGCGAGCCCCCACGCCAACGGCGGCCTGCTCACGCAGGACCTGGACCTGCCCGACGTGCGCGACTTCGCGATCGACGTCCCCACGCCCGCGGTCGTGCGGCACGAGTCGACGCGGGTCCTCGGCGAGCTGATGAAGGCGCTCTACGAGCGCAACCCCCGCACGTTCCGGCTGTTCTGCCCCGACGAGACCAACAGCAACCGGATCGGCGCCGTCTTCGACGTCTCGGACCGGATGACGATGGAGCGGGTCACCGAGGACGACGTGAAGCTCTCGGCCGACGGGCGCGTGATGGAGGTGCTGTCCGAGCACAACTGCCACGGGTGGCTGGAGGGCTACACGCTCACCGGGCGGCACGGGCTCTTCGCGACCTACGAGGCGTTCGCGATGGTCAGCGCCTCGCAGACGATCCAGCACTGCAAGTGGCTCGAGGAGGCGCACCACCTGGACTGGCGGGCCGACATCCCCAGCCTCAACATCCTGCTGAGCTCGACCGCGTGGCGCAACGACCACAACGGCTTCAGCCACCAGGGTCCCGGCCTGATCCAGAACGTCCTGCAGATGCGCGGGGACGTCGCCCGGATCTATCTGCCCGCCGACGCCAACACCCTGCTCGCCGTCTCCGACCACTGCTTCCGCTCGCGGTCGCACGTCAACCTGATCGTGCAGGACAAGCAGCCGCAGCTGCAGTACCTCACCCTCGACGAGGCCCGGGAGCACTGCGAGCGCGGCGCCTCGATCTGGGACTGGGCGGGCAACGAGCTCGACTCGCGCGAGGAGCCGGACGTCGTGCTCGCCTGCGCCGGCGACGTCGTCACCATGGAGACGGTCGCCGCCGCGCAGATCCTGCGCGAGCGGCTGCCCGAGCTGTCGGTGCGCGTCGTCAACGTCGTCAACCTCATGACGCTGGCGCGGCGCAAGGACCACCCCAACGGGATGTCGGACATGTTCTTCGAGGAGCTGTTCACCACCTGGCAGGACGTGGTCTTCAGCTTCCACGGCTACCCGGGGGCCATCCACCAGCTCGTGCACGGCCGCAACGACGCCGACCGGTTCCACGTGCGCGGGTTCATCGAGCAGGGCACGACCACCACGCCGTTCGACATGGTCGTGCGCAACCAGGCGTCGCGATACCACCTCGTGATGGACGCGCTCAACAACTCCCAGCGGCACCCGCGCGGCTCCGCCGAGCTCAAGGCCTGGTGCGAGGCGCAGGTGGACCGGCACGAGGAGTACATCCGCGAGCACCTGCAGGACATGCCCGAGGTGCGCGACTGGGTGGCCCAGGACCCGGGCTCGGAGGTCAGCGGGCGGCCGGTCGAGGCCTGAGGACGGTCGTCGCGACGGACCCGAGGCACCCCGTGCGCGCGAGGCGCCCGACCCCGCGTGGGGTCGGGCGCCTCGGCATACGGGCGGTCAGTCGTGCTTGGGGACCAGGGCGCAGACCAGGGCGCCGAACACCGCGACCCCGGCGAACACGTAGAACGCGGTGGCGGCCGTCGCGGTCGGCCGGCCAGGGCCGCGATGACCAGGCCACCGATGACCGCTCCGGTGTTGAGCAGCAGGAGGAAGGTCAAGGAGTAGGTCGCGTTGAAGCCGTAGGACTCCATGATCCGCGGGAGCCAGGTGTTGAGGCCGTAGGTCAGCAGCAGGCCGGAGAAGGACATGAAGCCGAGCAGGATCGTGGGCACGAGATAGCTGCCGGTGAACAGCCCGCGGAAGCCGACCCGCTCGACGGCCTGGGGCGCGACGGGGGCGGACTCGATCGAGCCGGTCGAGCCGGTCGCGCTGGACGAGCGGGCAGGCGCCCCGTCCAGGGCCACCCCGGTGCGCTCGGCGACCCGCTGCGCCTCCTCGTGACGACCCTTGGCCTCGAGCCACTTCGGCGACTCGGGGATCTTCTTCCACGCGAACGGCAGCAGGATCACCAGAGGCAGGGCGCCGATCCAGAACAGCCCGCGCCAGCCGACGATCGGCAGCGCCACCAGGGCGATGATCGAGGCCAGGACGCCGCCGGCCGGGATGCCGGAGTAGACGAGGGCGTTGAAGAGGTTCTTCTTGTCGATCGGCGCGAACTCGGCGACGACCGCGCCCAGGGTGGCCAGCAGCGCGCCCAGCCCGATCCCCGTCAGGAGCCGCATGGCGCCGAAGTAGGTGAAGTTCATGGAAACGGCGGTGAGGGCCATGCCGATGGAGAACCACGCGATGGACCCGAGGACGATCTTGCGGCGGCCGATGTGGTCGCCGACGGCGCCGGCCGCGAGCGCGCCGATCATGACGCCGATCAGGGCGTAGGAGCCTATGGTGCCGGCCTGGGCCGCGTTCAGGCTGCCGAGCTGGCTGGGGTCCTTGAGCAGCCGGGACACGATCGTGCCGTAGACGACGATGTCGTAGCCGTCGAAGATCAGGGCGGCGCAGGACAGCGCGAGGATCCAGTAGGTCTCGGCCATCTGCTTGACGGTCCGGGTCGCCGAGGACCCCGGCAGGTGCGTGTCCTGCAGGAGGTGGTCAGTAGTCTCTGCGGGCTCTGCGGGCTCTGCTGACTGGGGGGATGCCGCCCGGTCGGGGATGGTGCTCATCCGTGGCCTCCGTTGGCTCGGTCGTGAGGGGGGCGCGTCGTGCGGGGCTGGCACGGATCGCTCTGCGCACCAGTAACGCCCGGGGCGTCCACCCGCCGTAAGACCGCGACACCGGACAACTCCGCATGCGAGACGAAGTCGGACGACGTACGGTGTGAACCCGCCGACTGACTCGCAGGGCGAGACAGCGCCGAGGGTCGGCAGGACGGCCACGAAGGGGTGGCAGATGAGCACGAGCTATGGGCAGTCCCTGTCGTCCCTGGACGCCGGGCTGCGGGCGATGACCCTCTTCACGACCCACGACGTCCTCACCGTGACGCTCGTCGCGCGCGAGCTGGGCTGCTCGAGGGCGACGTCGTACCGCATCCTCAACACCCTGAGAAACCGCGACATCGTCATGCTCGGGCCCGGTGGGCGCGGCTACTACCCCGGCCCGGCGCTCGTCGAGCTGAGCCGTCCCCGCGGGCTGGACCAGGCGGACCGGGCCCGGCTGCGACCCGTCATCGAGGAGGCGGTCTCGCTGACCGCCGAGACCGTGCACGTGGCGGCGCTGATCGGCACCCAGGTGCTCTTCTTCGACGGCCAGGAGCCCGACCGGGCCGTGCGGGCCAGCCTGCGGCCGGGCTACCTCCGGCCGGCCCACGCGATCTCGGCCGGCAAGCTGCTGCTCTCGCAGTTCACCGACGAGCAGGTGCTGCGGCTCTATCCCGACGAGCGCCTGGGCCGGGTCACTCCGTGGACGGTCATCAGCCGCGAGCAGCTCATGGCGGACATCCGGACGATCCGCGAGCAGGGCTACGCCACCAACCAGTAGCAGACCGAGGTCGGCCTCGGCGGCGTGTCGATCCCGCTGCCCGGGCGCAGCTGGCGCGAGCGCGTGGCACTGTGCGCCACCATCCCCATCGACCGCGCCACGCCCGCCGACCTCGAACGCGTGCGGCAGGGCCTGCAGCACGCGGCGCGTCGCCTGCGCTAGCCGCTCAGACGACCGTGGCGCCGAGCGACTCCGCGACGAGGGCGGCCTGCGCCAGGTCGATCGTGACGCCGCGCAGGTCGACCTCGGCGAGCTGCACCCCGGACAGGTCGCTCCCGACGAGGGAGGCGCCTCGCAGGAGGGATCCCCGGAGCGAGGCTCGCGCCATACGGCAGGAGTGGAGCGAGGCACCCGTCAGGTCGGCCTCGGCGAGGTCGACCTCCTCGAGGTTGAGCCCGGTGAGCTCGACGCGCCGCAGGTCGGCCTGCCGCAGGGAGACGTAGGACCAGTCCCCGCCGTCGACGGTGAGGGGCAGCAGGGTGCAGCCGACCAGCTCGGAGCCGGTGAGCTTGCAGCCGACCAGGGTCGCGTCGAAGAAGGAGGTCCGCTCGAACGTGCAGCCGGTGAGCCGGGTGCGCTCGAGCCTGGCGGCGTTGAGCCTGACGTTGCGGAACCGGGTCCCCTCGAACGCACAGTCCGTGATGGTCGCCTCGGTCAGGTCGACGTCCACCAGCTCGCAGTCGACGAAGCGCTCCCCCACGAGCTCGCGGGCGTACCAGTCCTCGCCGGAGAAGCGCCGGCCCGTCACGTCGGTGGTCATGACGCCAGCATGCCAGTGCGGTGAGGGGGTTGACCGCTGAGGCTAACGCCGTTAGCGTCGGTGCCATGGCTAACGCCGTTAGCCCCTGGGTCGAGGAGGGCTCCATGTCCGTCCGTACGATCGTCACCGTGACCGGTTCAGTCGTGCTCGTCGTCGCGCTCGTCGCCGTCGGGTCCTACCTCTGGTCGCGTCGCAGCCCGCACGTCATCGAGGCCACCAGCGAGATCCGGGCCACGCCGGCCGAGGTGTGGCAGGTGCTCGTCGACAACGACCGCTACCCGGAGTGGAACCCCGCGATCACCCGCAGCGAGGGCCGTCTCGAGGTGGGTGGGACCGTCACCAACACCGTCCGCCTCGGGGACGGCACCATGACCTTCACGCCCGAGGTCCTGGCCGTGCGTCCCGGGCGCGAGCTGCGGTGGGTGGGCCGGACCTACCTGCCGCGGGTGGCGGACGGGGAGCACTCCTTCGTCCTGGAGGAGATCCACCCCGGAGTCACCCGCCTCACCCAGCGCGAGGAGTTCACCGGCGTGATCGTGCCGTTCGCGTCCGGTCTGCTGGCCGGGATGGACGAGGAGTTCGCCGCGGTCAACGCCGCGCTGGCACGCCGGGTGGAGGCGGTCCGGGGGTCCGTCGGCGCCGGCCGCTAGCGTCGACCCCGTGACCACGCCACCTGCCCCACCCCCCGTGCCCGCCCGCACGGCCCGCCAGGCCGAGATCGTCCAGGCGGCCCGCGCGCTGCTGACGTCCGGGGGGTGGGGCTGCGTCACGGCGCGCGCCGTGGCCGATCGGCTCGGCATCAAGGCCCCGTCGCTCTACAAGCACGTGACCGGGCTCGACGACATCCGGGTCGCCCTGCTCACCGATGCCCTGGTCGAGTCCGGCACCCGGCTGCACGAGGCCGTGGCGCAGGACCGCACGGTCGCGTCGGTCGCGTCGGCCTATCGAGACCTGGCGCGACGCGAGCCCCAGCTCTATCGCCTCGCCACGGTGGAGCCGCTCGCCCGCGACGCCCTGCCGGCCGGCCTCGAGGAGTGGGCCGGCTCGCCGTTCTGGCTCGTCACCCCCGGCGGCGACCCGGCCCGCGCCCAGGCCCTGTGGGCGTGGTGCCACGGCATGGCGATCCTCGAGATCGAGGACCGGTTCCCGCCGGGGTCGCCCCTCGACCAGACCTGGGCCGTCGGGGCGGCGGCGTTCGCGTCATGACGCGGACCCTGTGGATCGACGCGACCTTCCGGACGCTCGACCCCGACCGGCCCACGGCCACCGCGCTGCTGACCGAGGACGAGCACGTCCTGGCCGCAGGAGACGTGGCCGAGCTGCGCGCCCACACCACCGGCATCACCAGCACGATCGGCCTGGGTGGCGCGACGGTGACCCCGGGGCTGGTGGACGCCCACATCCACACGGCGGGCTACGCGCGCGACCTGACCACGGTCGACCTGCGGGACTGCACCACCCAGCGGGAGGCGCTCGCCGAGATCGCGCGGTTCGTGGCGGGGCTCGAGCCCGGGCGGTGGCTCTTCGGTGGGCGCTGGGACGCCAACGACTGGCCCGAGGGACTGCCGGACCGCGACGTCCTCGACCGGGTCTGCCCCGACCGACCGGCCATCCTGCCGTCCATCGACGGCCACACGCACTGGGTCAGCTCCCCTGCCCTGCAGCAGCTCTCGATCGACGACCACACCCCCGACCCGCCCGGCGGCACCATCGAGCGCGATGCCGTGGGCAGGGCGACGGGGATCCTGCGCGAGTCCGCCACCATGGCCGGCGAGCACCTCATGACGCTCCACTCCGGCGACCTCACCGACCAGCTGCGGGTGGCCCAGCAGCGCCTGCTCGCCGTGGGCCTCACCGGGGTCTACTGCTTCGACGGCGAGGACGCCACGGCGGCATACGAGACCTTGCGAGCCGCAGGCGAGCTCACGATCCGGGTCCACAAGTCCGTCCCGCTGACCGCCCTGGACCAGGCGATCGACGAGGGCCGCCGCACCGGCGACGGGGACGACTGGCTGTCCACGGGGCCGGTCAAGGTGTTCAGCGACGGTGCCCTCGGGTCGCACACGTGCCACATGGGCGAGCCGTTCCCGGGCGGCGGGCGCGGGATGGAGGTCATCAGCGTGCCCGACCTCGTGGACGTCGTCGTCCGGGCGACGCGCGCCGGCCTCGGCGTCGCCACGCACGCCATCGGCGACGAGGCCAACCATCGGGTGCTGACGGCGTATGCCGAGGCCCGGCGCCTCGCGGGGCCGCCGGCCGTGCGCCACCGGGTCGAGCACACCCAGCACCTGCGACCGGGCGACGTGGCACGGCTCGCGGCCCTCGACGTGGTCGCGAGCATGCAGCCGACCCACTGCACCAGCGACATCCGGCTCGTGGAGCGGCTGCTGGCGGGCCGGGACCTGCGGTCCTATGCCTGGGCGAGCCTGCTGCGGGCCGGGGCCCTGGTGGCGCTCGGGTCCGACGCGCCGGTCGAGGAGCCCGACCCGATGGCGGGGATCCAGGCAGCGGTGACCCGTCAGGAGCCCGAGACGGGCCACCCCGCAGGGGGATTCGAGCCGCACGAGAGACTCACGATCGACCAGGCGGTGCACGGGTTCACCGTCGCCCCGGCCCGGGCGGCCGGCCTGGCGGCACCCACGGGGACGCTGCGCCCGGGAGCGCCCACCGATCTCGTGGCCTGGAGCGGAGACCCCTGGCGGGTGCCCGCCACCGAGCTGGGTGCGCTGCGCGCCCTGACGACGGCGGTCGGCGGCGTGGTGCGTCGCACCACGGCGTGACGGGTCAGGCCCCGGACGCCCCGACGCGCTCGACGTTGCTCGACAGCCCCTGGATGACGCGCGGCTTGGGCGCGATCACCGTGGCGGCCGGCGGGACGTCGCGCAGGACGGCGACGTTGGGCCCGATGGCGGCATGGTCGCCCACGGTGATCTTGCCGGCCACGACCGCGTTGACGCCGATGCTGACACCGTCGCCCACGACGGGAGCCTGGTCGCCGAAGGTCTCGCCGCCGGTCGTCCCCCCGATCGTGCAGCCCTTGCGCAGCACGCAGTCGTCGCCGATGACCGAGCCCGGGTGGATGCCGATGGCGGCCTCCTGGACGATGACGCGCCGGCCGATGCTGGCGGTGCGCGGGATGTCGATGCCGTAGACGTTGACCGAGACGCGGTGGCCGACGGTGTAGGCCAGCTCGGCGCCGCGACGCTTCCAGGTCGGCTCGTGGTCGGAGTCGAGGGCCCACCGACCGAGGCGGTAGGCGGCCAGCGCGTGGAAGCCGGGCTCGAGCCACCCGAGGTTGGTCTGTCTGTCCTCGCGGATCGTCCGCAACAGGGCGGAGCCGTCGAGCAGACGGGCCTTGAGGGGGTTGGCCGGCCGTGCGGCGTCATGCTGCGTCATCGATGCTCCTCCGCGTGCGGCAGCCCCGCTCCTGACGTCACGATCGCGGTTACGCTGCGTGATGGGGTGGCGACACCCACACCTGGGGCTCACCATATCGGGGAAACCTGGGTGGATCCGGGACCCGCCACGACCGAGAACGTCAAACCGTCGATGCGCGTCCGCAGCTCGGCGTCCTCGGACAGCTGTCGACCCACCTCGGCGAGCACCAGGTGCAGGGTCTCGCGGTCCAGCCCCCGCGGCACGACCACGTCGACCCGCAGCTCGCCGGAGGGGGTGAGCCCTCCGACCCGGACGTCCTGGACGAGCCCCGCCAGCCGCTCCTCGGCGAGCACCACCCGACGACCGCCGTCGATCGACTCCTGCACCACCACGTCGCGGTCGGCCGGCACCCAGGCCCGCCCTTGGGCGAGGGCGTAGACCATGGACGGCCGCAGGACCCGGTGCTGGTCCGACCCCAGGTCGAGCACGAGCAGGTCGCAGCGCTCCTGGACGGCGGCCTGGCCGAGGGTCTGGGCGGTCACGGGGACGGGTCGGGCCGAGGGGTCCCACGCGGCCAGGGTCGCGAGGCCGGTGAACGCCGGCAGGGCCCGCTCGCCATCGGGGCTGGTCAGGACGACGGTGGCCATGTCCGCCACGGAGTCGGTGCCCACGGCCGCCCCCTCGCCCGGCGCCGCGACGACGGGCACGAAGAACCGGGCCGCCGACACCGCGCTCATGAGGGACTCGTCGTCCACGTCGCCGTCCAGCGCCGCGGCGAGCCGCGGGTCGACCTCGCCCCGGTCGTCGCTGAACGGGTTGTCGGTCAGCTCGCGGCCGTGCCACGGCACCCCGCCCGTGTCGTGGCCATGGGAGGCGTCGTGGCCCGCCATACGGCGCTCGATCCGTGGGTCGCGCTCTCGGTCGCTCATCGCCGCCAGCTCGGCCGGCCGGCCGCGTCGAGGGCCTCGGGGAGCGTGAAGGCGCCCTTGTAGAGCGCGGACCCGACGATCGCGCCCTCGACCCCCTCGGCCACGAGACCCCGGATGGCCACGATGTCGTCGAGGGTGGAGAGGCCTCCGGAGGCGACGACGGGGCGGTCGGTCGCGGCGCAGACCTGACGCAGCAGGTCGACGTTGGCGCCCGCCATCATGCCGTCCTTGTTGACGTCCGTGACGACGTAGCGGGCGCAGCCCTCGGCGTCCAGGCGCGCCAGCGTCTCCCACAGGTCGCCGCCGTCCTTGGTCCAGCCGCGGGCCGCCAGGGTCGTGCCGCGGACGTCGAGGCCGATCGCGACCCGGTCACCGACCTCGGCGATCGCGCGCCGCGTCCACTCGGGGTCCTCGAGCGCGGCCGTGCCGATGTTGACCCGGCGGCAGCCGGTCGCGAGCGCCCGCTCGAGGCTCGCCTGGTCGCGGATGCCGCCGCTGAGCTCGACCTTGAGGTCCAGCCGCCCGACGATGTCCGCCAGCAGCTCGTGGTTGGACCCGCGCCCGAAGGCCGCGTCCAGGTCGACGAGGTGGAGCCACTCGGCGCCCTGGTCCTGCCACGCCTTGGCGGCCTGCCAGGGATCGCCGAACTCGCCCCCCGAGCCGGCCACTCCCTGGACCAGCTGGACGGCCCGGCCGTCCACGACGTCGACGGCGGGCAGGAGCTCGAGGCGGGGTGCGTCAGTCACGGGACCGACGCTATCGCGCTCGCCCGGCGTGGCGCCGCGGGCGGTCACCGGGTGGGCAGCAGCCGCCGGTGGCGCTCAGCGCGCCAAGGCGCCCAGCGCCTCGACGAGCCGGTGGACATCCTCGTCCGAGGTGTATGGCGCCAGGCCCACCCGCACGCCGACGTCCGGCTCGAGGCCCAGCCGCCGCCAGGCCTCGTAGGCGTAGAAGTGCCCGGCCGGCGCGAGGACGCCCTGCTCGAGGAGGCCGCGGCTGACCTCGTCGCCGGGCACGCCGTCGACGACGAGGTAGGACGTGGGTGTGCGCTCCTGCGCGCGGGACAGGACACGCACGCGAGGCAGCTCGACCAGGCTGTGCTCGAGGAGGCGGTGGAGGCGGTGCTCGTGCTCGTGGACCGCCTCCCACGAGGCGCTGAGCCGAGCGCGCCGGGTGGGGGCGTCGCCGGGTGCCAGCCCCGCGATCAGGTCGACCGCCGCCGTGACCCCGGCCAGCAGCTCGTAGGGGAGGGTGCCCAGCTCGAAGCGCTCGGGGACCTCGTCGGTCGACGGGAGCAGCTTGTCGGGATGCAGCTCGTCCAGCAGCGCCGGGTCGGCGGCGAGGACGCCGCAGTGCGGCCCGAGGAACTTGTAGGGAGAGCACACCAGCGAGTCGGCGCCGAGGGCCTCGCGGTCGACCAGGCGGTGCGCCGCGAGGTGGACGGCGTCGACGTGCAGGAGGGCGCCGGCGTCGTGGGTGATCTCGGCGGCCCCGGCCACGTCGGGGATCGTGCCGAGCAGGTTGGACGCGCCGGTCATGGCCACCAGGCGCGTCCGCTCCCCCACGACCTCGCGGAGCGCGGCGAGGGGCAGCTCTCCCGTGGCCGGATCGAGCTCCCACCACCGGATGACGGCGCCGACGCGCTCTGCGGCCTGGGTCCAGGGCCGGACGTTGCTGTCATGGTCGAGGCTCGTCACGACGACCTCGTCGCCCGGCTGCCAGGTCGCCGCGAGCGCGCGGGCCAGGTCGTAGGTCAGGGCCGTCGCGCTGCGCCCGTGGACGATGCCGCGCGGGTCGCTGCCGAGCAGGTCGGCGCCCGCGGCGCGGAACTGCTCCACGTGCCGCTCGGCGTTGCGCTGCGACGCGGCGCCGGTGCCGCGGTTGGACAGCGGCGCGCACAGCGCCTCGGCGATCGCGTCGCCGATCTCGCGCGGCGTCTGCGTGCCGCCGGGCCCGTCGAAGTAGGCCGTGCCCTCCTCGAGGGCCGGGATGCGCGCGCGGAGGGCGGTCACGTCATAGGTCATGCCGTCATCCTGCCCGAGATGCTGCTCGGGCCCAGGACGGGGTGGGTTCATGACCGACGGCGCTCATCTGGAGCCAGGTGAGGATGCCGGACAGACGCGGGGAGATCTGCATCGCGCGCACGAAGGCCGGCAGGGGCCGGTCGTCGATGCGGCCCTCCAGGGCGGGACGGACCAGGTGCTCGTGCTCGTTGTCCTGCATGGCCCGGGTGATGCGGGTCGGTCGCCGGCGACGCCTCTCGACGCGCGCGAGGTCCTGTTCGCCGAGGGTCCCGCTCCTCAGGGGCGGGACGAGCAGGCGGGCCGTGGCGACGGCGTCCTGGACCGCGAGGTTGATCCCGACCCCCATCACGGGTGACATGGGGTGGGCCGCGTCGCCGATGCACAGCACGCCCGGCGCCCGCCATCGACGCACCATGCCGGCCCGGGCGTCGAGGAACCTCACGTCGTCCCAGGACCGGATGTCGGCGAGCTGGTCCTCGGTCCAACCGAACTCGTGAGCCAGGACCCGCAGCAGGTCTCCCACGTCGCCGCGTCGCCGCTCGGCGTCCGTCCCCTTGGCGAGGAGGTAGGCGACCTGGTGGTAGTCGTGGCGAGCCATGGACACGACCACGTGCCCGTCCACGAAGCGGGCGACCACGGCGTCGGCCTCGTCCTCGGGAGCCATCGGGACGCGCAACCACCACACGTCCATCGGCAGGTCGGACTCCACCAGCTCGAGGCCCGCGGCGTCGCGCACCGCGGAGCGGCGGCCGTCGCACCCGACGACCAGGTCCGTCGCCAGGTGGTGCTCCCCCTCGGCGTCGCGGTAGGTGAGACCGTCCACCGTGCCGGCAGGGTCTCGGGTGAGACCGGTCACCTCGCTCGACAGGCGCAGGGTGAACGTGGGCTCGGCCTGCGCGGCAGCTGCCAGCAGCGAGAGCAGGTCCCACTGCGGCACCATCGCGAGATGCCGGTACCGGCCCGGCATACGGCCCAGGTCGCCCATCGTCACGTCGCGGCGCCCGATGCGCATCCGCATCGACGTCATCCGGCCCGCCGGGATCCGTCGGAACGCGTCCCCCAGGCCCAGGTCGTCGAGGAGCCGCAGGGTCGGCGGGTGGACCGTGTCGCCGCGGAAGTCGCGCAGGAAGTCGGGGTACTTCTCGAGCACGGTCACCTCGACGCCCGCACGCGCCAGGAGCAGGCCGAGGACCATCCCGGCCGGTCCGCCGCCGGCCACCGCCACAGATGCAGGTGCAGGTGCAGGTGCCATGACCCCCATCCTGCCTGGCCACCTCAGCGCAGGGTCGCGACCCAGTTGGCGAGCAGCTGCATCCCGGCGTCACCGGACTTCTCGGGGTGGAACTGGGTCGCGGACAGGGGGCCGTTCTCGACGGCGGCCACGAACCGCGCACCGTGCTCGGACCAGGTCACGCGGGGGGCGACGGCCTCGAACGGCCCGTGCGGGTCGAGGGTCCAGTCCTGCACGCCGTAGGAGTGGACGAAGTAGAACCGCTCGTCCTGGACCCCGTCGAACAAGACGGTGCCCTCGGGCGCCTCGACCCGGGACCAGCCCATGTGCGGCACGACGTCGGCCGGCAGCCGGTCGACGGTGCCGGGCCACTGGTCCAGGCCGGGCACGGCGCCCTGCACGGACGGCTCGCTGGAGCCCTCGAACATCGCCTGCATCCCCACGCAGATGCCGAGCACCGGGCGGGACCCCGAGAGGCGGACGTCGATGAGACGGTGACCGTCGACCGCCCGAAGCCCGCGCAGGCAGGCGTGGAAGTTGCCCACCCCCGGGACGAACAGCCCGTCGGCGTCCAGCACGCGGCGCTCGTCGGCGGTCAGCGTCACGTGGGCGCCGACCCGCTCCAGGGCACGCACGGCCGAGCGGACGTTGCCGCTGCCGTAGTCGAGCACGACCACCTCGGGTGCGGTCACAGACCCTCCTCCACCTCGGCGTCCAGACGCTGCTCGTCGGACACCACCTTGTCGAACCGTCGGACGGACTCGTCCTTGGGCGTCACCAGCTCGGCACCCGGCAGGTCGGCGGCGGACGTGCCGCGCACCAGCTCGGCGTGCGGGAGCCCCAGCAGGACCGCCAGGTCGAGCAGCACCTCCTCGGCCGTGCCACCAGGGTCGGCGAGGACATCCTGTATGGCGCCCGGCGCGCCCTGGTCCCGGGCGAATCCCGCGGCCCGGGCGAGGTCGGTCGGGCGCGCCAGGGGGAAGCCGGGCACGGGGCCCGGGCCCTCGCCCGGGGTCCACACGACCCAGCGCGCTCCCCCGCGCCAGCGCCCCGGCCAGCAGGTGACCACGGCACGGCCGTCGTCGACGAACAGCCCCACGGCGGGACGCAGGTCGTGGCGCAAGGGGTGGGCGGCGAGCATGGCCACGCCGTCGCGGTAGGGGGCCATGGCGCGGCTGGGCCCGGCCGCGACCAGCGCGGTCCAGCCCCGGCCGGAGGCCAGGTGTCGGCCGGAGGCCTGGTGCCTGGCGCGTGGCCGGGCTGCGGGACGGGGCGGAGGCACGGCCGAGTGCCCGGCCGGAGGCACGACGTAGACCGGCAGGGTGCCTCGTCGCACCCACCGGATCACGCGATCGCGTCGGCCCCTGACCAGGAGCACCCCGTGCTCCATGACCGTCAGAGGGCTCCCTTGGCGCTGGGGATGCCCTGGACCCGGGGGTCGGGCTGGCAGGCGAACCGCAGGGCGCGGGCGAAGGCCTTGATCTGCGCCTCCACGACGTGGTGGGGGTCGCGTCCGGAGAGCACCCGCACGTGCAGGGCGATCTGGGCGTTGTGCGCGACGGACTCGAAGACGTGGCGCGTGAGCGAGCCGACGTACTGGCCGCCGATGATGACGTACTCCTGGCCGGCGGGCTCGCCCTCGTGCACGACGAACGCGCGCCCGGCGACGTCGACGACGGCCTGGGCGAGCGCCTCGTCGAGCGGGACCATGGCGTCGCCGAAGCGCGAGATGCCGCGCTTGTCGCCGAGCGCCTCGCGCAGCGCCTGGCCGAGGCAGATCGCGACGTCCTCGACGGTGTGGTGGGCGTCGACGTCGACGTCGCCCTCGGCGCGGACGGTGAGGTCCATTAGCGAGTGCTTGGCGAGCGACTCGAGCATGTGGTCGTAGAAGCGGACGCCGGTCGAGACGTCGCCGCGACCGGTGCCGTCGAGGTCGAGGGTGAGCTCGATGCGGGACTCGGAGGTCGCCCTCGTGATGGTGGCGGTGCGGTGGGTCGTGCTCGGTGCCTGCAGGTCGGTCATCAGGACTCCAGTCGGTGGGTCGGGGCGAGCTCGCGCAGGGCGTCGAGGAAGGCATCGGTCTCGGCCGGCGTGCCCGCCGTCACCCGAAGGTAGTGCGGGATGCCCACGTCGCGGACGAGGACACCCCGGTCGAGCAGCGCCTGCCAGGTGGCGTGGGCGTCCGCGACGTTGCCGAAGAACACGAAGTTGGCGTCGCTGGCCACGGGGGTGAACCCCATCGCGGACAGCTCGGCGACCGTGCGGTCGCGCTGCTCCTTGATGGCCTCGACGGTGCCGAGCATCAGGTCGCCGTGCTCGAGGGCGGCCCGCGCGACGGCCTGCGTCACGGACGACAGGTGATAGGGCATGCGGACCAGGCGCAGCGCGTCGACGAGCGCCGGGTCGGCGGCCAGGTAGCCGAGACGTCCCCCGGCGAGCGCGAAGGCCTTGCTCATCGTGCGGGTGACCACGAGCCGCGGGCGACCGGCCAGCAGCGTCAGGGCGGACGGGGTGCCGGGGCGGGCGAACTCGGCATACGCCTCGTCGACGATGACCACCGCGCGAGGGGCGGCGTCGTGGACGGCCTCGACCGTCTCGAGGTCGAGGGCGGTGCCGGTCGGGTTGTTGGGCGAGCAGAGGAAGACCAGGTGCGGGTCGACGTCGCGGACCTGCGCCACGGCCGAGGCGGTGGACAGGTCGAAGCGGTGCGCGACGTCGTCGAAGCCCTCGCCGCGGCGCCCGTGCACGAACGCCGTGCCGGTTGTCTCGGTGATGATCGGGTGCATCGAGTAGGCGGGCGTGAAGCCCAGCGCCCGGCGGTCCGGCCCGCCGAAGGCCTGCACCAGGTGCAGCAGCACCTCGTTGGAACCGTTGCCCGCCCACACCTGGGCCGCGTCGACGGCGACCCCGGAGGTCCGGGTCAGGTAGCCGGCGAGCGCCTCGCGCAGGGCGGTGAACTCGCGGTCGGGATAGCGGTTGAGGTCGGGGACGACCTTGGTGACCGCCTCGGCCACCGCGTCCACGACGACCTGCGGCACGGGGTAGGAGGACTCGTTGGTGTTGAGCTGGACCGGGACGTCGAGCTGCGGCGCGCCGTAGGCCGTGCGACCGCGCAGGTCGGGGCGCAGCAGCTCCTCGATCGCTCCGGCCGCCCGCTGGGTGCGGTCGGTCATGCGGGCACCTCGTCGCCGAACCGCGCCGTGACCGCCTGCCCGTGGCCGGGCAGGTCCTCGGACTGGGCGAGCGTGACCACGTGCCGGGCGACGTCGCGCAGCGCCGCCTCCGAGTAGTCGACGACGTGGATCCCGCGCAGGAAGGACTGGACCGACAGGCCGCTGGAGTAGGCCGCGGACCCTCCGGTGGGCAGCACGTGGTTGGATCCCGCCGCGTAGTCGCCGAGGCTCACCGGCGAGTAGGGGCCGACGAAGATCGCGCCGGCGTTGCGGATGCGGGCGGCGACCGCGGCGGCGTCGCGCGTCTGGACCTCGAGGTGCTCGGCGGCGTACGCGTCGACCACGCGCACCCCCTCGTCCAGGTCGTCCACGAGGACGATGCCGGACTGGGTGCCGGTCAGCGCGGTGCGGACCCGCTCGGCGTGCTTGGTCTCGGGGACGCGCCGCTCCACGGCCGCGACGACGGCCCGGGCCAGCTCCTCGGAGTCGGTGACCAGCACGGACCCCGCGAGCGGGTCGTGCTCGGCCTGGCTGATCAGGTCGGCCGCCACGTGGTCGGGGTCGGCCGAGTCGTCGGCGAGCACGGCGATCTCGGTCGGGCCGGCCTCGGCGTCGATGCCGATGACCCCCTGCAGCAGGCGCTTGGCCGACGCGACGTAGACGTTGCCCGGGCCGGTGACCAGGTTGGCGGGCTCGATGGCCGGGGTGCCGGTGGCGTCGTCGGCGGCCACGCCGTAGGCGAACATGGCGACGGCCTGGGCCCCGCCCACGGCATACACCTCGTCCACACCGAGGAGGGCGCACGCGGCGAGGATCGTCGGGTGCGGGTAGCCCGCGAACACCCCGGAGCTCTCGCGCTGGGGCGGGCTGGTCACCGCGAGGGAGCCGACGCCGGCCTCCTGCGCGGGGACGACGTTCATGACCACGCTGGAGGGATAGACGGCCAGGCCGCCGGGGACGTAGAGGCCCACCCGCTCGACCGGCACCCAGCGCTCGGTGACGGTGCCGCCGGGGACGACCTGGGTGGTGACGTCCTGGCGCCGCTGGGCGCGGTGCACGCGACGGGCCCGCTCGATCGCGACCTCGAGGGCCGCGCGCACGTCGGGGTCGAGCCGCTCGACGGACGCGGCGAGCACGTCGGCCGGGACCCGCAGGCTCGGGGACCGGACCCCGTCGAAGCGCTCCCCCAGCTCCAGCAGCGCCGGCGCCCCCCGATGACGCACGTCGTCGCAGATCGGACGGACGACGTCGAGAGCAGCCTCCACGTCGAGCTCGGCCCGGGGCAACGTGTCGCGCAGCGCGCGTGCGTCGAGCACGCGACCGCGCAGGTCATCGATCGAGAGCATGCGGGCCAGTCTAGGCGGTGGGTCGGACAGGCCTGTCGGTCGTCTCAGCCACAATGGGCCGTATGACGATCCCCCTGGCGCCTCACCGACTGCCCGACCTTCCGGGCGTGCCGACGGAGTACCACCAGCTCCTGCGGGGCCCCCGCCACCGGTGGTGGCGCCCGCTGCTGTCGATCGTGATCGTGGTCGCCTCGCTCCTCATGGTCGTCATCGCGATCTCGGGGATCGCGGCGGCGGTGGTGGTCGGGGCCGGGGGCGACCTCGAGGAGTGGACGGACTCGGCGGCGTCCGGCCGGATGTCGCCGTCGGCCTTCCTGTCGACCAACCTCATGCTCGCCGCGCTGATCCCGGTGTCGTTGTTCGCGATCTGGGTCGGGCACACCGTGAACCCACGCTGGCTGCAGTCGGTGACGGGCCGGTTCCGCTGGGGCTGGTTCGCGCGCTGCCTGGCGGTCCTCGCGCCCCTGTGGCTCGCCTACCTCGCCATCGGCACGCTCGTCGACGGGCTGCCGGAGGGCGGACGCTCCAAGGAGTGGGCGGCCCTGCTGGTGATCATGCTCCTCACCACCCCCCTGCAGTGCGCCGGCGAGGAGCTGCTCTTTCGCGGGTGGGTCATGCAGAGCATCGGGTCGTGGTTCGCCCACCGCTGGGTGGCCCTCGCGGTGCCGATCGTCGTGTCCTGCCTGACGTTCGGGGCCGCGCACGGCAGCTCGGACCCGTGGATCTTCGCCGACCTCGCCGTCTTTGCCGTCTGCGCCTGCCTGCTCACCTGGCGCACCGGGGGGCTCGAAGCTGCGATCGCCCTGCACATCGTCAACAACATGCTGGTCATGGCGCTGTCGCTCACGCTCGGCGGCTTCGACGAAGGCTTCATCGACGGCGACACCAAGGGGTCCCCGCTGCCCGTGCTGACCTCGGTCGTGATCATGTCCATCGCCTACGCCCTCGTCTCGTGGCAGGCACGACGCGCCGGGATCCAGCGCCGCTCCACCCCGCAGATCCCGCCACCGCCCCAGGTGCCGCTGCCGGCCGGACAGGCCTGGCCGGCGCAGCCTGCCGCGCCTCAGGGCGGCTGGTCCCCCGCGCCGCCGCAGCAGTCGCCCACCTGGCAGCCACCGGGGCAGGTACCGGGGCAGGCGGGCGGCCAGGCCGGCGGATGGCACCCGCCATACGGCGGCTGACCAGGCCATGGGTCCCGCGACGGGTTCCGGATCCTCGCTCGTCTCCGTCGGCAGCACCGCCGACGTCGTCCGCCTCGTGCTCGTCGTCACGCTGCTCGCGCTCGCGGCCGCAGCGGTGCACCGGTGGGGCGGCCTCGGTCACTCCGGCGCCACCCTCACCGCCGCCGCCCGGGCGACCGTCCAGCTGGGCGTGGTGGGGCTGCTCATCGCCGCGGTGCTCGGGAGCTGGTGGCTCACCCTCGCCTTCGTCGCCCTGATGCTGGGCGTGGCCTCCCTCACCGCCGGTCGCCGGGTGCTGCCCGGCCGCGGGACCTGGTGGGCGGCGGCGCCGGTGTGCATCGGGGCCGTGCCCGTCGGGGTGGCGCTCGCCGCCTCCGGCGTCATCCCGCTGCGACCCGTGGCGCTGGTCCCGATCCTCGGCATCCTCATCGGCAACGCCATGACGGCGACCACGCTCGCCGGCAAGCGCACCCTCGACGCGCTGACGACGCGGCACGGGGAGTTCGAGGCGGGCCAGTCGATCGGCCTCGTCGACCGGGACGCGGCCCTGCTGGTCGCCCGGGAGGACGCCGCCCTCGCGCTCGTGCCCGGCATGGACCAGACCCGCACCGTGGGCCTCGTGACGCTGCCCGGCGCGTTCGTGGGGACGCTGCTCGGCGGGGCGACGCCGCTCGAGGCCGCCGCCGTCCAGCTCGTCGTCCTAGCCGCGCTGCTGCTCGTGCAGGCGCTCGCTGTCGTGGCGATGCTCGAGCTGGTCGCGCGTGGCCGCATCGGCGACTATGGCCGCCGCACCGACTGAGGAGGCGTCGCGGGGCGAAACCAGTAGCGTTCCGTCCTGAGCGGGTGCGACAGTGCCCAGATGCCCGCTGCCGAGAGTCCGGGCGGTCCGCCCTCGGCGACCGTGACCGGCAGACGAGCTGGAGCTGGGACTCGCGCGTCCGCGGCTGAGAGGTCAGGCGATCCGGTCGAGAAGCATCGAGAGCGGCTCGGGCAGCTCGTCGCGCGACAGCTCGGCGGCCAGCACCCCGGCGACCTGCTCCTTGCGCCCGGACGCGACACCGCAGAAGCGATGGAGCTGCTCGGCCAGCGGACGGTCGGCCCACGCCGGCTGGATCTGCAGCGCCTCGAGCTTGCCGCCGAGCCCGGCGCTCTGGATCGCCTCGACGGCGCGACTCGTCCCGAGGGCGCGGATCAGCTCGTCCTCCAGGTCCGCCTCGCACACGAAGAAGCCGTAGGCCGGGAGATCGCTCGCGTCGCTGACCGGCAGGCCGTCGGCGACGAGCGCCCGCTCGACGAACCTCGCCTCGGCCGCGTCGCACATCCCCAGGACGTCGGCGTCCGGCTGCAGCTGCCGGATCTCCGGCAGCACCCGCCCCACGTTGGTGACGCCCTGCAGGTTGCGCAGCTCGACGTGGTCGCCGCCGATGTCGTTGCGGTGCATGATCGCTCGCACGGCGGCGACGTCGCTGACGCCTTCGAGCAGGACGATGAGGGTGGGCTCGGCGCTCATGGGCCCACCCTAGAGGGGACCGCTCGGGAGGGCCTCAGCCACCAGCCGGCCCGGGCGACGAGGCAACGTTCGCTCGCCACCTTCTCTGGCGGGGCATCGGTCAGATCACGAAGGACCTGCCACCGGATCGCAGGGTCGGAGTCGGGCAGCCAGTCGATGGTGCCCCCACGCTAGGAGGGGTTGCGGACGTCTCCCATCCGGGTGCGACGAACGGGTCGGCCGCACCCGGGCCGTGCCCGACCTGGATGCACCTCTCCCCCACGGTTCACTCGTATGGCGCTGACCCGCCGCGACCCCGATACGCTCCAGGCATGAATGTCGTCCACCACATCGAGCTCTGGACGACGGACATCGCCGGGACGGCGCCGTCGTTCGACTGGCTCCTGACCACGCTCGGATGGACCGCCGAGACCGACCCCGGTTGGCCTCTCGGCCGGACCTGGCACCACACCAGCGGGATGTACATCGTGCTGGAGCAGTCCGCGGCCGTCGACGGCGCCCACCACCGCACCCATGCCGGGCTGAACCACCTCGCCCTGCGGGTGACGGATCGCGCGCAGCTCGACCGGATGCGGGCGGAGTGTCCACGGCACGGCTGGGTGGAGGTGTTCGCAGACCGCTATCCCCACGCGGGTGGCCCGCAGCACACCGCGCTGTTCGTCGAGAACGCCGAAGGCTTCGAGCTCGAGCTCGTCGCCGACTGACCGGGGGGTTTGGGGCGGGTCCCCCTGCGACAGGGTCGATCCGGCAAGGGACACGCCGTGCCCTCTCGACGAACCGACCCCTGTCGGTTCGTGGCCGTCACCCAGAGGTCGGGGGCCTGCCGCGGCGAGGCAGCGGCCCCGCGTCCTTCGGCATACGGCCCGATCTCTTGAGTGCGTCCCGCAGGACCATCTCGACCTGCGCGTTGACGCTGCGCAGCTCGTCACCCGCCCACCGGGTGAGGGCGTCGTGGACGGCGGGGTCGAGCCGCAGCAGCACCTGCTTGCGCTCGCCCCCGCCGCGACGCTCCCGTGGAGGGGTCACTGGTAGAGCGATCCCGTGTTGACGATCGGCGCGACCTTGGACTCGCCGCACAGGACCACGAGCAGGTTGGAGACCATGGCGGCCTTGCGCTCGTCGTCCAGCTCGACGATGTCCTGCTCCTCCAGCTTGGCGAGGGCCATGTCGACCATGCCGACGGCACCCTCGACGATCCGGGAGCGGGCCGCCACGATGGCGGACGCCTGCTGGCGCTGCAGCATCGCCTGGGCGATCTCGGGGGCGTAGGCCAGGTGGGAGATCCGCACCTCGACGATCTCGACGCCGGCGACGACGACGCGCTCGGCCACCTCGTAGGCCAGCTCGCCGGACACCACGTCGGTGGACCCGCGCAGCGACTCGACCTCGTCGCTGTCGGTGTCGTAGGGGTGGGAGATCGCCACGTGGCGCAGCGCCGACTCGGACTGGGCCCGGACGAAGTTCTCGTAGTGCTCCACCGAGAAGCTGGCGCGGGCCGTGTCGGCGACCTGCCAGACGACGATGGCGGCGATCTCGACGGGGTTGCCGTCGGCGTCGTTGACCTTGAGGACGTTCGTCTCGAAGTTGTTGACGCGCACCGAGACCCCGCGCTTGGAGGTGAACGGCATGACCATCGTCAGACCGGTGCGGCGCGCCGTCCCGACATACCGTCCGAAGAACTGGATCACCTTGGTCTGGCCGGGCTGGATGATGACGACCGCGCTGGCCACGATCGCGGCGAGCAGGATGACGACCACGCCACCGACGAAGCTGCCGATCGGGGGCTGGCCCGTCTCGTTGGCCGTGATCGCTCCGCTGATGATCAGCCAGATGCCTCCGGCGAACAGCAGCAGCGACAGGGCCAGCGCCAGGAAGCCGTCGACCGCGAACGCCGGGCGCTCGTTGACGTCGACGCGCGTGCCCTGGTGGCCGACGGGGCGCGCTGACGGTGGGGCGGTCTGCGGGTCGATGGTCTGGTCGTGCGGCTGCTGCGTGCTCATGGCGTCCCCCTGGCTGGTCGTTGTGTGACATCTTTTTGATATCACTTAAACCTTCGACGCGGCTAGGGCGCAAGGGGTTCCGGGCACGATTCGAGACCTCGTCTCCTGCTCGGACGTCGAGGCACAGTGATGGCGTGAGCCCGGACGACCTGCGAGCGCGGTCGGACAGGCCACGTCGAGGTCACCGCCGACGACGCTCGGTCGACCGCCGAACTCATCCGCTCCTGCGACGAACCGCAGTACTGAAGAGTCTCGACTAGGCGGTCTCGCGGGAGTAGGCCGAGGCTCGGGCGACCTGCTCGTCGCTCGGGCGCACCCCGGTGTAGAGCACGAACTGCTCGGCCGCCTGCAGGGCGATCACCTCGGCTCCGGTGATGACGCGCCGGTCCAGCTCACGCGCCAGCCGGATCAGCGGCGTCTCCGCGGGGAACGCCACCACGTCGAACACCGTCCGGGCTGCCTCCACGGCGGGCCGTGGCACCGGCAGCTCCTCGGCCTGGGGCCCGCCCGCCATACCGACGGGAGTCGCGTTGAGGATCAACGCGGGTCGCAGGTCGCCGAGCGAGTCCGCCCAGCGGTGGCCGTACTTCGCGGCGAGGGCGGGGCCGGTGCGCGAGTTCCGCGCCACGACATGGCCGTTGGTGAAGCCCGCGTCGGTCAGGGCGGCGACCGCGGCCTTCGCCATACCGCCGGAGCCGAGGACGGCGAAGTCGTCCGTCGGCGAGACCCCGTGGGACGCAAGGAGATTGCGGATGGCGAGATAGTCGGTGTTGTAGGCGACGAGGTGGCCGTCGTCGTTGACGATGGTGTTGACCGACTCGATCGCTGCCGCGGACTCGGTCATCTGGTCGACCAGGGGTATGACGTCCTCCTTCCACGGCATGGAGATCGCGCAGCCGCGGATCCCGAGAGCGCGCACGCCACCGATCGCCGCCGTGATGTCCGAGGTCGTGAACGCCTTGTAGACGTAGTCCAGCCCGAGCTCGCGATAGAGGTAGTTGTGAAAACGCGTGCCGATGTTGGACGGTCGCGCCGACAGCGACAGGCACAGCTGCGTGTCCTTGGTGATCCGCTCGGTCACGAGGACGCTCCTGCCTGGTCGATGAGCCAGGCGTACTCGAACGCGGCCTCGCGCCAGGCGTGGTAGCGCCCGCTGACGCCGCCGTGCCCGGCGACCATCTCGGTCTTGAGCAGGATCGGACGCGTCGTGAGGTCGTTGGTCGCGAGCTCGCGCAACCGCGCCACCCACTTGGCGGGCTCGACGTAGTAGACCCGGCTGTCGTTGAGCGAGGTCGTCGCCAGGATCGCCGGGTAGGGGCGCGCCGCGACGTTGTCGTAGGGCGAGTAACCCTTCATGTAGGCGTAGACCTCGGGGTCGGCGAGGGGGTTGCCCCACTCCTCCCACTCCCCCACGGTCAGCGGCAGGCTCGGGTCGAGGATCGTCGTCAGCGCGTCGACGAAGGGCACCTGCGCGTGGATCGCCCGGAAGCGGTCCGGCGCGAGGTTGGCGACCGCCCCCATGAGCAGGCCCCCGGCCGAGCCGCCCTCGGCGACCAGCCGGTCCGGCGCCACCCACCCCGCATCGACGAGGTGCTCGGCGCACGCCACGAAGTCCGTGAAGGTGTTGCGCTTGTGCTGCATCCGGCCCTGGAGGTACCACTGGCGCCCCATCTCGCCGCCGCCGCGCACGTGCGCGAGCGCCCAGACGAAACCCCGGTCCAGCAGCGACAGCCGCGCCACGGAGAACCACGGGTCCATGCTCGCCTCGTAGGACCCGTAGCCGTAGACGAGCCCGGGGGCCGTGCCGTCGGCGACCACGTCCTTGCGGTGCACCACCGAGATCGGGATCCGCGTGCCGTCGGCCGCCCTCGCCCACTCCCGGTGCTGGACGTAGTCACCGAGGTCGACGCCACCGAGCACCGGGGTCTGGCGCAGCAGGGTGCGCTCCCCGGTCACGAGGTCGACGTCGTAGACGCTGCGCGGCGTCACGAGGGAGGTGAACCCGATCCGCAGCACGTGCGAGGCGTAGTCGGGGTTGTCCCCCACCCCGATCGTGCCGAGCTCCTCGTCCATGACCAGCGGCCGCATCGGTCCGAAGCCGCCGCCGTCCGGCCCGACCGTTCCCCCAGGGGCGTCCGTCCGGTCCATCACGGCGAGCGCGGTCAGGCCGTCCCGCCGCAGCGAGACGACCGCGTGCCGCTGGAACGCGTCGACCCCCACGACGCGCTCGCCCGGCGCGGCGGCATACAGGCTCTGCCAGTCCTCCGCCGAGGTGCTGCCGAGGGGCGCCTGGGCCAGCTCGAAGTCCTCGTGGGTGGCGTTGTGGGTGATCAGCAGGCGGTCCCCGGCGGGCTCGGCGTCGTACTCGACCCCCTCGCGGCGAGGAGCCACGCAGCGAGGCTCGCCGCAGGGGTCGTCGGCGGGCAGCAGCCAGGTCTCCGAGGTGTCCTTGGAGCCCGCAGCGATGATGATCCACGCGTCGTCCCGGCTGGACCCGACGCCCACCCAGAACCGCTCGTCGGTCTCCTCGTGCACCAGCACGTCCTGGTCGGCCGGGGTGCCGACCTCGTGGCGCCACACCTGGAACTGCCGCCAGGCGTCGTCGTTGCGGGCGTAGAACACGTGCCGCCCGTCGCGGGAGAAGGCCAGGCCGTAGCCGACCTTGTGGACGGCGTCGTCGACGACCTCGCCGACGGGCCCGGTGCGGGTGGGGTCGTCACCGACCCGGGTCACGACCAGGTCGTAGACCTCGTCACCGGTCAGGTCGACGGCGTAGGCGTAGAGCGTGCCGTTGTGGCTGATCTCGCTGGAGCCCACGCCGAAGAAGTCGGCGTCCGCCGCGAGCGCCTCGGCGTCGAGCAGGACCTGCTCCCCCGCCGGCGGCGCACCGTCGGTCAGCTCGGGCGGCAGCTCGCCGGGCCGCACCGGCACGCGGCACTCGCGGCCGTACTGCTCTCCGGCGCTGATCCGGGAGTAGTACCACCACCCGCGGTAGGCCGAGGGGACGCTGAGGTCGGTCTCCTGCGTGCGCGTGCGGATCTCGTCGTAGACCTGCTCGGTCAGCGGCGCCAGGTGCGCCGTCATGGCCTCGGTGTAGGCGTTCTCCGCCTCGAGGTGCGCGACGACCTCGGGCGAGCCCTTGTCCCGCAGCCACTCGTAGGGGTCGACGACGCGGTCCCCGTGGTGCTCACGAATCGTCTCGACGCGACGCGCCACGGGAGGCTGGGGTGATGGGTTGGTCACCCGGGCACGGTAGCCGATATGAAGGAGGCATGACCGTACCCTCGCTGACCGTCCACCCCACGCTGCTCCACGAGGTCGTGAGCACGATCGTCCAGGCGTCCGGCAGCGACGCCCGCGAGGCGGGGCTCGTCGCCGACCACCTGGTCGCGGCCAACCTCGCCGGGCACGACTCGCACGGCGTCGGCATGGTCCCGAACTATCTGGAGGCGCTGGCGGTCGGCGAGCTGCACCCGGGCGTCGGTGCGACCGTCGTCAAGGACGCCGGCGCGGTCCTGACGATCGACGGTGGCCAGGGCTATGGCCAGGTCGTGGCCCACGAGGCGATGGAGCTCGCCATCGCTCGGGCGCGCGAGCTGGGCGTCTGCGTCACCGCCGTGCGCGGCTCGCACCACGTCGGTCGGATCGGCCACTGGGCCGAGCAGTGCGCCCGCGCCGGCCTCGTCTCGATCCACCTGGCCAGCGTGGTCGGCGAGAGGTATGTCGCCCCCTTCGGGGGAACGGACGGCCGCTTCGGCACGAACCCCGTGTGCCTGTCCGTCCCGCGCGAGGGCCAGGACCCTGTGCTGCTGGACATGGCCACGTCGACGGTCGCGCTGGGCAAGACCCGCGTCGCCCACAACGCCGGTCTCCCCCTCGAGCCGGGTCGGGCCCTCGACGCGGAGGGCCGCCCCACGACCGACCCGGGCGTGATGTGGACCGAGCCCCACGGAGCGCTGACGGCGTTCGGGCTGCACAAGGGGTCGGGGCTCGCGGTCATGGCCGAGCTGTTCGCCGGCGCCGTGAGCGGGGGCCTCACCACACATGCCGCCACGACGACGCACGAGGCCGCCATCGTCAACAACCTCCTGTCGATCGTCCTGTCCCCCGAGGCCTTCGAGGGCAGCGCGATGGCCGAGCAGACCGACCTGTTCCTGGAGTCCGTGGCCGCCTCCCGCCCCGCGGTCCCCGGCGAGCCGGTGCTGCTGCCGGGGCAGCCCGAGGTCGCGGCCCGGGAGGCCCGTCGCGACGGGGTCCCGGTCGACGCGACGACGTGGGCCCAGATCCTCGACGGTGCCCGCGCGGTGGGCGTGCCGGCCGACGTGATCGAGGGCTGGCCCACCGCCTGACCCCACGGTGCAGGATGGGTGGCATGACCCACACCCCCGTCCCCGAGCTGACCGACGGCGTGGTGCTCCTGCGGGCGCACACCGACGCCGACGTCCCGGCGATCGTCGAGCAGTGCACGGACCCCGCGAGCCTGCGGTGGACGACCGTCCCGCGCCCCTACGACGCGGGTGCGGCGCAGGCCTTCCTGGCCATGACCCGTCAGGAGTGGGCTCTCCCCGACCGGGGACGCTGGTGGGCCATAGAGTGGCTCGACCACCCCGACGGCGCACCGGATTTCGCCGGGACTATCGACCTGCGACCCCGGGGCGGTGGCAGCGCAGAGGTGGGCTTCGGGCTCCACCCGCAGGCCCGCGGCCACGGCCTGACGGCGCGCGCGCTGCGCCTCGTCTGCCGGTGGTGGTGGGAGCAGGGCGGGGAGCGCGTGACCTGGATGGCGATGGCCGGCCACCTCGCCTCGTGGCGGGTCGCCTGGTCGTGCGGGTTCGCACGGCACGCGACCCTCCCGGGCTATCTCCCCCACCCGGACGGCTTGGCGGACGCATGGGTGGCGAGCGTCGGGCGGGAGGACGACCTGGACCGGCCGGCGTCCCTGTGGCTCGACCCCGTGACGCGCGAGTCGAGCGACGTGCGCCTGCGCGCCTGGCGCGACGACGACGGGGCGAGCTGCGAGCCGGGCGACTCCCCGACCCACTTCATGCCGCCGGGGGCCGAGCCAACACCGTCGACCTTCGAGGCGTGGGTGCTGCGCCGGCGGGTCCGGATGTCGCTGGGGCAGAGCGTGCACTGGTGCATCGCCGACACCGCCGGCGACCGCGCACGCGGCGACCTGTGCCTCATCCTCGAGGGGCAGCAGCCGGGGACCGCCGAGATCGGCTACGTGCTGTTCCCGTCGGCGCGAGGGCGCGGGCTGGCCTCGGGCGCCGTGCGCCTCGCGATCGAGCACGCCTGGGCGGACGCGGCGGACGGCGGACTGGGCCTGCGGCGCCTCCTCGCCTCCACCGTCGCCGACAACGACGCCAGCGCGCGCGTGCTGCAGCGCGCGGGGTTCGCCGAGTGGGGCCACGAGCCGGAGTTCTGCGCCCGCGACGACGGGTCGTACGACGACATGCGGCACTGGGTCCTGCTGCGCGACGCCTGACCCCCGCCGTCAGCGCGCCACGGCGCGCCGCACCCAGGCGAGCAGGCCCTCGCCGACGAGGTCGGTGGTGGCGGCCAGGTCGTCCGGCGCCCACCACCGTGCCTCGTCGATGGTGGCCTGCTCGACCGCGTCCTGCCCGGACAGGTCCACGTCGGTGGAGCGGACGCGGACGGCGCAGATGACCTGCCGCTGGTCGAAGGTCACGCTCCCCCAGGAGAACTCGATCGCTTGCTCCCCCAGCACGACGACGTCGCCGGGCGCCGCGACCAGCCGACCTCCTCCCGCAGCTCCCGCAGCGCGGCCGTCACCGGGTCCTCGCCCGGGTCGATCTCGCCGCCCAGGCTGAACCACAGCGGGTGCTGCCGGTCGTCCGGGTCGACCCCGTGCAGCAGCAGCACGCGGCCCGAGGGGTCGACGGGCAGGACCCGAGCCGTATGCCGGGTGCGCCGCGGGGTCGCCGTCTCGGGTCGGGTCACCGGCAGCGGGGCCAGCCTCTCGAGCCGCCCCGGCTCGCAGCCCGCCGCCACGAGGACGTCGCGGATCACCTCGCCCTTGGCCCGCGTGCAGTCGTCGTGGTCCGCGTCGTCGGCGTGCGCCTGCGCGGCAGCCGTCTTGACCGCGGCGTAGCGCTCGCGATGCTGGGTGGACTCGCGCAGCAGGTCGCGGAAGCGGATCGGGTAGTCGTGCCACGGCGTCCCGGCCCGCCGGACGTACAGGATGACCGGCGCCGCGGGGTCCGGGCGGTAGAAGAGGCGCTTGCGATAGTCCTCCTCGGCGCACGCAGCCGGGAGCATCTCGAGGTCCCGGTCGACGCCGGGCGAGTCGGGCCGAGACCCCACCGCGGGCAGGTAGCCGCACCGCAGGAGCGCCTCGTCGAACGCGCCGCCGGCAGCAGGGATCTCGTCGACGCCGACCTGCAGGTCGACGAACGCCTTGGCGAGCAGCCCCGGCACCGCCGTGGACCCGATGTGCTCGTAGCCGAAGCCACCCAAGCCACCCGAGCCACCGCGATCGACGCCCGCCTCGCCGAGCGCCCGCGCCAGGCGGGACAGCTGACGGTGCGCGACGACGCCCCAGCGCTGGTCATGCTCGACGAGCCGCGCCGGCGCGGGTGACGGCCCGTGAGCCCGGCCAGGCGGCGGGCGAGCGGCTCGATCCGCTCGCCCCAGAGCCGGTCGACCAGCGCGTCCCGCGTCACGCCGTGACCCCAGCTGAGCATGACGTCGCTGCCCGCGAGCGGCGCCCCCGGCGCGGCCAGCACCAACGGCGCCACCCCGGCGGCCTCGACCACGCAGACCGTGACGAGTCCGGGCGACAGCGCTGCGGCGTCCAGCGCACGCAACCGGTCCGCCACGAGGTTTGCGTCGGTGCCGGAGACGACCTCGACCGTCGGCACGGTCACCGTCAGCCGTTGGCCAGGCAGGCCGGCCCCAGCAGCGCCTTGAGGTCTCCGAACAGCGCCGACGTCGCGTCCACACGGAAGTTGTCCTCCAGCCGCATCAGCACGGACCGCCCCGGCTGGGTGAGCTTGACGTGCACCTCGGTCGTGCCCGGGTGGTTGAGCAGGACGTCCTTGAGCGCCTCGGCCATGCCGTTGGTCGCCCGGGTCATCGGCAGGTTGAGCACCACCGGCCCGCGCGGCCCCTCGTGCAGGTCAGGGAGCGTCAGGTCCTGCGCATAGATGGAGGTCGACTCGTCCCGCTTGTTGACCCGCCCGCGCACGACCACGACGGTGTCCGGCGACAGCATCGTGGCGACGGTCATGTAGGTCGACGGGAAGAACAGGCACTCCACGGCGCCGTCGAGGTCCTCGACCGTGGCGATGGCCCACAGGTCGCCCTTCTTGGTGCGCTTGAGCTGCAGGCCGGTGATCAGACCCGCGATCGTCACGGTCGCCCCGTCCGGCTTGCCGTCCTCGCCGTTCAGCGACGCGATGGACGTGTCCGCCGCCTGGTGCAGGATGTGCTCGATCCCGAAGAGCGGGTGGTCGGAGACGTAGAGCCCGAGCATCTCGCGCTCGTACTGCAGCGTCACCTGCTTGTCCCACGAGTGCGTCGGGACCGGCGGCATGCCAGCGAACGAGTCCGAGCCATCGGCCGAAGCGTCGCCCTCGCCGCCGAACCCAGGGAGTGAGTCCTGCCCCTGGTCAAGCTTCTTCTTGACGTCCACCAGGGCCTCGACATACGGCTCGTGCACCTCGGCGAGGCCGCGGCGGGACTCCCCGAGGGAGTCGAACGCACCGGCCTTGACCAGGGACTCGATGGTGCGCTTGTTGCACACGACCGCCGGCACCTTGTGCAGGAAGTCCTTGAACGAGGTGAAGGCGCCCTTGTCCTCGCGGGCCTTGATGATCTCGACCACGACGTTGGCGCCGACGTTGCGGACCGCCTCCAGGCCGAAGCGGATGTCCTCGCCGACGGCGGCGAAGTAGCCGATGGAGTCGTTGACGTCGGGCGGCAGCACCTTGATGCCCATGTGCCGGCACTCGTTGAGGTAGAGCGCGGACTTGTCCTTGTCGTCGCGCACGCTGGTGAGCAGCGCCGCCATGTACTCGGCGCGGTAGTTGGCCTTGAGGTAGCCCGTCCAGTAGGACACGACGCCGTAGGCCGCGGTGTGGGCCTTGTTGAACGCGTAGTCGGAGAACGGGAGCAGGATGCTCCACAGCTTGGCGACCGCGTCCTTGGAGAAGCCGTTGTCGAGCATGCCCTGCTCGAAGTTGGCGAACTCGGCGTCCAGCACCTCCTTCTTCTTCTTGCCCATGGCGCGGCGCAGCAGGTCGGCGTTGCCGAGCGTGTAGCCGGCGAGCTTCTGCGCGATCTCCATGACCTGCTCCTGATAGATGATCAGGCCGTAGGTCATGGACAGGATGGGCTCGAGCGCCTCGGTCAGCTCGGGGTGGATGTAGTCCACCTCCTGCTTGCCGTTCTTGCGCAGCGCGAAGTTGGTGTGCGCGTTGGCGCCCATCGGGCCGGGGCGGTAGAGCGCGAGGGCGGCGGAGATGTCCTCGAAGTTGTCGGGCTGCATGAGCCGCAGCAGCGAGCGCATGCCGCCGCCGTCGAGCTGGAAGACGCCGAGGGTGTCGCCGCGGGCCAGCAGGTCATAGGTCGCCGGGTCGGTCATGTCCTTGGACAGGCCGTCCAGGTCGATGGTCTCGCCGCGGTTCATCTCGACGTTCTTGATGGCGTCGTCGAGGATCGTCAGGTTGCGCAGGCCGAGGAAGTCCATCTTGACCAGGCCGAGCGTCTCGCAGCTCGGGTAGTCGAACTGCGTGATGATCTGCCCGTCCGCCTCGCGGCGCATGATGGGGATCAGGTCGATCAGCGGCTCGCTGGACATGATGACGCCGGCGGCGTGCACGCCCCACTGGCGCTTCAGCCCCTCGAGGCCGCGCGCGGTGGCGACGACCTCCTGGGCCACGGGGTCGGAGTCGTGCATCGCGCGGAAGTCCGCGGCCTCGGCATACCGCTTGTGCGCGGGGTCGAAGATCCCCGACAGCGGGATGCCCTTGCCCATGACGTCCGGCGGCATGGCCTTGGTGAGCTTCTCGCCGACGGCGAAGGGGTGGCCGAGCACGCGTCCGGCGTCCTTGACGGCCTGCTTGGCCTTGATCGTGCCGTAGGTGACGATCTGGGCGACGCGCTCCTCGCCGTACTTCTCCGTGACGTACTTGATGACCTCGCCGCGGCGGCGCTCGTCGAAATCCACGTCGAAGTCGGGCATCGACTGGCGCTCGGGGTTGAGGAAGCGCTCGAAGATCAGACCGTGCGGCACCGGGTCGAGGTCGGTGATGCGCATGGCATAGGCGCACATCGAGCCGGCACCGGAGCCACGGCCCGGTCCCACCCGGATGCCGTTCTCCTTGGCCCAGTTGATGAAGTCGGCGACGACGAGGAAGTAGCCGGGGTAGCCCTTGCCGACGATGACCTCGGTCTCGAAGGCCGCCTGCTTGCGGGCGTAGTCCGGGATGCCCTCGGGGAAGCGGGCGTGCAGGCCGCGCTCGACCTCCTTGACGAACCAGCTGGTCTCGTCCTCGCCCTCGGGGCAGGGGAAGCGGGGCATGTACTGCCCCTCGCCCTCGCTGAACGAGATGTCGCACATGTCGGCGATGAGCAGGGTGTTGTCGCAGGCCTCGGGCAGCTCGCGCCACAGGTGGCGCATCTCCTCGGGGCTCTTGAGGTAGAAGTCGTCGGCGTCGAACTTGAACCGGTTGGGGTCCATCAGCGTCGAGCCGGACTGCACGCACAGCAGGGCGGCGTGGGCCTTGGCGTCCGCGGCGTCGGTGTAGTGGAGGTCGTTGGTGGCGACCAGCGGCAGGTCGAGCTCCTTGGCCAGGCGCAGCAGGTCCTTGTGGACACGCCGCTCGATGTCCAGGCCGTGGTCCATCAGCTCGCAGAAGAAGTTCTCGGCGCCGAAGATGTCGCGGTAGTCGCTGGCCGCCTGGCGGGCCTCGGCGTACTGCCCGAGGCGCAGCCGGGTCTGGACCTCGCCCGAGGGGCAGCCGGTCGTGGCGATCAGGCCCTTGCCATAGGTCTGGAGCAGCTCGCGGTCCATGCGCGGCTTGAAGTAGTAGCCCTCGAGGCTGGCCAGCGAGCACAGCCGGAAGAGGTTGTGCATGCCCTCGTTGTTGCGCGCCCACATCGTCATGTGGGTGTAGGCGCCGGAGCCCGAGACGTCGTCGCGACCGCCGTCGCCGAACCTCACCCGCGTCTTGTCGGTGCGGTGCGTCCCCGGCGTGAGGTAGGCCTCGATCCCGACGATCGGCTTGACCCCGTGCCGGGTCGACTTCTTCCAGAACTCGTAGGCCCCGAAGATGAAGCCGTGGTCGGTGGTCGCGACCGCCGGCATCCCCATCTCGGCGGACCGGGCGAAGAGGTCGTCGATGCGGGCGGCACCGTCGAGCATGGAGTACTCGGTGTGGTTGTGCAGGTGCACGAAGGACTTGCTGGAGGCTGCTGGCGAGGACATCGGCGGCAGTCTATGCCCGCGGTCCGACAGACCCCTCCCGGACATCCCGTATGCCGTCCCGCCGCCTCGACGGGCCGCCGTCAGGCGTCTCGGTCAGCCCTCGCGGAGCAGGTCCAGCGACCGCTGCAGGTCGGCCGGGTAGGGGCTCTGGTAGGTGACCCACTCGCCGCTGCCGGGGTGGGTGAAGCCCAGCTCGCGGGCGTGCAGCCACTGCCGGTCCAGGCCGACGCGCCGGGCCAGGACCGGGTCGGAGCCGTAGAGGGGGTCGCCGACGCAGGGGTGGTGCAGGGCGCTGAAGTGGACGCGGATCTGGTGCGTGCGTCCGGTCTCGAGGTGGATCTCGAGCAGCGACGCGTGGCGGAAGGCCTCGAGCACCTCGTAGTGGGTCACCGAGTGGCGGCCCTCCTGGCGGACCGCGAACTTCCAGTCGTGGTTGGGGTGCCGGCCGATGGGCGCCTCGATGGTGCCGACCATGGGGTCCGGCAGGCCCTGCACGACCGCGTGGTAGGTCTTGGAGACCGTCCGGTCGCGGAAGGCCTGCTTGAGCACGGTGTAGGCCCGCTCGGACTTGGCCACCACCATCAGGCCGGTGGTGCCCACGTCGAGGCGCTGCACGATGCCCTGGCGCTCGGCCGCGCCCGACGTCGAGATGCGGTAGCCCTCGGCGGCGAGCCCGGACACGACGTCCGGACCGTCCCAGCCGACGCTCGGGTGCGCGGCGCAGCCGGCGGGCTTGTCCACGACGACGATCTCGGTGTCGTCGTGGATGATCGCGAGGCCCGGGACCTCGCGCGGCACGACGGCCGGCGCGTCCTCGGACACCGGGTCGGGGAGGGTGGCCTCGAGCCAGGCCCCGGCGGTGACCCGGTCGGACTTGCCCGCGGCGCGGCCGTCGAGCTGGATGTGGCCGTCCGCGGCGAGCTCGGCCGCCTTGGTGCGGGACACCCCGAAGAGGCGGGAGACGGCGGCGTCGACGCGCTCGCCCTCGAGGCCGTCGGGGACGGGCAGCATCCGGACGTCAGGCATGGGTGTCCTCCTCGGACGGGGCGTGGTCGGTGGCCCGGGTGCCGTCGTAGGAGATCCCGAGGAAGGACAGCAGCGCGACGAGGATCGCTGCGGCGACGATCGCGATGTCCGCGACGTTGCCGATGAAGAACCCGTTGTAGTCGAGGAAGTCCACGACGTGGCCCTGGCCGAAGGACGGGGGCCGGAACAGCCGGTCGTAGAGGTTGCCGAGCAGGCCGCCCAGCACCAGGCCCCCCGCGACGGCCCACGGCACGCTGACGATGCGGCGGGCGTGCCAGGCGACCAGCACCCCGATGACCACCGCGACGATGGTCAGCAGCCAGGTCGTCCCGGCGCCGAGCGAGAACGCCGCGCCGGAGTTGAAGATGAGGTTGAGCCGCAGGAACGACCCCAGCAGGTCGCGCGGCGCGCCCGGCACGAGCGCGCCCAGCGCCCAGACCTTGCTCGCCTGGTCGGCGGCGAAGGTCAGGACGGCCAGCAGGACGAGCAGGGGCCAGACACGGCGCCGCGACGCACGGGTCGCCCCGGCGTCGCGTGCGTCGTCGTCGACGGGTGAGGTCACCGCTTCTGCGCGGACTTGCACGCCACGCACAGCGTGGCGCGCGGGAAGGCCTGGACCCTCAGCTTGGGGATGACCCCGCCGCAGCTCTCGCACACGCCCTGCAGGTCCGCGTCCACGCGCTCGAGCGCGTGCTGGTACTGCGCGAGGACGTCGCGCGTGTTGGCCGCCATCGCGGCCTCGTGCTCACGCTCGATCGCCTTGGACCCCACGTCGGCCTGGTCGTCACCCACGATGTCCTGGGTGTCCTGCACCAGGTCGACCAGATCGGTCTGGGCCTCGGCGAGCTCCCGCGTCAACCGGTCGATCTCACCCTGCAGGGTCTCGCGCAGCTCCGCCACCTCGGCCGTCGACCAGGTGGCGTCGTCAGCGGTGCCCTTGGTCGAGGTCGCGGTCGTCGACTGCCCTCCGGACTTGCCAGCCATGATGCCCTCACTTGCTCGTGGTGAGGTCGACGCCCCCCGGCGCCGACCGACTCGTCACGCCAACGGCGTGCGAGGTCTGCACAGGGTAGCCGTTCGACCCCCTGTGCGACAGACGTGCCTCGTTGTCTCAGCGCTGCTGCGGAGGCTGCTGCTGCTCCGGAGCGAGGCGGGCCTGCTCCACCTCCTGCAGCTGAGTCGTGAGGAAGGTCTTGATGCTGTCGCGGTAGGAGACCTCGTAGGCCCGCAGGGAGGCGACGGCCTGCTCGAGCGTGGCCTTCTCGGTGACCAGGGTCGCGAGGATGCTCTCCCGCTGCTTGGTCGCCTCGCCGATCATCGTCTCGTGCTGCGTGGTGCCGTCCGCGATGAGCTTCTTGTGGCGCTCCTGGCCCTCGGCCACCAGCTCGTCGTGCCGGCGCTGAGCCGTGGTGACGAGCTCCTCGCGCTTGCGGGTGCCCTCGCTGATCAGCGTCTCGCGCTGCTGGCGCGCCTCGGTCAGGAGCCGCTCGTGCTCCGCCTTGCCCTTGGCGACGTGCTCGTCGTGCAGGCGCTGGGCCAGGGCGATGAGGCCCGCGGCCTCGTCGGCGTCGCCGGACTTCTCCGGAGCCTTCGCCTGCTGGGCCTGCTGGGCGGCCGACCGTGCCTTGGTCAGCTCGGTGCGGGTCGACTCGAGGTCCTTCTCGACGGCCTGGAGCCGCTGGCGCAGCTGGGTGACCTCGGTGCGGGCGGCGGCGCTGGTCGCGCCACCGTCCGCCGTGGACTGGCGGGTCGCGTCGTCGGCGCGCTTGTTGGCGGCGGCGACCTCGGCGCGGAGCTTGTCGAGCTCGGCGGAGGGTGCCGCAGCGGCCCGGCCCTTGGCCGGCACCGGGGTCTGGCCCTTGCTTCGGGCCGTCTCCTCGTACTTGCGCTTGTAGTCGTCGCGCTCGGCGATCAGGTCACGCAGCTCGCTGACCACCTCGTCGAGGAAGTCGTCGACCTCGCGCTCGTCGTAGCCCCGTCGGAACTGGGTCGCCCCAAAGCTCTTCTTGAGCACGTCATCAGGCGTGAGCGCCATGTGTCCACCTCTTCGTTCGTCATGCGGTCGGGCCCGGAACCACCAAGGTCCCCGGGGCCATTCGTCGGAAAACCTACACCCTGGCCACGACCTGCATGAGGACGATCACGATGAGGAACAGCACCATGAAGGCCAGGTCGAGGGCGATGCCTCCCAGGCGCAGGGGCGGGATCACCCGGCGCAGGGCCCGCAACGGCGGGTCGGTGAGGGAGTAGACCCCCTCGACCAGGACGAGCACCACCCCGCGGGGTCGCCAGTCGCGCGCCAGCATCACGACATAGCTGAGGACCAGCCGGGCCATCAGCACCAGCCAGTAGAGCCACAGGAGGTTCAGCAGCAGGCCACGGATGCTCATGTCTACGGAGGTCCTTTGCCACCGACCCGGGTGTCCGGGGCGGTCGTCGTCGGGTGCGGGTCGCCGTCCAGCACAACGGCGCAGGACCCCGTGGCGTTCCCGGGGGCCTGCGCCTTCGCCCGGCTGGGGCCGGGCGGTGCGGGTGGCTCAGCTCTGGTTGAAGAAGCCGCGCGTCGACTGCGGCGCCTCGGACTCCTCGGAGGAGACCTCGACGTGCTGCGGGGTGAGCAGGAAGACCTTGCTCGTGACCCGCTCGATGGCTCCGTTGAGACCGAAGACCAGGCCGGCGGCGAAGTCGACGAGGCGCTTGGCGTCGTCGTCGGCCATGTCACCGAGGTTCATGATGACCGGCGTGCCCTCGCGGAAGGACTCGCCGATGGTCTTGGCCTCGTTGTAGGTGCGGGGGTGGATCGTCGTGATGCGGTTCATCGGGCCGACCTCCGGGTCGCGGACGACGCGCGCCACGGGGGTGCGCTGGGGCAGGTGGGCGACGGAGGCGCGGTGCTCCTCGCGGACCGCCGTCGCGCCCGCACGGTCGTCGGACCGCGCGTCGGAGCGGGCCTCGACGAGGTGCGGCTCCCGGCGGGCCGGCTCGGGCTTGTGCGCCTCGGCCGGGCGCGAGTCGCGGGCCCCGGCCTCCTGGCGGTCGTAGGTGTCGTAGTCGTCGTCCTCGGCAAGTCCGAGGTAGACCATGGTCTTGCGCAGCGCCCCAGCCATCGCGCATCTCCTGCTCAGTCGTCGGTCACGTCGTGCCGAACGCTACCGGGGCGCCGGGCGGGGCCCGAGGATTGCCGACCCGACACGCAGGTGTGTCGCTCCGTGGGCGACGGCCTGCTCGAGGTCGCCGCTCATCCCGGCGGACACCAGGGTCGCACGAGGATGCGCGGACCGCACCCCGTCGGCGACCCGGGCCAGGGCGGCGAAGGCCCGCTCCGGGTCTCCGCCGCGAGGTGCGACGGCCATCACGCCACGCAGCTCGAGGTGCTCCGCCCGGCCGACCTCGTCGGCGAGGGCCGGTATGCCGTCCGCCGGCGCCCCGCCGCGGGACCCCGAGGCGCGGTGGCCGCCGTCGGCGTGGCCCTGCTCGTCGGCCTCCCCTGGCGCGTCCAGATCCACCTGCAGCAGCACGTCCAGGTCGCGCCCGGCCTGCTCGGCTCCCCGGTCGAGGGCCGCGACGAGACGGGCCCGGTCGACGGTGTGGACGACGTCGGCCCAGGCGGCCACCTGACGGGCCTTGTTGGTCTGCAGCTGACCGACGAAGTGCACGGTGAGGGCGGCACGCTCGTCAGCGGTCAGCCTCTCCAGCTTGGCGGAGGCCTCCTGCGCCTTGTTCTCCGCGACGTCTGTCACGCCCAGCGCGAGCAGGCGGCGGACGTCCTCGACGGGGAAGAACTTCGTGACGACCACGAGCTGCACGTCGCCCCGGTCACGGCCGGACGCGGAGCAGGCGGCGACGATCCGCTCCTCGACGCGGGCAAGGGCGTCGCGGAGCTCGACCGAGCGTGCGTCCGTCATCAGGCCACCTCGCGTCGCAGCACGACTCCCCCGAACCGTCCGGTCGTGCCGGAGCGGCGGTAGGAGTAGAAGCGGGCGTCCTCGTAGGTGCAGCCAGGAACCCACGTCACGGCGACCCCCAGCCCGGCGAGCTGGGTCACGACGCCGGTGGCCACGTCGATCGATGGGGTCCCGGCCCAGGTGCGGGCCAGCACCTCCGGGACGACCCTCGCGGCCGCCTGCTGCATCTCGGCGGGCACCTCGTAGCAGCGACCGCAGACCGACGGGCCCACCACCGCGCTGATGGTGCGCGCCCCGAGGTCGCGCATCGCGGCCACCGTCGCGGGCACCACACCGGCCAGCATCCCGGGACGTCCGGCGTGGGCGGCCCCCACGACACCCGCCACCGGATCGGCGAGCAGCACCGGCGTGCAGTCGGCCACGAGCACGGCCAGGGCCAGTCCAGCCCGGGAGGTCACCATCGCGTCGGCCTCACCGGCCGACCCGTGGCAGGGTCCGTCGACCTGGACGACCTCGGCGCCGTGCACCTGGTCGACGAGGACCAGCGCCTCCGGAGCGACCCCAGCCGCCTCGGCGACCCGGCGCCGGTTGGACCTCACGGCGGTGGGGTCGTCGCCGACGTGGCTGCCGAGGTTGAGGCCTCCGGCGGCGTCGCGGCCGGCGGTGTACGGCGCGTCGCTCACGCCGTCATGGGCGTCGGTGAAGGCCCGCCACACGGGCCCGTCCTGCTGCTGGTGGGCGAACACCCCACGAGGGTAGCGGCACGCGAGGCCCCCGCCGGGTCGGCGGGGGCCTCACGTGGATCGGGGCGCCGGCTCCGTGAGGAGGCTCACGGGCCGAGTCCCTCCCTACTTCAGGAAGTCCGGGACGTCCAGGTCGGCGGCGTCGTCGTAGGTCACCTGGCGCGGGGGGCGCTGCTGGGGCTGCTGCTCGCCCTGCTGCTGCTCGGCCGGGCGGACCTGCCCGGGCGTGCCCTGCTGCGGCTGCTGCTGGGGCTGTCCCTGCTGCTGGACCGGCTGGGCCTGCTGCTGCGAGGGCTGACCCTGCTGCTGGGACTGCTGGGGCTGCTGGGGCTGCTGACCCTGGGCCCGCTGCGGCTGCTGCGGCGCCGGACGCTGCTGCACCGGCTGCTGCACGGGACGCTGCTGCTGGACCGGCTGCGGGGCCGGACGCTGCTGGGTCTGCTGCTGCGCGGGCTGCTGCGCGGGGCGCTGGGCCGGCTCCTCGCGGCGGGGCTGGGGGTCGCCGCCGTCGAAGCCGGCGGCGATGACGGTCACGCGGACCTCGTCGCCGAGGGCGTCGTCGATGACGGATCCGAAGATGATGTTGGCCTCGGGGTGCGCGGCCTCCTGCACGAGGCGAGCCGCCTCGTTGATCTCGAACAGGCCGAGGTCCGAGCCGCCCTGGATGGACAGCAGGACGCCGTAGGCGCCGTCGATGCTGGCCTCGAGCAGCGGCGAGGAGATCGCGAGCTCGGCCGCCTGGACGGCGCGGTCCTCGCCACGGGCCGAGCCGATGCCCATGAGCGCCGACCCGGCGCCCTGCATGACGGACTTGACGTCGGCGAAGTCGAGGTTGATCAGGCCCGGCGTCGTGATGAGGTCGGTGATGCCCTGGACACCCGACAGCAGCACCTGGTCGGCGCTGCGGAAGGCGTCGAGCATGGAGACGTTGCGGTCGCTGATCGACAGCAGGCGGTCGTTGGGGATGACGATGAGGGTGTCGACCTCCTCGCGGAGGTTGCCGATGCCGGACTCGGCCTGGTTGGCGCGGCGACGGCCCTCGAAGGTGAACGGACGGGTCACGACGCCGATGGTGAGCGCACCGAGGTTGCGGGCGATCTTGGCGACGACGGGCGCGCCACCGGTGCCGGTGCCGCCGCCCTCGCCTGCGGTGACGAAGACCATGTCGGCGCCCTGGATGACCTCCTCGATCTCCTGGGCGTGGTCCTCGGCGGCCTTCTTGCCGACCTCGGGGTCCGCCCCGGCACCCAGCCCGCGGGTCAGCTCGCGCCCCACGTCGAGCTTGACGTCCGCGTCGCTCATCAGGAGGGCCTGCGCGTCGGTGTTGATCGCGATGAACTCGACCCCCTTGAGGCCGACCTCGATCATGCGGTTGATCGCGTTGACACCGCCGCCGCCGATGCCGACGACCTTGATGACGGCCAGGTAGTTCTGTGGTGCTGCCACGGTGGGGCCTCTCCTGCTGGGGGCAACCAACCCTTAACCCTAAAGGTTGAGTGCAAGGTTATGGTTCTGTTATAGAGCGTCGAGAGAAAGGTACGTCCTGTGCGTCGCACGGAGCAACCTTCGACCAGGCGTGTTGCCACCCGCATGGCCCAGCGATCGCGTCAGGTCGTGGCAGGCGCGTGCGGAGCGCTGACGTTGACCGTGGCAGGAGCGCCCTTCAGCAGGGTCGACAGCACCTTGACCTTCAGCTGAGGTTCAGTGCTGTCCCCCCACAGCACCTTGGTCTTGCCGGCCTGGAAGGTCACCATGCTGGGGCCCTCGACCCGCACGGCCGACACGGTCGAGCGCAGCTCCGGCGGCAGGGCCGACAGGACCGAGATGGCCGTCTTGAGACCCTCGGGGGTGGCTGCGCCCTGGCTGGTCACGACCGGCACACCCTTGGGCGCCTCGGGAGCGGTGAGGTAGGCGACGCCCTGGCCGTCGACCAGCTGGACGTCACCCCCTCGGTCGAGGGCGAGGACCGGACGTCGAGGCTCCACGCGCACCAGGACGGTGCTCGGCCACCGCCGGGCCACGTCGACCGAGGCGTAGAGGGGCGAGCGCGTCACCCGCTGCCCCGGGCCCTCGAGGTCGACCCGGGCGAGGGGGACCCCGAGGGGCACGTCGGCGGCGCGGCGGACGGCCTCGGCCTGCGACCCCTGCACGCCCTCGACCACGACGGAGCGCACGGCCAGCACCGAGCTGAACCACACGACGTAGACGAGGCCGGCCACCAGTACCGCGGCGAGGAGGGTGAGCAGGATCGGACGCCAGCGCAGACGCCGGGCACTGCGAGCCCGGTCCTCGAACCGGGCTCGCGACGACCCACCCTCGCCGCGGCCGCCGGGACGACGGATCCTCACCGGCGGACGCCCTCCTCCACGGCTGCGAGGATCTGCGGACCCAGCTGCGTCACGTCGCCCGCGCCGACCGTCAGGACGAGGTCACCGGCCCGCGCGAGTCCCGCGGCCAGCGGGGCCGCCTCGGGCCACCCGGCGACGTAGTGCACCTCGCAGGAGGGGCCACCGTCGCGGGCCGCCAGGTCCCGGACCGCGTCGGCGACCAGGGCTCCGGAGACCCCGTCGACGGGGTCCTCGCGCGCGGCGTAGACGTCCATGACGACGACGACGTCCGCCGGGCGTAGCCCCGCGGCGAGCTCGACCGCGAAGTCCTGGGTCCGGGAGTACAGGTGCGGCTGGAAGACCACGACGAGCCGCGCGGGTCGCTGCACGAGCCCCGCGGCGGTGCCGACGACGGCAGCGACCTTGCCGGGGTTGTGCGCGTAGTCGTCGACCACGGTGACGCCGCCGATCTCTCCCTTGAGCTCGAACCGGCGCCGCGTGCCGGTGTAGGCCCCGAGACCGGTGGCCGCGCGGTCCGCCCCGACCCCGAGGCCGTGGTGGGCGGCGGCATACGCGGCCGTGGCGTTGAGGACGTTGTGCGCGCCCGGTATGGCGATCGCCAGCCGCACCTCCTCGTCGCCGTCGAGGACGCGGGCCACGGTGCGGAAGCCGTCCACCTCGTGCCCGAGCACCCGCACGTCGGCCGACACGTCCGTGCCGTAGGTGAGGACGCGCACCCCGCTGTCGGAGGCGCGACGGGCGAGCGCCGCCGACCCGGCGTCGTCGGCGCAGGCCACGAGCAGCCCGCCCGGGCGGATGCTGCGGGCGAAGTCGAGGTAGGCGTCCTGGACGGCCTCGAAGGTGCCGTAGTGGTCGAGGTGGTCGGGCTGCACGTTGGTGACGATCGCGACCTCGGGGTGGTAGACGAGGAAGGAGCCGTCCGACTCGTCGGCCTCGATCACGAAGGCCTCTCCCCCGCCGGCGTGCGCGTTGGTGCCGAGCCCGGCCAGCTCGCCCCCGATGGCGAAGGACGGGTCGGCGCCCGCGTCGATCAGCAGCGCGGTGAGCATGGACGTCGTCGTCGTCTTGCCGTTGGCACCGGCCACGGCCACCACCCGACGGGCGTCGGCGGCGCTGGCCAGCGCCTGCGACCGGTGCAGGACGCGCTTGCCCAGCCCACGGGCGCGGGCCAGCTCGGGATCGGTCTCTCGGGTCGCCGAGGACACGACGACGGTGTCGACCTGGTCCACGGACTCGGGCCGGGCACCCACGTGCACGTCGGCGCCCGCCTGGCGCAGCGCGTCCAGCACCGGCAGGTCCTTGGGGTCGGACCCGCTCACCGGCACGTCACGGCCGAGGAGCACCCGAGCCACGGCCGACATGCCCGCGCCCCCGACGTTGGTCACGTGCACGCTTCCCAGCTCAGAGATCGGGACGACGGGGGCCGTGAAGTCGAACCGGTCCTGGTGGACGCTCATCGACGTCACCGACCCTCTCGTGACGTGGAGGCAAACGCCTCTTCGACCAGGTCCGCGAGCCGGCGGTCGCCGTCGCGGGTGCCGACCTGGGAGGCGGCGGTCGCCATCAGGTCCAGTCGCTCCCGGTCCCGGACCAGCGGCACCAGGACGCGGTCGACCCAGGCGGGGAGCAGCTCGGCGTCGTCCACGACCAGGCCGCCGCCGGCGGCCACGACCTCGGCGACGTTGAAGCGCTGCTCGCCGTTGCCGATGGGCAGGGGGACGTAGACCGCGGGCAGGCCCACGGCCGTCAGCTCGCACACCATGCCCGCGCCGGCCCGGGAGACCACGAGGTCGGCGGCGGCGAAGGCCAGGTCCATGCGGTCGGAGTACTCGCGCACGACGTAGGGCGCGCCGTCGCCGAGGGCCGCCGGCTCGAAGGTCTTGCCCGCCCCGGTGACGTGCAGCACCTGGATCCCCGCGTCGGACAGCTCGCGCACGCGGGCGGCGAAGGTGTCGTTGAGGCGCTTGGCGCCGCTCGACCCGCCCGTCACGAGGACGACCGGACCGCCGTCCGCGTCCAGGCCGAAGTGCTCGAGCGCCTCGGCGCGCCGGGCGGGGCGGTCGAGACCAGAGATCTCGGTGCGCAGCGGCATCCCGAGATGGCGGGCCCCGGGGAGCCGCGTGGCGGCGAAGGTCGTCGCGACGAACCGCGTGAGGCGGGCCCCGAGCCGGTTGGCCAGGCCGGGGCGGACGTTCTGCTCGTGGATGGCGATAGGCAGGCCCCGGCGCCGGGCTGCGAGGTAGGCGGGGGTCGAGACGTAGCCGCCGAAGCCGACGACCACGTCCGCGTCGACCTCGTCGAGGATCGCGCCGGCCGCGTCGACCGCCGCCTTGAGGGACTGCGGCAGCCGGAGCAGCGCCGCCGAGGGCTTGCGGGGGAACGCGACCTTGGGGATGGTCCGCAGGGGGTAGCCGCGCTGGGGGACCAGCCGCGTCTCGAGCCCGGTGGCCGTCCCGAGCACCGTGACGCGCACGTTGGGGTCGCGCCGTCGGAGCTCGTCCGCGAGCGCCAGGAGCGGCGAGACGTGCCCTGCCGTGCCTCCGCCGGCAAGGACCACGGAGGCGGCTCGGCGGCCCGAGGGAGGGGTCGGGGTCGGGGTCGGTGCCGGGGTCGCGGTCATCGGTCGATCCTAGGGCGGTCGTCGCGGGCGGGCCGGGAGCGGCGCAGGCTGCGGGCCTCGCGGGCGCCGGGCTCCTCGCGGGCGAAGGCCATGAGCATGCCCAGCGCCGTGAGGGTGGAGATCAGGGCGGTGCCGCCGCCGGAGATGAGCGGGAGGGGGACACCGATGACGGGCAGGAGCCCGGTCACGGCACCGATGTTGATGCTGGCCTGCACCACCAGCCAGGTCAGGACCCCGGCCGAGGCGATGCGGACGAAGAAGTCCTGCGACCGGAACACCAGGCGGTAGCACGCGTAGGCGAGCAGGGCGAGCAGCAGCAGGACGGTGAGGGTGCCCGGCAGCCCGAGCTCCTCGCCGATGATGGCGAAGATGAAGTCGTTGCGGGACTCGGAGAGCCAGCCCCACTTCTCGGCGCTCTCCCCCAGCCCCTTGCCCCACCAGCCACCCTCGGCCAGGGCGTACTTGCCGTTGACCACCTGGCGGCACAGGTCGAAGTTGGTGGCGCAGCCGTCGCCGATCCAGGCGTCGATGCGCCCCAGCCGGTTGCGGCTGGTCAGCGTCATGACCGCCACGGCGGCCACGCCCAGCAGCGCCGCGAAGCCGAAGAACCGCGCCGACACCCCGGCCGCGAAGAGCATGCCCGCGACGATGGCGAGCAGCACCAGACCGGTCCCGAGGTCGTTGCCGGCGAGCTGCAGGCCGAGCAGCAGCACCGCCGCCGGGCCCAGCGGGATGACCGCGTGCCAGAACTGCCCGAGGCGGTCCTTCTTGCGGTCGAGGATCGCCGCGCCGAAGACCACGATCGCGATCTTGGCGAACTCCGACGGCTGCAGCTGGACGCCCGCCACCTGGATCCAGTTGCGGTTGCCCTGGAACTCCTGGCCCAGCCCCGGCACGAAGATCAGCGCCTGCAGGGCCAGGGACAGCAGGATCCCCGGCCAGGCCAGCCGCTTCCACACCCGCACCGGCAGGCGTGAGGCGACGACGCACAGGACCAGGCCGATGCCGGCGAAGAGCAGCTGGCGCAGGAACAGGTCGTAGCTGCGGATGCTCGAGGCCGAGAGGTACATGACCAGCCCGACGATCGTGAGGGCCGCGGTGACCGATGCCAGCAGGTAGTAGGTCGTGAGCGGGGTGTCGATGCTGTCGAGGAAGTCCACCACCCGGTCGGGCAGGGTCTCGCGCCCCGTGCGTCGCGCGCGGGACGCACCCGTCGGCGAGGCTCCGGGGCGGGTCGTCATACGGTGCTCCCTCCGAGCCGGCGCACCGCCTCGGCGAAGGCGTCGCCGCGGGCACCGTAGTTGTCGAACATGTCCATGGAGGCGGCCGCCGGTGCGAGGAGCACCACGTCGCCCGGCTGGGCCAGGGTGGTGGCCTCGCGGACGACGCGTGCCATGGCACCAGTGTCGGTGCTGTCCACGTCGACCACGGGCACATCGGGCGCGTGTCGAGCCAGGGCCTCGGCGATGCGGGCCCGGTCGCGCCCCATCAGCACGACGCCGGCCAGCCGGTCGGCCCGGGAGCGGACCAGGTCCTCGACGTCGGCGCCCTTCAGCAGCCCGCCGGCGATCCACACGACGCGCCGGAAGGCGGCCAGGGAGGCCGCCGCCGCGTGCGGGTTGGTGGCCTTGGAGTCGTCGACGTAGCGGACGCCGTCCACCGTCGCGACCTCGGCGATGCGGTGCGCCTCGGGCCGGTAGGCGCGCAGCCCGTCGCGCACGGCCATGGGACCGACGCCGAAGGCGCGGGCGAGCGCCGCCGCCGCGAGGGCGTTGGCGACGTAGTGCGGAGCGACGTCGGGCGCGTCCCCCTGCAGGTCCGCCAGGGTGCCGAGCTCGGCCGCGCTGGAGTGGCGCTGCTCGACGAACGCGCGGTCGGCGAGGACGTCGTCGACCAGGCCCACCATGCCGGGGGCGGGGACGCCGATGGTGAAGCCCACCGCCCGGCACCCCTCGACGACCTCGGCCTCCATCACCAGCAGCTCGGTCTGGGGGTCCTGCACGTTGTAGACGCAGGCCACCTGGGTGTTGTCGTAGACGCTGCCCTTGGCGCGGAGGTAGTCGTCGTAGGACCCGTGCCAGTCGAGGTGGTCGGGGGCGACGTTGAGGCAGGCGGAGGCCAGGGGCGACAGGGAGCGCTGCCAGTGCAGCTGGAAGGAGCTGAGCTCGACCGCGACGACGTCGTAGGGGGTCGGGTCCAGCATCACTTCCATGATCGGCGTCCCGACGTTGCCGGCGGCGACCGCCCGCGCGCCGGAGTGCCTCAGGATCGACTCGAGCATCGTCACCGTCGTGGTCTTGCCGTTGGTGCCGGTGACCACGAGCCACGGCGCCGCACCCTCGCGGGGGCGCATGCGCCAGGCCAGCTCGACCTCGCCCCACACGGGGATGCCGGCCTCGGCGGCCCGCACGAGCAGGGGGTTGTGCGGCGGCACGCCCGGCGAGGTCACGACCAGCTCGGTGCCCTCGGGGATCTCGTCGGTCGCGTCGTCGCCGAGGCGGACGTCCACGCCGAGGATGTCGAGGATGCGGGCGTGCTCCTCGATCTGCGGGGTCACGTCGGGGCTGTATGCCGTGACCACGGCGAGCCGCTCGCGCAGCGCGTCGGCGGCGGCGAAGCCGGAGCGGCCGAGGCCCACGACCAGCACGCGCAGGCCCGCCCAGTCGGCGTCCTTGTGGGTGAGGCCGGGACGCGGCTCGTAGGCGATGTCTCGAGGGTCCTCGTCGGGTCGGCCCTGGCCGGCTGGCACGTCCGTCACGCTCCCACGACCCATTCCGCGTAGAACAACCCGATGCCGAGCGCCACGAAGAGCCCGGCGATGATCCAGAACCTGATGACCACGGTGATCTCGGCCCAGCCGAGCAGCTCGAAGTGGTGGTGCAGCGGCGCCATGCGGAACACGCGCTTGCGGGTGGTCTTGAACGACCCGACCTGGATGATCACCGACAGCGCCTCGAGGACGAAGAGCCCACCGAGGACCACCACCAGCAGCTCGGTGCGGGTGCAGATGGCCAGGCCGGCGAGCGCGCCGCCGAGGGCCAGGGAGCCGGTGTCGCCCATGAAGATCTTGGCCGGCGAGCCGTTCCACCACAGGAACCCGAAGCACGCCCCCATGAGGCAGGCCGCCACGACGGCGAGGTCCCGGGGGTCGCGCACCTCGTAGCACCCCGCGCTGGGCGTGATCGCGCAGCTCTGGTTGGTCTGCCAGGTGCCGATGATGACGTAGGCGGCGAAGACCATGGTGCTCGCGCCGGTGGCCAGCCCGTCGAGCCCGTCGGTGAGGTTCACGCCGTTGCTGGTGCCCGCGATCATGAGGTTGGCCCACAGGACGAAGAGGACGACGCCCACCCAGGGCAGGGTCGAGCTCACGTCGAGGTCGAGACTCGTGTCGCGCACGGAGGAGATGACGGTGGAGGCGGGGGTGAGGCCCCGGGAGTTCTGGAACTGCAGGACGAGCAGGGAGAAGATCAGGCCGACGATCCCCTGCCCGGCGAGCTTCTGCCACGAGCGCAGGCCCAGGCTGCGCTGCTTGGAGATCTTGATGTAGTCGTCGAGGAACCCGACGAGGCCCAGCCCCGCCATCAGGAACATCACCAGCAGGCCGGACGCCGACGGGGGCCACCAGGTGAGCAGGTGGGCCATCGCGTAGGCACCGAGCGAGGCCAGGATGATGACGGCACCACCCATGGTCGGCGTGCCGCGCTTGGTGTGGTGGCTCGTCGGGCCGTCGTCCCGCACGAACTGGCCGTAGTGCTTGCGCACCAGGAAGTTGATGTAGGCGGGGGTGCCCAGGAGGGCGACCAGCAACGAGAAGCCGGCAGCGATCAGGACGGCCTTCACGGCGTGGCCTCCTCGGGGGTCGAAGTCTCAGGCTCCACGTGAGGTGCACGCTCCTTGGGGTGAGTGCCGGCGCGGCGCTCGCGCAGCGCGTCGCCGAGCTCCTCGCGGTCGTCGAAGGGGTGGGTCAGCCCGGCGATCTCCTGGCCCTGCTCGTGTCCCTTGCCCAGCACCACGACGGTGTCGTCGGCGCCGGACGTGGCGGCCACGGCCTCGCGGATCGCGGTGGAGCGACCCGCCACGACCCGCACCCGGTCCTGCAGCGCGTCGGAGATGCCGCCGGCCACCGCCCCGCGGATGGCGGCCGGGTCCTCCGAGCGAGGGTTGTCGTCGGTCACCACGACGAGGTCGGCGACGGCGGCCGCGGCGGCACCCATGTGCGGCCGCTTGCCGGGGTCCCGGTCACCGCCCGCGCCGAGCACGACGACGAGCCGGCCCCGGGTCTGGGGACGCAGCGCCCGCAGGGCCGCCCCCACCGCCTCGGGGGTGTGGGCGAAGTCGACGACCGCCAGGGGCTGGTCGGGCCGGCCGGTCTCGACGCGTTCCATCCGGCCGGGCACGTGGGGGTCCTCGCAGACGGCGCGCGCGGCCTCGGCCAGGTCCTCGCCACCGAGGTGCAGCAGGAGCGCGGCCACGGCGGTGTTGACCTGGTTGAAGTCGCCGGGCAGCGGGCAGACGAGCTCGAGGCTGGTCCCGCCGCCGTCGGTGAGCAGGAAGGCACGGTCGCCGAGGTCTCGCACGTGCCAGTCGGCGTCCGCCCCGGTGGCCGACACCGTGGTCACGGGGACGGTGGCCCGCTCGGCCAGGCGCCTGCCCCACGCGTCGTCGACGACGACCACGCCACGGCGGGAGCGCTCCGGGGTGAACAGCGACGCCTTGGCGGCGAAGTAGTCCTCCATCGTGCCGTGGAAGTCGAGGTGGTCCTGCGAGAGGTTGGTGAAGGCCGCGACGTCGTAGACGACGCCGTCGACCCGGTGCATGACGAGGGCGTGGCTCGAGACCTCCATGGTGCAGCGCTCGACACCGCGCTCGGCCATGACGGCGAGCAGCGCCTGCAGGTCGCTGGCCTCGGGGGTCGTCCGGGTGCTGCGCAGCCGCTCGTCGCCGATGCGGGTCTCGACGGTGCCCACGAGACCGGTGCGGCGGCCCAGGGCGTGCAGTCCGCCGTCGACCAGGTAGGCCGTGGTGGTCTTGCCGTTGGTGCCCGTGATGCCGTAGACGTCGAGCCGCGTCCCGTCCGGTCGCGCGTAGACCTCGGCGGCCGCGCGTCCCAGCGCCGCCCGCGGATCGGGGCTCACCAGCAGCGGGAGGTCACCGGTCGCCGGCCCGAGCTCGTCGCCCACCAGGGTCGCCCCGGCGTCGTCGGTCAGGACCGCCACCGCCCCGGCAGCGAGGGCCTGCGCCACGAACCTGGCGCCGTGGACGTTGGCGCCGGGCAGGGCGGCATACAGGTCTCCGTCGCGGACCGACCGCGAGTCGAGGGTGACGCCGCGGACCGCCGGGTCCGACGCGGGGGCGCCGGAGACGGTCCGCAGGGTGACGCCGTCGAGCCGGCGCGCGAGATCGGTCGCTGCGAGGGCTCGGACGTGGGCAGGGCGGGGGAAGGGGGTTGCCACGAGGAACGAACCTATCGTGCCTGCGTGGTCGTGCGGGTCCTCGCGGGGCTCCTCGGGCTAGTCGACCTGGTCGAGCCGGTCGAGCCGGTCGTGCCTGTCGAAGTCTTGTCCTCGTGCAGCGAGAACCCGTCGAAGGTCGCAGGCAGCCGCGGTGCGGGGCTGCCGCTCGGCGGGACCTGGTACTTCTCCAGGGCGGTCTTCATGACCTCGGTGAATACCGGGCCGCAGGTCTGACCGCCGTAGTGCCCCTTGATCGGCCGCTGCAGGGTGCAGGACACGACGAACCGGGGCTGGTCGGCGGGCGCGAACCCGATGAACGAGGCGGTGTGGCCGAGGTAGCGACCGGCCTGCTCGTCGTAGCGGTCGGCGGTGCCGGTCTTGCCGGCCACCCGGTAGCCCGGGATGGAGGCGTAGGCACCGGCGGTGCCCTCGTCGGAGACGACGGACTCCATCATCTCGCCGAGCGTCTTGGCCACGGGGGCCGAGATGACCTGCTGCTGCGCGGGAGCCTTCGCCGGGGTGTAGGTGCCGTCCGGCTCGGTCTGCCCGTTGATCAGCGTCGGCGGGATGCGCACCCCGCCGTTGGCGATGGTCTGGAAGACGCTGGCGGACTGGACGGCGTTGAGGCTCATGCCCTGCCCGAACATCACGGTGTAGCGCTGCGACCCGGTGGGGTTCTTGGGCACGACGCCGGCCTGCTCGCCGGGGTAGCCGATGCCGCTGAGGTGGCCCAGGCCGAACTTCCCGAAGTACTCCATGACCTTGCTGACCGGCAGCTTCTCACCGGCCAGGATCGTGCCCATGTTGGACGAGGTCGCGAGCACACCGCTCAGCGTGAGCTTCTGGACCCCGTGCTCGGAGGAGTCCTTGAACACCTTGTCCGAGCGCGGGAGCTCCGACGGCACCGTGACCGGGGTATCCGCCTTGGCCACGCCCTCCTGCAGCACCGCGGCCATGGTCATGACCTTGGCGGTCGAGCCCGGCTCGAAGTTCTCCTGGAAGGCCTTGTTGGAGACGGTGCCGCCCCGGGAGAGGCTGCCGAGGTCGGCCGGGTCGAAGGTCGGGTAGTTGGCGACGGCGAGCAGCTTGCCGGTGCGGACGTCCTGCACGACGACGTAGCCGTTGAGCGCCTCGCGCTGCGTGACGGCCCGCGCGAGGGCGTTCTGCGCGACGAACTGCAGGTCCGCGTCGATGGTGGTCTGCACGTTGCGACCGGGGACGGCCGGAGTGTGGGACTCGCTGCCGGTCGGGATCTTGAGCCCGGACGGGGTCGTCTCGTAGCGCTGCTCCCCCGGCTTGCCGGCCAGGACGGAGTTCATCAGCTGCTCGACGCCGCCCACGGGGGCGCCGGCGTTGGTCATGGCGCCGACGAGCGAGGCCGCGCCCGTGCCGGCGGGATAGACGCGCTTGGTCGTGAGCTCGGCGGACAGACCACCGATGCCGAGCTTCTTGATCTGCCGCCAGGCCACCGGCGTCATGTCGGTGGCGACGGGGTACCACCGACGCTCGCCGCTCAGCCGGGCCTGCACGTCCGCGACCGGCAGCCCGAGGAGCGGGGCGACGTCGGCCGCCGCGCCCTGGGCGCCGACCTTGGTGCGGGGACCCTTGGGGGTGAGGCGCTTCTGGTACTCCTTGACCGCCTGCTGGTCGACGATCAGGGTGTAGCGCTCGATCGACTCGGCGAGGACGGTGCCGTTGCTGTCGGTGATCTGCCCGCGCGCCGCGGGGAGGGTGCGCTTGGCGCTGCGCTGCTCGAGGGCCTTGGCCGACATCGCTGCGGCGTCGAACCCCTGGAGCCGCACGAGCTGCGCGGCGAAGACCGTCAGCACGAGGAGGGACACGATGAACATCGAGCGGACCCGACGCCTGGGGTGCATCCGCGCCCGGGACCCGGTGACCCGGGCGCCCTTGCGGGTGGGTCGCGTCGCGGTCACGCGCTCACCTCGATCCTTCGTGCGCCCTGCGGGCGCGTCGGTCCTGCCTGCTTCTGGTCCTGCATATGGCGTATGGCGCTGCCCGCCGACACCATCATCGACCGCCCGGGCCCGATCGGCGGGTTGCGACGCGGCTCAGCGGGTCGCGGCCGAGCCGGCCAGGCCGGCGAGGCCACCCACCAGCCCGTTGCCAAGCCCGAGGCCCGAGACGGCGGACGCGGCGGCCATGGTGGAGTCGTCGGGCCGAGCCTGCGGAGCGACGGCCTGGCTGCCGGACACCACGGTAAATTCGGCGGTCTTGGTCGCGGGCTTCGCCACGCCGGACACCTTGCCGGTGACGGGGTCGAGGAAGGCCGGGGAGTCCGCCGGCCCCATGCCCAGCTCCTGCGCCTTGGTCGCGAGGTGGTTGGGCGAGGAGACCGCGTTGATGTCCTGGCGCAGGGCGGCGGACTGGTCGCGCAGCGTCGCGGACCGGTCCTGCAGGTCGTTGAGGGCGTAGGAGCCCTGGGACAGCGTGATGTTGAGGAGCAGGGCGGCGAGCAGACCGAGCGTCAGCAGCACGGCTCCCAGGACCACGAAGGGGACCTGGGAGGCTCTCCGGCCAGCCATGCGCACGACCTCCAGGTGGGGACGCTGCCCGACGAGACGATCGTAGGTGCGGGTCGGTGCCGTGCGCGGGCTGACGGTCTGCAGCAGGCTCATGAACGGTGTCCCTTCCGGTGGGCTGGCCGGTCGACGCGGGTGGGGCGGGTGGTGGGCGGGGACGTGCGGACGCGCTCGGCGACGCGGAGCCGGGCCGACGCGGCGCGAGGGTTGTCGCGCGTCTCGTCGTCGCCGGGCTCCTCGCCACCGCGGGTGAGCAGACGCAGGTATGGCGCGTGCTCGGGCAGCTCGACCGGCAGGCCGGGGGGCGACGTGCTGCGGGCTCCCGCGGCGAGGACCTGCTTGGTGAGCCGGTCCTCGAGGGAGTGGTAGGAGAGGACGGCCAGGCGGCCGCCGACGGCGAGCGCGTCCACGGCGGCGGGCAGGGCGGCCTCGAGGGAGGCCAGCTCGCCGTTGACCTCGATGCGCAGGGCCTGGAAGGTGCGCTTGCCGGGGTGCCCGCTCTGCCGCTGCGAGGCCGCCGGGATCGTGCGGCGCAGGAGCTCGACGAGCCGGCCCGACGTGGTGAACGGCTCGACCTCGCGCTCGCGGAGCACGGCCGAGGCGATCTGCTTGGCGAACCGCTCCTCGCCGTAGGTCCGCAGGACGCGGGCCAGGTCGCCGTGGGCGTAGGTGTTGAGCACGTCGGCGGCAGTGGTCCCGGTGGACTGGTCCATCCGCATGTCCAGCGGGGCGTCCACGCGGTAGGCGAAGCCGCGGTCCTCCTCGTCGAGCTGCAGGGAGGAGACGCCGAGGTCGAGCAGCACGCCCTGCACTCCGTCGACGTCGAGGTCCTCGAGCACCTCGCCGATCTCGTCGTAGCGGGCGTGCACGAGGTCGACGCGGTCCCCGAAGGCGGCGAGCCGCTCGCCGGCCAGGCGCAGCGCCTCGGTGTCGCGGTCGATGCCGACCAGGCGGGCCTGCGGGCAGGCGGCCAGCACCGCCTCGGCGTGGCCACCCATGCCGAGGGTGCCGTCGACGTACACCGGGCGTCGGCCGTCGACGTCCTGGGCCAGGGCCGGGGAGAGCAGGCCGACGATGCGATCGCGCAGGACCGGGACGTGACGTCCCTCGGCGCCGGTGCGCGCGTCGTCCTGCTGCACGTCGGCCCTCCTCTCTCTCGCGGGTGCTGCTGTGTCGGTCGTGCTGGTTGCGTGGTGCTGGGTGGCTGGTGGAGGTGGGCCCTCGGACGAGGGGCCCTGGCGTCCGGTCCCCAACCGCTCCGCTCGATGTGTCCCGAGACCGGGGAAGGTGCCGCGGGGCACGAGGAGCGGGTGGAGGCCGGGCGCCAGGGATCACAGCAGTCCGGGGACCACCTCCTCCGCCTGGTCGGAGAAGGCCTGCTCGGTGGAGGACAGGTAGCGCTCCCACGCCTCGGTGTCCCAGACCTCGACGCGCTCGCCCGCACCGATGACGGTGCAGTCGCGGCTCAGCCCGGCGTACTGCCGCAGGCCGGCCGGGATCGTGATGCGGCCCTGCTTGTCGGGGACCTCGTCGGAGGCGCCGGAGAGGAAGACGCGCAGGTAGTCGCGGACGGCCTTGCTGGTCATCGGGGCGGAGCGCAGCTGCTGGGAGACGCGGATGAACTCGTCCATGGGGAAGACGTAGAGGCAGCGCTCCTGGCCACGGGTCACGACGAGGCCCTCGGCCATGCGCTCGCGGAACTTGGCGGGGAGGAAGAGCCGGCCCTTGTCGTCCAGGCGCGGGTTGTGGGTGCCCAGGAACATCGTGGCCCCCTCCCCGTCGGCTTGCCGCGTGCTCTGATATCCCCCACTTTACTCCACCACCCACCACGGTCAATCGTCAGTCACGCGTTTCGCCGTTATTTCTTCGTCATACGCGCAGGTCAGAGGCGGTGGTAAGAAGTGGAGCACCGGTGGGGCGGGCGGGCCGACCAGCCCGGACGAAGGGAACAAATCACCGGGTGTCGGACGCGGCGAGGCCCCGAACGCCCACCGCGCGGCGCGTGGTGGTGGGAAGTGGGGAACCGCGGCTTCGCCTTGTCACCGGCCGCGATGTCCCTAGAGTTGGGCTGACGTCCCGGTGGACCCGGCACCGGACCGCACCTGACGGGGGCCCCGTGATCCATCGCACCGAGACGCAGCACCTGAGCACGGCGACCGAGGTCGCCGAGGCCGCCGAGGCCGTGTGCCGTGCCGTGTCCACCGTCATCGCGGGCAAGGACGAGCAGGTCCGCACCGCCGTCACCGTGCTGCTGGCCGGCGGCCACCTGCTGCTCGAGGACGTGCCCGGGGTCGGCAAGACGATGCTGGCCAAGGCGCTCGCCGGCGCCGTCGACGCCTCGGTCCGCCGCGTCCAGTTCACCCCCGACCTGCTCCCCAGCGACATCACCGGCATCTCGGTCTTCAACCAGGAGACGCGCAGCTTCGAGTTCCGGCCGGGTGCCGTCTTCACCAACCTCGTCATCGGCGACGAGATCAACCGCGCCTCCCCCAAGACGCAGTCCGCGCTGCTGGAGGCCATGGAGGAGGGGCAGGTCACGACGGACGGCGTGAGCCGCCCCCTGCCCCGGCCGTTCATGGTCCTCGCGACCCAGAACCCCCTCGAGATGGAGGGCACCTATCCCCTGCCGGAGGCCCAGCGCGACCGCTTCATGGCCAGGCTCTCCATGGGCTACCCAACGGCCGACGCCGAGACCGCCATGCTGGCCGCCCACGGCGAGCACCGTCCGCTGCGGGACCTCGCCCCCGTCACGGACGCCGGCACCATCGAGCAGCTCGTGGAGTCGGTCCGCCACCTGCACGCCGGCGAGGCGATCCAGCGCTACGTCGTCGAGCTGGTCCGCGCGACCCGGAGCTCCTCCGGCCTGCGGCTCGGTGCCAGCCCACGGGCCGGGCTCCACCTGCTGCGCGCGGCGAGGGCCCGGGCCGCGATGGCCGGCCGGGACCACGTGCTGCCCGACGACGTGCAGCAGCTCGCCGTCCCGGTCCTCGCCCACCGCGTCCTCCCCGCCGGGGGCGCGGGTGGCCTCGGGGGCGCCCACGGCGCCGCGGTGGACGTCATCGAGACCCTGCTCGCCCAGGTGCCCGTGGTCGGCGTCGCCACCCGTCGTCCCGGCTCGCGCTGACCACGTCGCACCGGCCGATGCCACGTCCCGACGGAGTCCTCACGACCCGAGGCCAGTCCTTCCTGGCCTCGGGCGTCGTGCTGCTCGGGGCCGGCGCGGCGCTCGGTCTGGGCGACCTCCTGCGCATCGGGACGGTGCTCGTGCTGCTCGCCGCCGGCGCCTGGGCCCTGTCCCGGCGTCCCGCGAGCTGGCTGCACGTCGAGCGCGAGGTCGCCCCCGGCCGGCTCGCCGTCGACGAGCTCGGCACCGTCACGCTGACGCTGCGCAACGCCGGGCGCCGGCGCTCCCCGCTCGTGCTCGCCCAGGAGCACGTGGCCTATCCCCTCGGCGACCGGCCCCGGTTCGTCGTGCCGTCGCTGCGTCCCGGCGAGCACCAGGTCATGCACTACCCCATCGGCTCGGTCGTGCGCGGCGAGCACGCGCTCGGGCCCATCTCGGTGCGCGTGCGCGACGGGTTCGGGCTGACCAGCCGGCTGACCCGTCTGCCGGGGTCCCGGACGGTGCTCGTCGTCCCCCAGGTGCTCCCCCTGGACGCGTCCGCGCTGCCGGGCTCGGGCCCCGGCCAGGACGACGACGTCGCCGACACCGTCGCCCTGCACGGTGAGGACGACGTCACCATCCGTCCCTACCGCCAGGGGGACGAGCTGCGCCGCATCCACTGGCCGGCCAGCGCCCACACCGGGTCGCTCATGGTCCGTCAGGAGGAGCAGCCCTCCCGGCGCCGGGCCGCCGTGCTCCTGGACCGCCGGGTCACCGCCCACGCCGGCGAGGGTCCGCACAGCTCCTTCGAGTGGGCCGTCACGACGGTCGCCTCCGTCGTCGGTCACCTGCAGGACCACGGCTACGACGTCGACCTCGTCACCGAGCCGGACACCGGCCACGAGCGCCCGGTCACCCTCGACGAGGCGCTCACCACCCTCGCGCGGACGGTGCTGGCCGAGCACGACGGGCTGGCCAGCACCGCCGGCGTCCTGTCCCGGGGAGCCGTGGGTCTGGTGGTCGCCGTCGTCGGCCCGGGCAGCCGCACCGACCTCGAGGCGCTCGCGGCGACCCACCGCACCGGGACGGCGTCGCTGGCCATCGTCGTGGACAGCCCGACCTTCGGCCGCCCCGTCGAGGGTCGTCCGGACGTCTCGGCGCCGGGCGCCGAGCCCAGCCACCTCGCCCACCCGTCCGGCCCGGCCCGCACCGGCCACCTGTCCGCCGCCGCCAGCGTCGAGCTCCTGCGGCGCTACGGCTGGCGCGCGGTGGTGGCCGGCCACGGCACCGTGCCCGCCCTGGCCTGGCGACAGATCGCCTCGTCCACCGGCAGGAGCGTCCGATGACCCGGGCCCACCTGCGCGAGACCGCCCTCTGCGCCCTCGCCGTCGTCGTGGCCGCCTGGCCCATCGGCACGCTGCTGCGCGACTCCAGCTGGACGGGCCCCACCCTCCTGGTCGTCGCCCTCGTCGCCCTCCTCGGGGCGGGCCTGCGATCGCTGCGGGTGCCCGCCTGGGGCGTGGTCCTGGCCCAGCTGGTCGGGGTCTGCCTCGCGGTGTGCCTGCTGCACGACCTCGGCAGCGGACCTGCAGGACTCCCCTGGACCGACGTCGGGGACCGCCTCGTCGACCGTCTCGAGGAGGCCGGACGCACCATCCGCAGCTATGCCGCGCCAGCCCCTCCCACGCGAGGCCTGGTCACGCTGATCTCGCTGCTCACCGGCCTGGTCGCGATCCTGGTCGACCACCTGGTCGTGGCGCGACGGGCCGCCACCGTCGCCGGGTTCCCGCTCCTCGTCGTCTACCTCGTCGCCGTGGTCAACACCGGGGTGGCCCTGCCGGCGATGTACTTCCTCGCCCTCGCGCTGCTATGGCTGCTCCTGCTCGTCGAGCAGCACGGGTCCCAGCTGCGCCGCTGGGCCACGCTCGCCGCAGCCCCCTCCCGCGGGTCCGGCGCCGACGACCCCGCGACCGTCGTCAGCAGGTTCTCACGGCGGTCCCGGCTCGTCGCGGTGGCCGTCGTCCTGGCGGCCGTCGGCATACAGGCCCTGCTCCCGGACATCCAGACGAGGTTCCTCACCGAGGGCCTCGGCCGCCAGGAGCAGGCGGGCCGGGGCAGCCTGAGCTTCACCTCGGACGTCGACATCACGCGCAGCCTGGGGTCGCGCGACCCCCGGCCCGTGCTCACCCTCCGCACGAGCGACGGCAGCGAGCCGCCCCCGCTCGCGGTCACCATCGCCAAGCAGTATGTCGACGGGCACTGGCGCATGATCCCGACCCCGCCCCCCTCCGGGCAGGGTCAGCCCGCCCCCGGCCGGGCGCTCGGACTGCCCGACGGGATCGCCCCGGGCCTGCCGCACCGCGCAGTCACGGCGCGGGTGAGCGACAACACCGTGATGCGTCCGCCGCAGCTCGCGGCGCCCGTCCCGGCGCTGGCCGTGGGCACGGACGTCCCCTGGCGGCGGGACGCGACGACAGGCCTGGTGTCCGTCGGCCGCGCCGCGGAGGACTACACCGTCTCCTACGCCGTCCCCACCCTGACCCCCGAGCAGCTGTCCCGAGCCGCCGGAGGCTCCGCGGCACAGCAGCCGTACGCGACCTCCGCCTTCAACGACGGGGACTACCTGGACGTCGACCCCGCCTCGCGCGAGCTCGTCGACAGCACCACCCGGGAGGTCCTGTCCTCCCCCGACGTCCAGCGCTACGGCGCCGCGGACAGCGCCTACGCCAAGGCCATGGCGATCCAGCAGTACCTCCGGTCGCCGACCTTCGTCTACAGCCTCACCCTCGCACCCCTCACCGAGGAGGAGCGGCAGCGGGGCGTCGAGCCTGACGCGGTGAGCCACTTCCTCCGCACGCGTCGGGGCTACTGCACCCAGTTCTCCTCGGCCATGGTGATGATGGCCCGCTCCCAGGGGATCCCGGCACGCGTCGTGTTCGGCTTCCTGCCGGGCTCGCTGCAGCCCGACGGGACCCGCATCGTGCGGGCGGCCGACGCCCATGCCTGGCCCGAGCTGTTCATCGACGGCGCCGGGTGGACCCGCTTCGAGCCGACGCCGGGCGGGCGGTCCGGGCTGCCCCCGGCCTGGGCGACGCCTCCGACCGCCCCCACCGCGACGGCGTCCACGTCCGCCCCCACCACGACGTCCAGCGCCCGCCCGCGCCCCGCCGAGACCGACACGTCCGCCGCGGCACCGACCCAGCCCGGGCTGCTGGACCGGCTGCGCGGCTGGTTCACCCCCGCGCGCAGCACCACCCTGGGGCTGCTCCTGCTCGCTGCCGTCGCTCTGGCCGTCACCCCCCTGCGCGGGGCGCGGGTGCGTCGACGTCGGCTCGCGAGAGCCGGATCTCCCGCGGCGGCGGTGGAGTCGCACTGGACCACCCTGGCCGAGCAGCTGCACGACCTGGGCGTGGGCCCACCCACGGGTATGACGCCGCGAGCCCTCACCGCGCACTACGACCGGTATGCCCTGCTGCCCGACGAGGGGAAGCGCGCGCTGACCCGCGTGCTCGGGGCGGTCGAACGAGCGCGCTACGCCCCGCCCGGCGCGTCGGCGTCCCCCCGTCAGGTGCAGGCCGACGCGCAGGTGGTGCGCCGGAGCTTTGCCCGCACCCGGTCCTGGCCGCAACGGCTGCGGGCCGCGCTGCTGCCCTCGGCGGGACGCGGCTCGACGTCCTGACGCCGGGCTGACGTCGGCGATCCCGACGCCCCTCACCCGCCGTCGCACGAGCGCGCACGAGGCCGGCATCCCGTGGGGATGCCGGCCTCGTCCGTCAGGTCATCAGGTCGTCGGGTCGCTCAGTCGAGGTAGTCCCGCAGCACCTGGCTGCGGCTGGGGTGCCGCAGCTTGGACATCGTCTTGGACTCGATCTGACGGATCCGCTCCCGCGTGACGCCGTAGACCTTGCCGATCTCGTCGAGCGTCTTGGGCTGTCCGTCGGTCAGGCCGAACCGCATCGACACCACACCGGCCTCGCGCTCGGACAGGGTGTCCAGCACCGAGTGGAGCTGCTCCTGCAGGAGGGTGAAGCTCACGGCGTCGGCCGGCACCACGGCCTCGGAGTCCTCGATGAGGTCGCCGAACTCGCTGTCGCCGTCCTCGCCGAGCGGGGTGTGCAGCGAGATGGGCTCGCGACCGTACTTCTGGACCTCGACGACCTTCTCCGGGGTCATGTCGAGCTCCTTGGCGAGCTCCTCCGGGGTGGGCTCACGACCGAGGTCCTGCAGCATCTGCCGCTGGACGCGGGCGAGCTTGTTGATGACCTCGACCATGTGCACCGGGATGCGGATGGTGCGGGCCTGGTCGGCCATGGCGCGCGTGATCGCCTGCCGGATCCACCACGTCGCGTAGGTCGAGAACTTGTAGCCCTTGGTGTAGTCGAACTTCTCGACGGCGCGGATCAGGCCGAGGTTGCCCTCCTGGATGAGGTCCAGGAAGAGCATGCCGCGACCGGTGTAGCGCTTGGCGAGCGACACCACGAGGCGCAGGTTGGCCTCGAGCAGGTGGTTCTTGGCCCGCTTGCCGTCCTGGCCGACCCACCACAGCTCACGCTTGAGCTTCATGTCGATCTTGTCGCCGGAGTTGAGGCGCTCCTCGGCGAACAGGCCGGCCTCGATGCGCTTGGCGAGCTCGACCTCCTGCTCGGCGTTGAGCAGCGCCACCTTGCCGATCTGCTTGAGGTAGTCCTTGACCGGGTCGGCGGTGGCTCCCGCCGTCACGACCTGCTGCGGCGGGGCGTCGTCCTCGTCGTCCTCGCGGTAGACGAAGCCGCCGTCGGTCTCCTCCTCGTCGTCCTTCTTCGTGCCCTTGGCCCGGGCCGCCCCGGCTGCGCCCTGCGGGGACTTGGGGTCGACGGCGCTCTCGTCGTCGGCGTCATCCGCCGCGACGACGTCCGCGCTCGCCACCTCCTCCACGGCGACGTCCTCCACGACGACGTCCTCGACGTCGTCCAGGGAGGCCGGGCCCTCGTCCGCGACGCCGGTCGGCTCCTCGACGTCGGCCGCGCCGGCCATCGTGGCAGCGGCGGTCTTGGCCGTGCCTGCCGCGGTGGCCTTGGCAGCGCTCTTGGCGGTCGTCCTCTTGGCGGCCTTGGCGGTGCCAGTGGTCTTGGTCGCGGTCTTGGTCGCGGTCTTGGTCGCGGTCTTGGTGGCCGGTGCGTCGGCGGACGCGTCGGCGGAGGGCGTCGGGGCGGCAGACTTCTTGGCCGGTGCCTTCTTGGCGGCGGCCTTGCGGGTGGAGCTGGCCCGACCCCCCGCGGTCGCGGCGACGGCCCGGGCGTGGTCGGGGTCCAGGGTGACCGTGATGCCGGCGGCGTCGATGGCCCGCAGGACGGCCTTCATCCGGCGGGGCTCCAGGGCGACCTCGCTCAGGGCGGCACCCAGCTGCTGGGAGTCGATCGAGCCGTGGGTGGCGCCGAGCTGAAGCAGGGCCTGCAGGGAGGGGTGTGCGAACTCCGGGGGCAGGGAGGCGGCATTGGGTAGGGTGGTCACAACAACCTTTCGTCGCATGACGTGGGCGCGTGGAACCATCGGTCGTCGGAGGACGAGTGCGTGGGAGCCACGGGACGGCGGTTGCGCTCTGGGCTGGTGCAGCCTGTCGTGGCAGGATCTGCGGGGGGCTGACCATGGCCTCCGGTGCGCTTCACCACCATTATAAGTCGACCGGCGACCTCGCCGCGACGAAAGCCGGCCGAACGTGCCGTCCTCACCGACCGTGACCTGCCCGACGCCGGCGGATCGGTCATCAGCGGTC
>NZ_DLOE01000009.1:0-58953 GCF_002479615.1 Arsenicicoccus sp. UBA7492 | reverse complement strand
GGTCAGCGGGTCAGCGGCTTGACGGTGAGCACGGGGCAGGTGGCGTCGAGCAGGATCCGCTGGGCGCTCGACCCGAGGATGAGCTTGCCGACCGGCGAGCGACGCCGCAGGCCGATCACCAGGCAGCTGGCGTCGACCTCCTCCGCCACGCCCACCAGCTGCTCGGCGAGGTCCTTGCCACCCGGGGTCCGACGCTCCAGACCCAGCCCGGCCGCGGACACCTCGGCCGTGAGCTCGGCCACCACCGTCTCCATCGCCGCCGCGCTCTCGGCGTCCGGCGCGGGCCGCCCGGTCTCGACGAGCACCAGGGGCACGGAGCGGATGACGGCCTCCTGGGCGGCGCGGGCGAGAGCGGCCCGCCCCTCGGGCGTGGCGACCAGGCCGACGACGATGGTCATGACAATCCTCCGGGCAGGTGGGGCCGAGCGACGATGGCCCCGAACCTATCCCATGGGCCCGGCGCCGTGCGCACCCCTGTGATCGGCGTCCTGACGGTGCTGGGCGTCGTGACGGTGCTGGACGTCGTGGGCGGCGCGGCCGGCCTGACCACCGCGGGCGTCACGGTCGTCCCTGCCGTGGCCGATCACCTCGGAGTAGACCGCCAGGCGCTCGACCGCGGGCAGGACGAGCCTCGCCATCGTGTGCCCGGGCTCCACCGCGAGCGCCCGTCGCAGCGCCGCGGCGGCGATCATGTGGTCGCCCAGGGACCACGCGACGACGCCGGCGATCGTCAGCACCCCCGCGGCGTGCTCGGGCGGGACGACCCTCGCGACCAGCAGGAGGCGCTCCTGCAGCACCTCACGGCGCTCCCGGTCGGCCGAACCCCACCGCACCGGACGCCCCAGGGCACGCAGGCACCGGTCACGCAGCTCGTGCGGCAGGAGCGCAGCCGGGATCATGCCGGGGGCGCACCAGGCCAGGACGGCGTCCCTCACCGCCTTGTCCTGGGTCACCGTCACGGCCGCGGCCAGGTCCTGGGCGGACCACTCGTCCTGCGACGCCATCGCCGGCGCGTGCTCGGACGCCTGGGCCCACCCGAGCAGGCGGGCCCACGCGTCCAGCCCCGGCACCACGTGGGCCCAGCCAGACTGCTCACCGGCGGCGGCTCGCGGGGAGCGCCCCCCGCCGGCCAGCGCGTCCCGCACGTCGCGGCACCGGTCGTCCTCGGGCGCGGCCCGGACCCGGGCGAGCGCCGCGTCGCGGTCGGCGAAGGGAGCCGAGCCGGCCAGCACGAGGTCCGCGACGGCCTCCACCTGGCTCGGGTCCGGCAGGGGCTGCAGCCGCGAGGGACGGCACGCCGAGTCCGGGGCCAGCAGCGACCACCATCCCGTCGCGCCGACGACGACCGCGTCGACCACCTCCACGTCGGCCCGCCCGGCCAGCACCAGGATCTCGTCGAGCAGCTCGCAGCCCCACGCCGAGGCCGGGTCGTCGCGATCACCGCTGCCGGGCACGTAGCCGACGACCACGAGATGGCGGCTGTGCCGCGCCATACGGCCGTGGACGGCGTCCCAGAGGATCGCGGCCGGGGTGCCCACGGGCGGGAGGTCGATCCGCGCGCACGGTCCGACGCAGAGCCGCCCGGTCGAGGACGGGACGAGGCCGAGCACCACGAGGCTCTCGGTGGGGTGGAAGCCGAGGAGATAGGGCAGCGTCGCCACCAGCTGGCTGCTGTCGCGCACGGACGCGACGGGGGCGTCGGCGGGGCTGCTGGGGAACGGGGCGGAGGTCTGGGGGAAGGACGTCATGGTCCGACCCTGGACGCCGCGAGGCGCCCCGACCAGGAGTGGTCGGGGCGCCTGTGGACAGAGCGCGGATTGACGCGTCCAAGGACGAGGCCTGTGGACAGTCGTCGTCAGCGCACGACGCGCCCGTCGACGGTCACCGGGGCGGGATCGCCCGGACGCGGACCGCGACGCCCGCCACGCTCCCAGTGCAGGAAGTCCTCGGTGGAGCTGACGAGCTGGGCGGCGGCCCAGGCCAGGACGAAGGCGTCATCACCGAGGCCGAGGACGGAGAACAGTCCCTCGGGGACGAGGTCCAGCGGGCTCACGACGTAGACCACGGCCGCGGCGAGCGCCAGCAGCTGCCCGCGCGAGGTGCCGGTGTAGGAACCCGACGTGACCGCTCGCACCAGGCGCGGGAGGGACTGGATCCGGGTGGCCATGCTCGGCGATCCCGGGCGGCTCGCCGTGCGGACGGCCTGGCCGAGAGACCACACGGACGCCCAGCGGGACGTGGGACGGGATGCTCGGAAGCTCATGCGACCTCCTGGGTCGGACCTGTTCTGGGCGGGGCGTGAGGGGCGTGCTACCCCTGCCAACGAACGGGCCCGCGCGGGGATTCCCCCACGCGGGCCGCCGTCGGTGCTGGTGGGTCAGGCCGCGGTGGCCGGGAACTGCTGCTTGGCGTTGGAGGCGATCTTGCCGAGGAGGTAGTAGTCCATGCCGCCACCCACGACGCCGCCCACGAGCGGCAGGCCCTTGCCGACCACCTTGGCGAAGCCCTTCTGCCCCAGCGTCGAGATGAGGCGGAAGCCGACGCCCTTGTTGATCATCATCACGGCCGAGGCCGGGAGGTGCTGGGTCGCGAGGCTCGAGAGCCGGCCGGAGGTGAGCACGCCGGCGCGACGCAGCAGGTCGTCGTCGGCGTCGGCCCCGACGAGCGTCAGCAGGATGGCCGAGCGGACCTCGGGCTTGGCGATGTCGTAGCCCCGCACGCGTGCGATCGACGCGACCATGCGGGTGGCGGTGAGGTAGAACTCGACGACGTTGGCGGGCAGGGCGACGGGCATCGTGATGAAGCCGCCGAGACCGGTGACGAAACCGCCCGTGGCCGCGATCCGCTTGTGGTCCTTGACGATCTCCCCGACGGCCTGCTCCGGGCTGCGTCCGCGCAGGGCCTTGTCCGCGACCTTGGCCGCGCCGTCCACCGGCCCGGCGCCGTCCACGCCCACGTCGAGGAGCTTCTGCACGAACTCCTCGACCGGTCCGTTGAGCCGCGAGTCGCCGGTGGCGGGGTCGGTGGTGTGCTGACCGATGGCCTTGTTGATGACGGAGCCGGTGATCCTGTCGAAGATGCCCACGGGCAGTCCTTCCTGTCTGTGGCGATGGCGGGCCGCGCTCCCGGGAGGAGCGCGGTGACGCACACTGGGTCGGTGAGCGACATACCCGACACCACCCCGTCCGACACCTCCGGACTGCCCGACGCCGTGGCGGAGCTCGTCGAGGACCTCGCGGCGCTGACGCCGAGCGAGCGCATGGACCTGCTCCAGGAGCTCGCCGACGACCTCCCGGCCCCGCCCGATCGGCTCCAGGGCGACCCGGGGTTCGAGCGGGTCGAGGAGTGCCAGTCTCCCGTCCACGTCCTGGCCCGGGTCGAGGAGGGGGTCGTCCGGCTGTATGTCGACGCGCCGCCCTCAGCCGCGGCCACCCGCGCCCTCGCGGCGATCCTGCACGAGGCCGTCGACGGCGCCCCGCTCGAGCGGGTGCTCGGGCTGCCCGCCGACCTGCCCCTGCGCCTGGGCCTCGGCGGCACGGTGTCCCCGCTCCGGCTGGGCGGCATGGCCGGCATGCTCGGCCGGGTGCAGCGCCAGCTGGCCTCGGCCTGATCGTGCCGGTCGAGGCGCTGGGCCTCCTCGGCCTCGCCGTCGCGGGTGGCCACGGCGTGGTCGTCGACCGCTCCGGCGCGATCGTCGTGCCGGCCTGCCCCGTGGACCGGCTCGTGCCGCAGCTGCGACGCCTCGAGGAGGACCGCCGGCCCCGGTGGGTCTGGTGGCAGGCCGGTCACGACGCGCGGCCGCTCGTCGCCGCGGGGCTGCACCTGGCGCGCTGCTGGGACGTCGCGGAGGTGCACCGCGTGCTGGCGGGCGGCTTCGCGGCCGACCCCGGCACCGTCTGGGCCCACCTCCGCGGGCTGGCCCCCCACGGCCTGCCGCAGGTCGCCGAGCCGGACCTGTTCGCGCTCGTCTCCCCCGCCGCCCAGCTCGACCCGGAGTCACTGACGACGGCCGAGGGCTACCTGCGCGCGGACGCGGTGCAGGGCACCTGGACGTCGACCCCCGACCGCCTCGCGGCGTGGGCACGAGCCGCGCTGACCGCTGCCGAGCAGCAGCACGACCTGGTCGAGCAGGCGCCCCGGGTGCCGGACGCGGGGGGCAGCCCGCGCGACGCCCGGCGCCTGCTCGGCACCGCCCTGTCGGAGTCGGCGGCGGCGCTGCTCTGCGTCGAGCTCGAGGTCCACGGCCTGCCCATGGACCGCGAGGCGGCGACCTCGCTCATCACGGCGGCCGCCGGACCACGTCCTCGCGACGAGCCGCAGGCGAGCGCCATACGAGCCGAGCGGGACCGCGCCGTCCTGGTGCACGTGCCCGGCCGTGAGCGCACCGACCTGCGAAATCCCGTGCAGGTCAAGGAGATGCTCGCCTCGGTGGGGGTCCACGTCGACAACACCCGGAAGTGGACGCTGGACGCCCACCGGGCCTCGCACCCCGTCGTCGAGGCCCTCCTGACCTGGCGCAAGGCCGAGCGGATCGCCACGACCTACGGCTGGCACTGGCTCGCCACCCACGTCGGCGAGGACGACCGGCTCCGGGGCGGGTGGACGGCCTGCGACGGCGGAGCCGGCCGGATGACCGCCGCCAACGGCCTGCACAACCTGCCCGCCGAGCTGAGACCCGCCGTCGCGGCGCACCCGGGGCACGTGCTGGTGCGCGCCGACCTCGGCCAGATCGAGCCGCGGGTGCTGGCGGCGGTGGCGCGGGATCCGTCCTTCGCCGACGCCAGCCAGGCGGCCGACCTCTACTCCCCCGTCGGCGCCGAGCTGGGCGTCGAGCGACCGATCGCCAAGATCGCCGTCCTGGCCGCGATGTACGGCCAGACGTCGGGCTCGGCGGGCGAGGCGCTCAAGCGGCTGGACCGCGCCTACCCGACGGCCATGGCCTACCTGCACCGGGCCTACGACGCGGGCGTGCGGGGCGACCCCGTGGTGACCTGGGGCGGGCGCAGGGTGCCCATGTGGCAGGGAACGCTGTCGGAGGCGCAGCTCGCGGGCCGCGGCAGGTTCGCCCGCAACGCGGTGATCCAGGGTGCGGCGGCCGAGCTGTTCAAGGCGTGGGCCGCGACGGTGCGCGCCGGTGGACGGGCCCTCGGCGCCGAGATCGTGCTGTGCCTGCACGACGAGCTGCTCGTGCACGTCGCTGCCGAGCACGCGGACGAGACGGTGGCGCTCGTCCACCGCAGCCTCGACGAGGCGGCGCGGCGGTGGACGGGCACCGACCGGGTCCGCTTCGTGGCGGACGTCAGCGTCGTGCGTCGGTGGTCCGAGGCGAAGGCCTGAGGGTCAGGTCGAGCCTCAGGCCTCGCCGTCGCTGTGCGTGCGGAGGAACTGCTCGAACTCCGCACCGATCTCGTCGGCCGTCGGGAGCTCGCCGATGCTCGGGGCCAGGAGGGTGGGCTTGTCGAGGCCGCGGGTCCACTGGTCGTACTGCCCCTCGAGGGCGCGCACCACCTGGACGACCTCCTCGTTGTCGCCGATCTCGGAGTCGATGGCCTCGCGGTTGGCGCCGGCCACCGCGGCCAGCTCGGCCGTCGGCAGGGCCAGCCCGGTCGCGCCCGACACGGCGCGCAGGCCCGTCAGCGCCGCGTCCGCGAAGTCGGTCTGCGCCAGGTAGTGCGGCACGTGCACGCTGAACCCGACGGTGTCGTAGCCGGACTCGCCCAGCCGCAGCTCCAGCAACGAGGCGAACGACGCCGGCACCTGCACCTCGCCGAAGACGGGGTTGTTGTCGGGGATGAGCGCCCCGTCGGAGGCGTGGGCGGTCAGGCCGATGGGGCGGGTGTGCGGCACCCCCATGGGGATCCCGTGGACGCTCACGGTCAGGGAGACGCTGAAGGTCCGCACCAGCCCGCGCACCGCCTCGGTCATGCGCTCCCACTGGTAGTCCGGCTCGGGACCCGTCAGCAGCAGGAAGGGCGTGCCGTCGACGTCGAAGACGCGGTAGAGCACGATCGCCGGGTCGTCGTAGGTCGTGTAGCGGTCCCGGTCGAAGGTCATCAGCGGCCGGCGCCCGCGGTAGTCGAGCATCTGGTCGACGTCGAAGGACGCCACGACGGAGTGGTCGAGCGCGCCCAGCAGGTGGTCGGAGATGAGCTTGCCGGTGTGACCGGCGTCGATGAACGCGCCCATCGCGACGACCAGCGACGACGCACGCATGTGCGTGGGGTCGCAGTCGGTCTCGAAGCGGTAGAGACCCGTGGGGTCCTGCACGGTGTGCCTCCTGCTGGTCTGGCTGATCTGGCTGATCAGCCGGTCTGGCTCGTTGCTCCGCTCCCCGTCGTCGCGTCGGGAGCGGCCTTCTCCCCCAGGGCAACGCCCGTCACGCCGAGCACATTCCGAGGCGTCAGGCGACCGTGCTGGTGCCGAGGGTGACGCTCGTCGAGCGGGTCGTGCCCGAGGGGTCGGTCCACGTCACGGTGACGCGGGTGCCCGGGTACTCGTCGGACAGGTCCTCGCTCAGGTCGGTGCCTCTGGTGACGGTGTCCCCGTCGACGGCGGTGATGGTCGACCCCGCGGTGATGCCGGCCGCGGCGGCGGCCCCTCCGGCGACCACGTCGGCCACGGCGGCGCCGGACGGCATACCGGTCGCTCCCCGCGAGCCGCCGTAGACCCCGGCCGACACGTCGGTCACCTGGACGCCCAGGGCCGCCCGCGCCCCCACGTGCACGTCCTCGGACCGGACGCCCGCCGTGATCTGGTCGGCGATGGCGAGCGCCTGGGAGATCGGCACGGCATACCCGTCGATGTCCCCGCTGGAGGTCGCCGCCGTGTCGATGCCGATCACGCGGCCGGACGTGTCCATCAGCGGACCGCCCGAGTAGCCGGGCACGACGTCCGCCGTCGTCCGGATGAGCCCGGTGAGCTGCTCCCCGGAGCCCACGGAGGTCTCGTCCTGCGCGGTGATGGACTGGTCCAGAGCCGTGACGGAGCCGGTGACCCGGTAGATGGAACCCTGGCCGCCGCCCTGCCCGACCGCGACCACGCTCTGGCCGACCTGCGCCGGCGACCGGTCGACCGTGACCGTGGACAGCCCGCTCGCGCCCGAGAGCCGCAGCACCGCGACGTCGTGCGCCGCGTCGTGACCCACGACCGACGCGGAGTACTTCCGGCCGGTCGTGGTGTCGGTGACGGTGATCGAGGTGGACCCCTCGACGACGTGATAGTTGGTGAGCACCTCACCGTCGGCGGTGAGGATCATCCCCGTGCCGGCGCCTCTGCCGTCAGGCAGCACGGTGTCCACCATGACGACCCCCTTCATCGAGGCGACCTCGGTCCCCGAGATCGTCGAGCCGTCCGCGGCCTGGCTCAGGTCGGACGAGCCGGTCCCCTGGCCGGAGGACTGGCCGTAGCCGTCGCTCCCGTACGCGTAGCCGCCGTAGCCGTGCCCGTAGCCGTGCCCGTAGCCGTACCCGTGGTGCCTGGCCCAGGTCGGCTGGCCGGTCTGGTCGGTCTGGTCGGTCTGGCCCTCGGTCGACGAGGCTATGGTCGAGCTGTCGACGACGGTGGTGCCGTCGGAGGTCCGGGCGGCGGCGAGGCCGGTCGCGACCATCCCCGGGGAGGCGGCGAGGGCGACGGCGGCCACGGCGGTCGCAGCGATCTTGGCGGTGGCGGTGGTCATGGTTGGCTCCTGGTGGACGACGGGCCGGCGAGCGTGGCGTCGGGGGGCGTGTGCGTGGACCCCACGTTGGTCCCGGCGGCTCGCAGAGCGGTGTGCCCTGCCTATGTCTCCCCTGTGAGCCCAGTCGCCGCTACCGCCGACCCCCGGTCCGGGCGGGCCCGATCGATTTACTACACTTCGACCTGTGATAAATCCGCAGGAGGCAGCCGCGCTACGCGTCCCCCGGCTGCCGCTCCTGCTCCCCGCCGGGCTGGCGCTGCTCGCGGGCCTCGACGCGGCCCTGATCCTCCTGCGGGTCCCGGCTCCCGTCGGCTCCGAGCGGCTGCCGTCCGTGCACGGTCACCTCATGGTCCTGGGGTTCGTCGGTACGGTCATCGCCCTCGAGCGGGCGGTGGCCCTGCGACGCACCTGGGGACTCGCCGCTCCGGTCCTGCTCGGCCTCGGGGCGCTCGCCCTGCTCACCCCCGTCCCTCGGGACGTCGGGACGGCGCTGCTGCTCGCCGGCACCCTCGCGCTGAGCGCGGTCTACGTCCCCCTCCACGCGCGGTCCCACGACCCGTCGGTGGCCGTCCAGGCGCTCGGGGCGGTCCTCGCCGCCGGGGCCGCGATGCTGCTCCTCGCGGGAGCCCCCGTCTCCCTGTCCCTCACCTGGCTCGTCGGCTTCGTCGTCCTGACCATTGCCGGCGAGCGCCTCGAGCTGGCCCGCCTCGCCATGCTGCAGCCCCGCGTGCCGGCCCAGCTCGTGACCATCTCCCTGCTGTATGCCGTCAGCGCCGCCACCGCGCTCCTCGCCCCCGGACCCGGCCACCGCCTCGTCGGGGTGACCGTCCTGGCGCTGGGCGTCTGGCTCGTCCGCCACGACGTCGCCCGACGCACGGTCCGCGGCTCCGGCCTCCCCCGCTACGTCGCGGTGTGCCTGCTGGCGGGCTACGCCTGGCTCGCGGTGACCGGCGCGCTGTGGGTCGTCCACGGCGCGATCACCGAGGGCCCGGCCTACGACGCGGTCGTCCACGCGGCCTTCCTCGGCTTCACGATGTCGATGATCATGGCCCACGCCCCGGTCATCCTCCCCGCCGTGCTGCGGCGTCCGCTGCCCTACAACCCCCTGCTCTACGTCGGCGCCGGGCTGCTGCACCTCACCCTGCTCGTCCGCGTCATCGGCGGCGACCTGCTCGGTCACCAGGCGCTGCGCGTCGGCGGGGGCGTGGGCAACGTCGCCGCCGTCCTGCTCTTTCTCGCCGGCGCGGTCGCGCTGGTCGTCACCGCTCCACGGAGGACCTCGTCATGAGCCTGCTCACGCCCGGCGGCCGCCGCCCGGAGACCCCGCAGACCCCGGGCACCCCGGACACCCCGACGAACGGCCCCGGCCCCCAGGGCTTCTCGGACCGCGCCCGCTGGCACGTCCGGTCCTTCCTGCCGGTCCTGGCCTGGCTCGTGGCGGCGGCCGTCGTCTCCGTGGTGCACCGGTTCGTGCCCGGCTCGCGGTGGATGCTCGTCCACTTCCTGCTGCTCGGTGCCGTCAGCAACGCCATCGTCACGTGGACCTGGCACTTCACGGGTGCGCTCGTGCGGCGCCCCGCGTCCGCCACCGAGACCCAGCACCAGGTGGTGCGCCAGATCCTGCTCAACGTGGGCGTCGTCGGGGTGAGCGCGGGCGTCGTCGGCGGCCAGCTGCGGACGACCGTCGCCGGTGCCGTCGTCGTGGGTGGCGTCCTCGCCTGGCACGGCGTCGCGCTCGGCATCCGAGCCCGTCGCTCCCTGTCCAACCGCTTCCGCCGCACGATCACCTACTACACCGCCGCGTGCCTGCTCCTCCCGGTCGGGGCGGCCCTCGGGGCGTTCATGGCCGCGGGGCGCTCGGACGAGTGGCAGTCCCGGCTGGTCCTCGCGCATTTGGCCCTCAACCTGCTGGGGTTCGTCGGTCTGACCATCCTCGGCACCCTGGTCACCCTCTGGCCCACCATGCTCCGCACCCGCCTCGAGGAGGGCTCGGAGCGCACCTTCGCGGCCGTGCTGCCGATCCTGCTGGGCGCGATCGTCGTGACGGTCGCCGGGTCGGTCCTCGGGCTCACCTGGGTGGTCGCGGCCGGACTCGTCCTGTATGCCGCCGGCACCGTCACCCTGCTGATCCCCCTGGTGCGGACGGCCGTCCGCAAGCCGCCGTGGCAGTTCTCGACCTGGTCGGTGGGCGCGGGGATGGTGTGGCTGCTCGTCGCGCTCGGCCAGCTGGTGTGGCTCGTCGTCCGCACGCCGCGGGTGGCGCGCGTGCACGACGACCTCGGGCTGGTGGTGTCCTCGTTCGCCGTCGGGTTCGTGGCACAGGTGCTGTTCGGCGCCCTGTCCTATCTCCTGCCGGTGATGCTCGGCGGGGGCCCGGCCGCGGTGCGGCACACCACCTCCATCACCCAGCGCTTCGGCGCCTGGCGGGTGACGGTGACCTCGCTCGGCCTGCTGGTCTGCCTGCTCCCCGTCCCGAGCCTGGTGCGGGTCACCGCCTCGGTGCTCGTGCTCGTGGCGCTCTGCCTCACGCCCCCGCTGCTCGTCCGGGCCGCCGTCGTGGCCCACCGCCTGCGCACCCACCCCGAGCTCACCCGCGCCCTGCCGCTGCCCGAGCGCCGCGCCGACGGGGCGCCGACGCCGAGCCACGAGCGCGAGCGCGGCCGCCCCCTCGGTGGCCTCGTCGCCGGGCTCGCGGCGGTGCTGCTGGCCGTGGCCGGCGGTGTGGCCATGGACCCCGCCGCGGTGTTCCGCAGCGACGCCGCGGGCGGCGTGACCCCCACCGGGCGGACCGTCGACGCCACCGTCACGGCCCAGGGGATGCGCTTCACCCCGGACACCGTGACGGTGAACCCCGGCGACCGGCTCGTCATCACCGTCACCAACACCGACGCCGACGTGCACGACCTCACCCTCGAGACCGGCGAGCAGTCCGGGCGCCTCGCGCGCGGGCAGAGCGCCAGGATGGACGTGGGCGTCGTCGGCCGGTCCGTCGAGGGCTGGTGCTCGATCGTCGGGCACCGGCAGATGGGCATGGTCTTTCACGTCCGCACGACCGGCGGCGACGACGTGGCCGCCGCGCCCGGCGTGGCGGGAGCGCTCGCCGGGGGTGGCCACGGCGGTCACGCGGCCGGTGGCGCGGCCAGCCCCAAGGTCGACCTCCACGGCACCTTCCCCGCCGACTTCACGGCCCGGGACGCGACCCTCCCGCCCGCGCCCGCAGCCACGCTCCACCGGATCACCTTGCGCGCCCAGGACGTCGACCTGCCGGTCGGGCCTGGCGTCACCCGGCGCATGTGGACGTTCAACGGTCAGACGCCCGGCCCCGCCATACGAGGCAAGGTCGGCGACCGGTTCGAGATCACCCTGGTCAACGAGGGCACGATCGGCCACTCCATCGACTTCCACGCCGGGGCCCTGGCCCCGGACGGGCCGATGCGCACGATCCAGCCCGGGGAGCGCCTCGTCTACCGGTTCACGGCGACACGCTCCGGCATCTGGATGTACCACTGCTCCACGATGCCCATGTCGGTGCACATCGCCGCCGGCATGGCGGGCGCGGTGATCATCGACCCGCCCGGCCTGCCCAGGGTCGACAAGGAGTACCTCGTCGTCCAGTCCGAGCTCTACCTCGGGGCGGGCAGCGAGCCCGCGGACGCCGCCAAGATCGCCGCCCACCAGCCCGACGCCGTCGTCTTCAACGGCACCAGCGGGCAGTATGACGCCCGCCCCCTCACGGCGAAGGTCGGTGAGCGGGTGCGGTTCTGGGTGCTCGACGTGGGTCCGGACGAGCCGACGACCTTCCACGTCGTCGGCGCGCAGTTCGACCGGGCGTTCAAGGAGGGCGCGTGGTTGCTGCGCGCCGCACCGGGCGAGCCGGACGCGCCCGGCGGGTCCCAGGCCCTCGACCTCGGCGCCGCGCAGGGCGGGTTCGTCGAGATGACCTTCCCCGAGGCCGGGCACTACCCCTTCGTCAACCACATGATGAGCCGCGCCGAGAGCGGCGCGCACGGGATCGTCGAGGTCCGCTGACGATCCCGTGCGCGTGGGCTCCTGCTCGGCGCCTGCTCAGCGACGGCGGTCGATCACGCCCTTCCACCCGAGGCCGAAGCCGAAGGAGTAGGTGTTGCCCATCGAGTCGCGGTAGGGGGTCATGTCCTCGCCGACGTCCTCCAGCTGGGCCTCGACCGCGTCCATGTCCTTGGGGCTGGTCATGGGCAGGCGGCCCCGCGGCTCGTGCTGGCCGAGCGCCGTCTCGATCAGCGCCTGGTCGCTGACGGAGTAGCCCACGAGGATGGCGTCGACCCGGCGCTCGAACTCCGCGGGGATGAAGCTCGTCTTGGCCTTGACGCTCGCGATGATCGGGATGTGGCGGCCCGTCCGCCGCTCGACCGTGCGGACGGCGTCCGCGGCCCGCAGCACGGCGGTGAGGTCGCGCTCGTTGCCGATCTTGGACGTGGCGCCGTAGTACGAGCGGTTCTCCTGCGTGCCGTCCTCGCGCAGGTCACCGGCGATGGAGGTGCGGCGCACGTGCGGGCCCGCCGCGGTGTAGGGACGCCACTGCAGGGACAGCGGGTAGAAGCTGCCGTCCTTGTTCATGCCGGCGCCGGTGAAGTTGTCGCCGTTGTCCGGGCCGCGCAGGCCGGCGAGGACCAGGTCCACGGACGACAGGTCGGGCAGCCGGTAGTCCACGACCTTGCCGGATGCGTCCAGCACCGGGGTGTCGGTCAGGACCTTCTTGAAGTAGCGCTTGGCGGTGTCGACGTCCATGGTCGGCCCGACCACGTCGGTCGTGGCCTGCGAGAACACGCTCGGGAAGCCGTGGGCGATGGTGCTGGGGATGTAGACCGTCTTGTTCTTGAAGGACGCCAGCGACGACTTCTTGACCGTGCGGCGGGCGTTCTTGAGCATGACGACGGAGTCGAGCTGGGCCGCGATGCCGCGCATCTGCTTGTCCTTGCTCGCGACCGTGGCCTGCGACCTCGACAGGTCGAGGTAGGGGTTCTCGAACAGGCCGGGGGCGAAGAGCATCCGCAGGATCCGCTCCCCCGACTGCCGGAACCGCACGTCCGCGCTGACCGGGACCTTGCCGGCCTCGAAGTCCTTCTGCCACATGGCGTGCGCAGCGAGGACGGGGACCGTGTCGTTGTTGCCGCCGAACATGTCCAGCCCCGCGCGCAGCACGGCGTAGTGCCGCTCGTTGACCGAGGCCTTCTCCATGCCCCAGGCCATGCCGAACGGCGAGTTCGGGTCGGTGTAGCCGCGGGTGACGCCCCAGTCGGTGCAGATGACGCCGTCGTAGCCGGCGTTGCGGGCCAGGTCGATCTTGACCTTGTCGTAGGCCGAGCCCACCCGGTTGCCCGTCAGGGGCGAGCCGTCCTTGGCGATGGCGATCGAGTAGCTGCTCATCACGGCCGTCGCGTCGCTCGCCGCCTGGAAGGGCTTGAGGTGCTCGGCCCAGTTGTTGCCGGGGTAGACGGCATACTTGCCGGCGTTGAGGTGCGACTCACGACCCGCCTCGCCGGCCCCGTCCCCCGGCCAGTGCTTGATCATCGTGTTGATCGAGTCCTCGCCCCAGCCTGTCGGGTGGGCGTAGAGGTCGTAGGTGTTCTGCGAGCCCTCGACGTAGGCCTTGGCCATGGTCGACGCGAGCGCGGCGTTCTCGCCGAAGGTGCCGTCGACGCGCAGCCAGCGGGGCTCGGTCGCGAGGTCGATCTGCGGCCCGAGGGCGGTCGTGATGCCCATGGCGCGGTACTCCTCGGAAGAGGTGCTCGCGAAGTCCAGCATCGTCTTGCGGGAGAAGGTCGCCGCCAGGCCCAGGTTGGACGGCCAGCGGGAGATGTCGCTGCCCGCCGCGTTGTATGCCGAGTCGTTGGCCGCCGTGGAGCGGGGATCCGAGGAGAAGTTGACCGGAACGTAGGGCAGGCCGCTCCTGGCCCGGGTCTCGGCGTAGGCCTGCACCTGGTTGACCCAGGTGACGGTCGCCTTGACGTCGTTGGAGCTGGCGTTGAGGACGTTGCGCAGGTGGTCCACGCCGAGGTACTTGCGCTGGGGGTCGGTCAGCCCGGCGGCGGCGTTGCGCTCGTGGGAGCTGAAGAGCATGAGCCCGGCGACCTGCGGGATGGTGAGCTCCTGGGCGAGGGCCTTGGCTCGCTCGTTCGTGGAGCGGCGCCAGTCCTCCCACACGTCCAGCCTGCCGTTGGCGTTCATGTCCTTGAACGCCAGGACGGCCTCGTCCGTCGTGACCCGCAGCAGCTTCACGCTGCCGCCCGGGACATAGCTGAGGACGGCGCCGCCGGCGGGGTTGGTCACCTGGGTGAACGTCGTCCGGCCGTCGGTGACGGTGCGCTCGGTGGGGGTGGGCAGGGCCGGGTCCGCGTGAGCGGTGCCGGCCGTGGCGGCGGCGCCGCCGAGCGCCAGGGCACCCGCGAGCGTCGTGGCCAGGAGGGGGGTGGTGCGCATCGGTGCTCCTTCGTGCCGCGGCCCGGTGCTGGTCGCTCCGTCGCGACCCGGATCCCGGCCTGGATGCTGTGAGTAGCAGAGATCCTGGCATCGGCCATCTCCCCCGGCAACGGGGCGGAAACGGTTAGGCCGTTCAGGGCGCCATACGGCCATGCAAAGGATTGTTTGCAAAACAATCTTTGTGGTCTTGGCTGGCGTCATGATCGATCCCCGCCAACGTCGTCACCCCGGACGTGACCCAGCTACCGCTAGAACGATTCACCTGGCATTCTTAGAAATACCTGTCGGCCATCGTTCAGAACCTTGCTGCCAAATCGGCGCCGAGACCCGAATCCCTTGGCCGTGCGTCTTTGAAGGACGCGGTCAGAGCAGGTCGCCGGAGGTTCCAGCGCTGCACCGACCGAAGACCAACAGCTCCAGGAAATGCGTCACGGCGCCACCATCCGTCATTCTCCTGGACCCCCGGTGAGGTTTTCTGCATCCAGGTGATTTTCCTTTCTTGGTGTGCGTCTGATCGATAGAATAGAGCCATGAACTTCACCGATGTCGTCACCGCGAGAGGGGTCCTCACCGAGGCCCTCGACGCGCTGCGCACGCTCGGTGAGGGTCTGGCCTTCGTCCAGGAGGCGGACCTCGGAGACCTGGCCCGCGAGGCCTCGCAGGTGACGGCTCTCGCGCGAGGGCTGCTCACCGCCACGACGATGGAGGCCGAGGCTCGCGGGCTCCTGGTCACGTCGGGGTCGGGCAACATCGCGCAGTGGCTCCTCGACCACGAGGCGGCCACCCCCGAGGTCGAGCGCAACACGATCGCGCGCGCCGTGCGCGAGACGCGGCGGCGCGAGCTGGCTCCGCTCCGCGACGCGATGGCGTCGGGCGAGGTCAGCCCGGGCGACGCGATCACGGCCGCGAGGACCTTCGACGACCTGCGCCTCGCCACCGACCCGGCCATGCACCCCGACATCGTCGACGCCGTCATCGAGCTCGCCCAGGTGGGGTTCAACCGCAGCAGCCTTCGGCGGTTCCGCACCGAGATGCTCGCGCGCTTCGGCACGGCCCGCGACGAGGACCACGAGCTCGACAAGGCAACCCGCCGGGGCGTCACCGGCTGGCACGAGCTGCCCGACGGCACCTGGCGCTTCGAGGCGACCTACGACACGCCAGACAAGGTCGTGCTCGACGCCCTCTTCAACGCGCTCGGCGCTCCCCTGCCCCAGTCCGACGGCATGCCGGACCTGCGCACCCCCGGGCAGCGCCGTGCCGACGCCCTCGTCCAGGCCGCGCAGCTGGTCGCCCGGATGGGCACGACGGGCCCCACGGGCACGGACGCCCGCGTCAACCTCATCCTGCCGATCGAGTCGCTCACCCACGCCACCGGCGAGGGCGCCACCGCCGGATCCGACGAGCGCGGCACCCCCCTGATGCCCGCCACCGCGCGTCTGCTCTCGTGCTGCGCGACGGTCACGTCGCCACCCAGCTGCCATCGGGGACGGACCAGCCCCGGCAGCTCGGTGCAGCCGTGTCGGGTCGTGGCGGGCCTGGCGGGAGCGGCGAGGGACGAGCCGCGGATGGTAGGCCCGACGCGGCTGCACCGAGCGGCCTGATGAACCTCCCCACCACATCGTCCATTGGGCCGACGGCGGGGAGACCAACCTCGACAACCTGGCCTCGCTGTGCGGCCCGCACCACCGGTTCATCCACCAGCACCACATCACCGGTCACGTCGACAGCACCGCCCCGAGGGGAGGGCGCAGGGTGAGGTGGCACGTCATGCGCGTCGGGTTCGGATGGAGACCGGCGCCACCGCCCGAGCCCGACGAGGCCGTCGCCTGAGCCCAGCCTCGTTCCCGCGGTCCGACATCAGCCCGCCAGCACCCGGCTCTCGCCTGCCCGAGGGTCGGGCAGAGGCGCGCTCAGCGGGCCTCGGCCGCGTCCATCGCCTTGTAGATCCGCTGCTCGCTCACCGGGTGCGCCGTCCCCAGCGACTGGGCGAAGAGCGACACCCGCAGCTCCTCGATCATCCACCGGATCTCGACGACGTCCGGGGCGTCGACGCGCGCAGGCTTGAGGCTCTTGAGGAAGTCGGCGTGCTCCCGCTCCACGGTCGCCACCACGGCCTGCCGCTCGTCGTCCCGGCGCAGGTCGTCCGGCCCCTTCTGCGCCCGTATGACGATCGCGCGGACGTAGCGCTGCAGGTGCCGCAGGCGCGCCCGACCCGTCTCGGCGACGAACCCAGGATGGATCAGCGCCTCGAGCTGGCGGGTCATGTCGTCCTTCATGGCGCGCGCGGCCGGCGAGAGGCGGTCCAGCGCCAGCCGGGCCTCACGGGCCGCGACGAGGATGGGCTCCACCTGCTCGATGATCTCGATGACGCGGGCGGACACGAGCTGGCGGACCCGGCGCAGCACCTCGGCATACTGCTCCTGGTCCCGCACGATCCCCGCGGCACCGGTCGTCAGGGAGGGTGTCTCGGCGACGATCGAGTCGATGGTCGCCGCGAGGCAGTCGTCGAGCAGGGCGGGGACGGATCCGTGCGGGTTGTGGCCGAGGGCGATCTTCTGCTGGTTGGTGAGGACGGCGAGGACCCGCTTCCACGGCGGCGTGATGTCGAGCAGCAGGAGCCGCCGCAGGCCGAGTCGTGACGCGACCTCCGCCTCGTGCTCGGTGGCGAGCACCTGCACCGACACCGAGGTGCCGCGGTCGACGAGGGCGGGATAGCCGTGCAGCGTCCGACCGCCCTTGACGCGCTGCTCGAAGGTCGCCGGCAGCGCCCCGAAGTCCCACGTGGTCAGGCCGGTTCGCTCGATCGACGACGCGGCGGACGCCATGGTCTGGCGGACCGTGGGGGCGAGCTGGCGCCGCAGCGCCTCCAGCTCCTTGGACTCGCCGAGCGCCTTGCCCCGGGCGTCCTCGACGCGGAAGGTCATGCGCAGGTGGTCCGGGACCTTGCTCCAGTCCCACTCGCCGGGCCGTATGCCGAACCCCGTGCGGCTGCGCAGGGCGGCGGCGAGCTCGTCGACCAGGTCCTGCCCCGACGCCGGATCCGCCTGGGCCAGAGCGGTTCTCGCGTGGTCCGGCGCGGGCACGAAGTGCTTGCGGGTGGCCTTGGGCAAGGACTTGATCAGGGCGGTCGCCAGCTCCTCGCGCATCCCGGGCACGAGCCAGTCGAAGCCCTCGTCGCGCACCTGGTTGAGGACCTCGACGGGGATGTGGCAGGTGACACCGTCGGCGTCCGCGCCCGGCTCGAACTGGTAGGTCAGCCGCAGCTCCAGCTCGCCCTGACGCCAGGTCTGCGGGTAGTCGGCGCTGACGGACGTGTCGGCGCCCTCGGCGACGACCACGTCCTCGGTGAAGGTCAGCAGGTCCGGCGTCTCGTGCCGCTCCGACTTCCACCACGCGTCGAAGTGCCGCCCGGACACGACGGACTCGGGGATGCGGGCGTCGTAGAACGCGAACAGCTCGTCGTCGTCGACCAGGATGTCGCGGCGCCGGGCGCGCTCCTCCAGCTCGGCGACCTCCTTGAGCAGGCGCCGGTTGTCGTGGAAGAAGTGGTGGCGGGTGTCCCAGTCCCCCTCCACGAGCGCGTGCCGGATGAACAGCTCGCGCGCCAGCACCGGGTCGACGCGACCGAGGCTGGCCTTGCGCCCCGCGACGAGCGGTATGCCGTAGAGCGTGACGCGCTCCAGGGCGACCGCTCCGGATCGCTTTCGCTCCCAGTGGGGTTCGGCATACGTCCGCTTGACCAGGTGCGAGCCGAGACGCTCCGCCCAGGCCGGGTCGATGCGCGCGTTGGTGCGCGCCCACAGCCGGGTGGTCTCGACGAGCTCGGCCGACATGACCCAGTCCGGCTGCTGCCGCTGGAGCACCGATCCGGGCTGGATGGCGAAACGGGCACCGCGGGCACCGGCGTACTCGCGTCGCTCGGGATCGCGAAGTCCGATGTGGGACAGCAGCCCTGACAGCATCGCCTGGTGGATCGCGTCGGGCGTCCCGGGGCTCTTGTTGGGCTCGAGGTGGAGTGCCTTGCACGCCTGCTTGAGCTGCAGGTGCAGGTCCTGCCACTCGCGGATGCGCAGGTAGTGCAGGTACTCCTGCTTGCACATCCGACGAAAGGCGCTGCCGCTCAACGCCTTCTGCTGCTCGCGGAGGTAGTTCCACAGGTTGAGCCAGGTGATGAAGTCGCTGTGCTCGTCCTTGAACCTCGCGTGCTGCTGGTCGGCCTGGGCCTGCTTGTCGACGGGCCGCTCGCGCGGGTCCTGGATCGACAGGGCTGCCGTGATGACGAGCACCTCTGCGAGGCAGCCGTTCTCGTTGGCCTCGAGGATCATGCGGGCCAGGCGCGGGTCGACGGGCAGGGCCGCGATGGACCGGCCGTATGCCGTCAGCCCCCTGCCTCGCCCGGCGTCGCGTCCCGCGGAGGCGGCGTCGATCGCGCCGATCTCGAGGAGCAGGTTGAGCCCGTCCGTCACCTGCCGCGAGTCCGGCGGGTCGACGAACGGGAACCGCGCAACGTCGCCGAGCCCCAGGGAGATCATCTGCAGGATGACCGACGCGAGGTTGGTGCGCAGGATCTCCGGGTCGGTGAACTCCGCTCTGGCGTCGAAGTCCTCCTCGGAGTAGAGCCGGATGCAGATGCCGTCGGAGACGCGTCCGCAGCGGCCGGCGCGCTGCGCCGCCGAGGCCTGCGAGATGGGCTCGATCGGCAGGCGCTGGACCTTGGTGCGCTGGCTGTAGCGCGAGATGCGGGCGACGCCGGTGTCGACGACGTAGCGGATCCCCGGGACCGTCAGCGAGGTCTCGGCCACGTTGGTCGCGAGCACGACGCGACGTCCGGTGTGCCGCGAGAAGACGCGGTGCTGCTCGGCGCTCGACAGCCGGGCGTAGAGCGGGAGAATCTCCGTCCCCGGAAGGCCCAGCCCCTCGAGCGCGTCGGCGGCGTCACGGATCTCGCGCTCCCCGGAGCAGAAGACGAGGACGTCCTGGTCCGAGCCGTCGCCGGACCCGGCCTCGGTCCACAGCTCCTCGACGGCGTCCACGATCCCGGTGACCTGGTCGACCGTCTCGAGCAGATCCCCTGCGGGAGAGAGTCGCTCGAGGGGGCGGTAGCGGACCTCGACCGGGTAGGTGCGACCGGACACCTCGATGATCGGCGCGGGTTCGCCTGCGGCGGAGGCGAAGTGCTCCGCGAACCGCTCGGGGTCGATGGTCGCCGAGGTGATGATCACCTTGAGGTCCGGGCGCCGCGGCAGCAGCTGCTTGAGGTAGCCGAGGATGAAGTCGATGTTGAGCGACCGCTCGTGCGCCTCGTCGATGATGATCGTGTCGTAGCGGCGCAGGTCCCGGTCGCGCTGCAGCTCCGCGAGGAGGATGCCGTCGGTCATGACCTTGACGAGCGTGTCGCGGGTCGAGTGGTCGCCGAAGCGCACCTGGTAGCCCACGGGCCGCTCCTCGTCGGCCGTCCGCTCCCCCGTGATCGGGTGCCCCAGCTCCTCGGCGATGCGCTCGGCCACGGACCGGGCGGCGATGCGCCGCGGCTGGGTGTGGCCGATCAGGCCGTGGATGCCGCGGCCCAGCTCCAGGCAGATCTTGGGGATCTGGGTGGTCTTGCCGGACCCCGTCTCGCCCGCGATGACGACCACCTGGTGGTCGCGGATCGCGGCGGCGATGTCGTCCTTGCGGGCGACGACGGGCAGCTGCTCGGGATAGGTGATCTCGGGGACGAGCGCTCGACGCCGGGCCTCGCGCTCCTGACCCCGCGCCCGGGCGGCCTCGCGCTCCTCGGGCGTGCGGGCGTCGGCGTCCCGTCGGCCCCGCGGTCGGCGCCCCGGCGGACGCCCGCGGCGTCGCTGGTCGCTGGGGCGGGAGGACTCGTCAGGCACGCTCTCCAGGATAGGTGGGCGGTGCAAACCGGTTGCCCGCCGCCGCATCCCCCACCCAGCGAGGGGGATCAGGCGGCGACGCGGACGAACCGCAGCCGCCACACCTGCGGCCCGCGCTGCACGTAGTCCACGGAGAAGCGCTCGGGCCAACGCTGCTCGACCTGGGCCAGCAGCGGCAGCGGGTCGTGCGGGGCCACGAGGATCAGGCCGTTGCCGGGGGCCAGCGACTCGAGCCCGCCGAAGATCACGCCGTGCCGGATGGCGTGCGGCACCACGGTCGCGTCGAGCTCCGGGAGCCCCTCGACCGGGACCACGGGCAGCGAGCGCGCCGGCGCCGCGGTGGCCGTCGCAGCACCAGAGGCGCCGGTGGTGGGCTCGTCGTGGCCGCAGCCGCAGCCGCACGATGACTCGGACATAGGGGTCTCCTCAGCACGATGGGATGATTAAACCCACCATATACCGTGATTAAAAGGAGGCTGCACCGCACCCCGTGATCCGATAGACCGTCACCGTCCCGTCCTGACCGATCGGCTCGAGCCCGCCGATCCCCGCGAGGCCGCGGAGCCCGGCGTAGGTGGGAAAGCGGGGGTCGTTGTCCCACACCCGGTCCGTGTCCTCGACGACATAGCCCACGTGCAGGTCACGCACCGCCTGGCACACCTGCGGGGTGAGCTCCCGCAGGTGCCGCCGCAGCAGGTCGTAGTCGCCGCCGAGCACGCCGCCGAAGTGGGTGAAGACGCTCGGGTGCGCGCTGAGCACGCCCGCCCACTGCCCACCGCCGAAGGGGTCGCCGGCCACCGCCAGGCCGTCCGGCCGCACCCCCAGAACTTGCTCGTAGAGCGCCGCCTCACGCTCGGACACCACGGTCCGCCACCACTGCTGGTCACCGTAGTTGTGGCTCACCAGGCGCTCGGACGAGGCTGCCCCCGAGGGGATCCCGGCCGTGATCGCCAGACCGACGACGACGGCGAGGGCAGCGCGGCCGACGAGCGGGCGGGCGGGCACGAGCCGCTCCCCCAGGCCGACGAGGCACGAGGCGCCGAGCCCGGCCAGCACCAGCGCGGGCACGGCGAGGGGCGCGACCACGCGGTACGGCTCGCGGTCCCACAGCGCCGTGACCAGGGTCCCCCAGCCAGAGGACGCCGAGGCCGCGAAGACGTACATCGTGGCGGTGAGCAGGTAGCCCACCACGAGCCAGGCCCGCCGCGTGCGCACGGCCTGGACCGCGCCGACCGCGACCAGCAGAGCCAGCACCAGCCAGCCGGGCGTCAGGTGGGTGCCGAGGGTGAGCACCTCGCGCACGGCGTCGCCGGGGTCCGTGACCGTGCGGGCCCGGCTGACCAGCAGCGACCGCACGTTGGGCGTGCGGGCCACGACCACCACGCCCACGACGCCGACGAGCACCACCAGGGTGAGCCACCACGTGGCTGCACGGCGCGCCTGCGGGTGGCGTCGCGTGAGCTCTCGCGTCTGACGCCATACGGCCGGCACGAGCATCGGGGCACCGAGGACGAGGAGGCTCAGCGCCGCCGAGGGGTGGACGAGCGCCAGTCCCAGACCGGCCCCCGCGGCGACGAGGAACCAGCCTGCCCTGCGCGTGAGCCGTGCACTGCTGCCGCAGGCCGCCACCATCAGGGCCAGCAGCCCGGGCGAGAGGGCCACGCCTGCGGCGTTGGACCACAGCACCCCGAAGTGCAGCAGCAGCGTCGGAAAGACCAGCGTCACCGGGAGCGCGAGGGCCACGGCCCACCGGGCCACGGGGTCGGGCCCTGCCACCTCGCGGACCAGGAGCATCATGCCGACCGGCCACACCACGGCCGCGAGGACGAGGACGACGACGTTGAGCGCCACCACCGGGTGCGCGCCGCCCAGCTGCGCCACCAGGGCGGCGTGGGCGTGCAGCCCCGGCGGGTAGAACGTGGTGGTCGACAGCGGAGACGAGGTGGCCCCGACGGAGTACCACCCCGCGTCGCCGGTCGAGAGCACCCTGGCCAGGGCGTTGACGTGGTAGCCGGCGTCGTGGGACTGCTGCAGCGAGCTCGGTGAGGGGATGCCGCGCACGAGGACCCACCAGGACCCGACGATCGCCACCACGGCCGGGGCGAGGGATGTCATGGCCCACCGGAACGATCGCCGGCCGGGCGGCGAGACAGGTGCCGACGGGGTCGCGCCGTCGGCCGCGGGGACCGGGCCCCAGCGGGCGAGGGCACGCACCACCAGGAGCGTCAGCCCGCCGGCCACGACCGTGGTCAGCAGGAGCGGTATGACGCCCCAGCGCACCCCCGTCCACGTGGTCCAGGCCACGGCCGCCCCCACGACGCCGGCGGACACCACCGGCGCCGCACCCACGACCATCCGTGGGGTGGCGCGAGCCGCGACGAGCAGCAGGGCACCGGGCAGGAGGTGGAGGAGCAGGGAGACCGCCACGAGGGGCGTCGCACCCCACCAGGTCGTCCCGGTCGGGAGCACGACCCTCAGTCGACCCGGGTGACGGTCACGGCGGCCTTGTCGGCGGCCCGCTCCTCGTCGGTGCGCGCGTCGTCCGCGGAGCCGCAGCCCCCGCCGCCGCCGCAGCCGCCGCACCCACCGCCGCTTCCGCACCCACCCGTGGGCTCGGAGTGCGACGCCTCGACGTCGGCGGCGACGTTGGCGGCGTACTGCTGGGCGAGGGCGTCGGCGGCGCGGCGGGTCTCGGCATACGCCTCGGCGGAGCCGTCCTGGGCCTCGAGGAGGCCGGCGAGGAGCTGGTCCTCCTTGGCGAGGTGGGCACGGAGCAGGACGCGCAGCGCCTGCGCGTCGCCGGCGAGCTGGGCGGCGTCCTGGGCGGCGTTGACGGCGTCGACCAGACCGGCGATGACGCGGTGGTCGGCGACGAGCCCCTGCACCAGCAGGGATGCCTCGGGCACCCGCGCGGCGCGGGGATAGAGGACCTGCTCCTTGGCCACGGCGGAGGGCACGAGCTCGAACTGGCACCAGGTCGCGAGGTCGGCGTGCGCCTGCCCGAACGCGGTTGCGTCGGCAGCGCCGATCGCCCCGATCAGGGCGTCCACCGTCTGGTCGACGGTCTGCGCGAGGGCGAGGTTGTCGGCCCGCAGCCCCTCGCCGGTGGTCGTGGTCGGTGCCGTCTCGGCGACGTCGGCGACGCTCGTCATCGCGTCAGCTCCTCACCGGGCCCTGAGGCCCGTCGTGCCCGGGCGGCGCTGGGGCTCGCCCCGGGGTCCTGGTGGTTCGGTCGGGGTCTCTAGACTAGTCGTCGTGGCCATGACATCTCCGCAGCGGCCAGGCCCTGGCCCGCTGCGCGGCCCTGAGGGCACCGAGCCCCAGGTGCTGACGTCAGCACGGCAGGCGGTCCTGCGGGTGCTGCGCGAGCACGCCGCGCCCATGACGGTCGACGAGGCCGCCCACGCGTGCGGGCTGCACAACAACACCGTCCGGGCCCACCTCGACGCGCTGGTCGAGGCCGGGTTCGCCCGCCGGTTCCGCGCCCCGATCACCGGCCGCGGTCGCCCGGCCTGGCGCTACGAGGCGACGCTGGCCGGCTCGGAGGCCGGTGCGGAGTATGCCGCCCTCGCGGTCGCCCTCGCCGACCAGGTGGCCGAGCTGCCGGGCGCCACCGACATCGCCCACGCCGCCGGCGTCGCCTGGGGCGAGTCCCTCGCCGACGACCGGTCCGTGCCCTCGCAGGCCACGCCTCGCGAGCAGCTGAGGGTGGACTTCGACCGGATGGGGTTCGCCCCGGACGACGCCCCGCCCGGGCGCGGGCCGGGCGAGGGTGAGGAGCTCGTCCTGCGGCAGTGCCCGATGCTCGATGCCGCCCGACGCGTGCCGCACGTCGTGTGCACCGTCCACCAGGGCCTCGCGGCCGCCCTCGTCGAGGCCGCCGGCGGTGATCCCGCCTCGGTGCGGGTCGAGCCGTTCTCGGTCCCGGGCGGGTGCCTGGTGCGGCTCGAGGACCCCGGGCCGGGGGCAGGTCGCTGACGCCGCCCACCGTGGGCAGGTGCACCGGCCGCCCGAACCGGCGGTATCGTTCGACCACGTGAACGACGCCTATCGCTCCCCCGCCGCACGGGACACCGTGCACGAGTGGTGCACCGCAGCGCTCGCCGGCTGGGGCGTGGGGCACGAGTCCCGCACCCTGGAGGTGCCGGTCCACGACACCACGGTCTCGACGCACGTCGTCGCCGTCGGCGAGGGTCCCCCGCGGCTGGTCTGGCTCCCCGGGACGGCCATGAGCGCGGCGTCCAGCCTGGACGAGATCGGTACGCTTGCCGAGCACGGCACCGTGTGGGCGCTGGACCTGCCGGGCCAGCCCGGCCTGTCCGACCCGACGCGGCCCCGACGCGACACCACGGCGTGGTACTCCACCTGGCTGGAGGCAGCCCTGCACGCCATCACCCTCGAGTGGTCATCGGCCCGCGAGCTGACGCTGGTGGGCAGCGGCCTCGGGGCAGCCGTCTGCCTGAGCGCGGACTCCCCCGTCGTCACCGGACGATTCCTCGTCGGACCGGGCGGGCTCGTGCCCCCGCGCACCTCCGCGAGCCAGGTGCGCGACCGCACCCGCTGGTCGCTGCGCTCGACGCCCGTGACCGCCCGCGCCGTGCTCGGGCACCTCGTGGAGCCCGGCGGCGCCATCCCGGACACCCTCGTCGAGTGGCTGGCCCTGGTGGGGCGGACCTGCAAGACGATCAACCACCCCCGGCCCCTCCCCCAGCACTACCTCGACCGGATCGACGGCGCGCCCCTCACGGTGGTGGTCGGCGAGGACGACACCCTCGTCCCGCCGCCCGCGCTGTCGGCCACCGTCGCCCGTCGCACGAGCGCGACCGTGGTCGTCGTGGACGGCTGCGGCCACCTGCTCCCCCCGGAGCGGTGGGAGCAGGTCCTGCGAGTCCTGCCCGCGTGACCTCGTCGGCCCCTACGCTAGGAGCTGATGCGTCGAGGACCAGGGAGCGAGCCGTGACCGAGCACCTCGCTGCCCTGGTCCTCGCCCGCGCCGACGCTCACCCCGACGCCGTCGCCCTGCGGGGGCGGACCGACGACGGCTGGGCGCAGGTGACCTACGCCGACCTCGCGGCCCAGGTGCGCCACGTCTCCCACGGCCTCATCGCCAGCGGCCTGCACCCGGGCGACGCCGTGGCGATCATCGCCGACAACCGGCCGCAGTGGCTGGTGACCGAGCTGGCGGTCGTCGCCTGCGCCGGCGTCGTCGTCCGGCTCGGACCCGCCACCCCGGTGGAGGAGCTCGCGGCGGTCCTGCGCGAGACCGAGACGCGCGTGGCGTTCGTGGGCGGCGACGTGCTGGTGCGCAGCATGCGGCGGCTGGCCGGGCGGCTGCCCTCCCTGCGCGTCGTCGTCTGCTTCGACGAGAACCCCGACGTGGTCCCGTACCTCGACGATTTCGTCGGCCTGTCCTTCGGCAACGCGGTGGACGACCTGGGGGCCGAGGTGGGAACCCACGGCACTTTCTCCTGGGACCGCGTGATGGCGGCGCCCTTCGACATCGCCACGGCCGCCGAGGCCGCCCGCCGCAGGGACGCCTGGTCGCCCGACGACATCGCGTTCATCGACTACACCGTGGGGGGCGCCGGCGAGCTGCGCGGCGTGGTCCACACCCACCGCTCGGCCCTGACGACGGTCAAGGCGATCGCCGAGGCGTTCCGGGTCACCGAGCCCCTGCACGAGGTCACCACCCTCCCCCTGCACCACTCGATCCAGCACGGCAGCAGCCTGATCGCCCTGTTGTCCGGCGGCTCGGTGTCCTGCGTGGGCGAGCCCGACGACATCCGGGATGCCGTCCGCGAGCTCCGCCCCACCCTGCTCATGACCTCCTTCCCGGTGCTGCGCCGCCTCGTCGGCGACGCCCTCGAGCGCGCCACCGACGAGCTGCCTCTCGGCTCGGTCCTGGTGCCCTGGTGCCGTCGCGTGTCGGTCGCGGACGCGGCCCGGCGCTCGGAGCAGCGGGGCCCCGGCGGCCCGGCGGACGAGCTGCGCTCCCGCGCGGCACGGCTCCTCGTGGGCACCCGGGTCGCGCGGGAGCTGGGCGGGCCCAAGGCCGTGCTCCTGGTCGCCGGCGTGGGGGCACCGCCGGAGATCATGAGCCTGCTCGAGACGGCGGGGCTCCCGGCATACCGCTGCTGGGGACCGCTGGAGTCCGGGGTCCTGGCGACCGTCAACGCCCCCCACGCCGCCAAGGACGGATCGGTGGGCCGACCCCTGTCCTGCCTGTCCCTGCGCATCGACGAGGACGGTCAGGTGCTGCTGAGCGGGCCCGGCCTGATGCGGGGCTACTTCGGGCTGCCGTCCGAGACCACCCGGGTGCTGCACGACGGGTGGCTCCACACCGGCCAGATCGGCCGGGTCGACGACGACGGCTACCTGCACCTCACCAGCCGCCTCGACGACCGCATCGTCACCGAGTCGCTGCGCTACGTGTCGCCCCAGGTCGTGGAGGAGCGGCTGCGGTCGATGCCGATCATCTCCGACGTCGTCGTCGTCGGGGACGGGCGCCCCTGCCTCACGGCGATCGTGGAGGCGGACGTCGAGCTGGCCCGGCAGGCACGGCTCGCCGCGGGTGATCCCTCGCCAGCGGACGCCGAGGCGCTGGCCGCCGACCCGCTGGTCGTCCGCGCCGTCGGCGACGCCATCCGGCTGGCCAACGCCTCCCTGTCGCCGGACCAGTGCATCCAGGGATTCCGGCTCGCCGCGTCCCCGCTCGGCCTGCTCGGCAGCCCCGCCGCCGCGGGGTTCGTGCGGCGCCAGCGGGTGGAGCGGGAGTGCGCCGCGGCCATCGACGAGATGTACTCCGCCCTCGCCATCGAGCCCTCGCGGCGCTGACGATCGCGTGCCCCGGCCTCGGGCGGGCGGCCGTGGGCTACGGTGAACCTGACCCACCCTCGACGGAGCTGGAGCCCCGATGCCCGTGCCTCGAAGCGACACCGCGGGAGCCGCTGCACCCGTGGTCCCGTCCCCGCGATTCTCCGAGGACCACCTGGCCCGGCTCTATGCCCGGGTCGTGCGCGAGCACGGTGACCGCCCCGCGATGCGCGTGCTGGGCGAGCGGGGCTTCACCTGGTCGTATGCCGAGGTGGGCCGCCGCGTCGAGGCGGTCGCCCGGGCCCTGGTGTCCCACGGCGTGCAGCCCGGCGACCGGGTCGCGATCCTGGCTCCCAACGGCCCGGAGTGGTCGGTGGTCGACCTCGGTGCCCTGGCCGCGGGGGCGGTCCCGGTGCCAATCTACCCGACCTCCACCGCCGACCAGGTCGGCTACGTCCTCGAGCACAGCGGCGCGACCGCCGCGTTCGTGGGCGACGCGGACCTGCTGGGCCGGGTCACGTCGACCCCGGCCGGGGCCGACCTGCGGCTGCTCGTGGCCTTCGACGACGCCACCGGGGCGGAGCCGTGGACGCGGGTGCTCAGGCACGGGGACGATGACGGCACCGACGACCACGCGCTGGCCGCCGAGGTGGCCCGGCGCACCGAGGCCGGCCGCGGCGAGGACCTCGCCACCATCATCTACACCTCCGGCACCACCGGCCGTCCCAAGGGCGTGGCCCTCTCGCACGCGACGATGCTGCACCAGCTGCACGCGGTGGACGCGTTCTTCGACTTCGGCCCGGACGACTCGAGCCTGGCCTTCCTGCCCCTGTCGCACGCGCTCGAACGAGCCTGGACCTACTTCGTGCTGTCCCACGGCGCCCTCAACACCTACGTCCGCGACCCCAAGACCGTCGCCGACCAGCTGCGGGAGGCGCGCCCGTCCGCGCTCGTGGCGGTGCCCAAGCTCTACGAGACCGTCTACTCCGTCGCCCACGCCATGGCCGACAAGAGCCCGGTGCGGCGGCGCATCTTCGACTGGGCCTTCCGCGTGGGGCGCCGCGTGGGCGAGCTGCGCCTCGCGGGCCGACCGGTCCCGGCCCACCTGCGGGCCCGGCTCCGGGTCGCGGACCGGCTCGTGCTGCACAACGTGCGCGACGCCATCGGCGGAGAGAAGTCCGTCCTCGCCGTCTGCGGCGCCCCGCTGCGGCCCGAGGTCGAGGAGTTCTTCTGGGCCGCAGGGGTTCTCGTGTGCGAGGGCTATGGCATGACCGAGACCGGTCCCCTCATGACCTTCAACTGCCCGGCCGCCGTCCGCTTCGGCACGGTCGGCCGGGTCATCCTCGACGGGGAGCTCCGGCGCGGGGACGAGGGTGAGCTCTTCTACCGCGGGCCCAACCTGATGGCGGGCTACTGGCGTGACGAGGAGGCCACGCGCGAGGTCCTCGTCGACGGCTGGCTGCGGACCGGTGACGTCGGCGAGATCGACGACGACGGCTTCGTCCGCATCCCCGACCGGCTCAAGGACCTCATCGTCACGCAGCAGGGCAAGAACATCGCCCCCGCCCCCATCGAGGCCCGCATCGCCGAGCATCCCGGGGTCGAGCACGCCGTCGTCATCGGGGACCGCCGCGTCTGCCTCGTCGCCCTCGTCCAGCCCACGGCCGACGCGGGCGACGACGTCCTCGAGGACGTGCGGCGCCATCTCGAGACCGTCAACGCGGACCTGCCCCACCAGGAGCAGGTCCGTGGCGTCGAGCTGCTGGACGAGCCCCTGACCATGGACGCCGGGCTCCTGACCCCGACCCTCAAGGTGCGCCGCCGGGCCGTCGAGGAGAGGTTCGCCGACCAGCTCGACCGGATGTATGACGAGATCCGGCGAGCCCGCTCAGCAGGTCGCTGACCACCACGCCCGCACCGTCTCGGTGGGTCCGTCGAGCTCGGTGAAGCCGGCGTCGACCACGCTCACCGGCGCACCCGCGCACGCGCGCCAGCCGGCCTCGTCGGGGCGGGCCACCCGGACGCGATAGCCGTCCTCGGCCCAGGCCTGCAGCGCCGGGTCGTCAGCCGCGACCATCGCTTCGTAGGCGAGCTGTGCTCCGTGCCCGCACTGGGCGGCCGTCTTGCCGCTCGTCATCTCGACGTGCGGCGACAGGGCGACCGTCACCACGGCCCCCGCCCGCCCCTCGCGCTGCTCTGGCGTCGTGGCCGGGTAGGTCGTCCCGCTGACCTGGAGGGCATCCAGCTCAGGTGGCAGCGGACGGGTCGGCATCGGCACGTAGGCGCGGACCGCCGCCGGTCCGTCCGTCACCGTCACGCCCGGCACCACCTGCGCGCGCTCCCACCGCACCCCACGCGCACGGCGCACGAGCTTGCGGATGCGCCCGTCCCGCCAGCGCCGGACGGCCTCGGACCAGTCGCCGTCACGGGCCCTGTGGTCGGCCAGCAGGGTGACGACGGCACGCGCGGCCGTGGCGGCGAGGAGGTCCTCGTCGGGCAGGTCGGCCTTGTCGTAGCGCAGGGCCACCTGCATCGCCCACGGAACGTCGGGGTCGTCGATGGGCTGGGAGCCATCGATCGGCTCGCTGTCGTGCTGGGACATCGGGTCCTCTCCGCAGGATGGAACCCTCAGGCTAGTGCGCTCGAGGACCCCGGCCGGGCCGCGCGGGGCCGGGCCCCACCCTCCGGCCGGGCTTGACCGGGCTCGCCTTCGGCGTTGACCTGGCCGCCTGCGGCGAGGACCTGCGCACCGGCGCCGTGGTGGCCCCGTCGCGACGCCCCTGGGCGGCGCGACCAGCTCCGCGCGGAGGGGTGCTGTGACCCCTATGGCCCTTCTGCGCGTCCACCCGGGCGGGGTTCTTGGCAGCCGATGAGCGCCCGTGGCCGCCGAACGACGTCGACGCGGCGGGCATCGTGCGCCGGCTCGCCGGACGCGGTGGGCCCTCAGCCGTCTGGGCGGCCGGCGCGCTCGCTGCGGCAGGACCGACGGGCCGGGTCGTCGCCGTGGGGGCGACGCCGGCACCAGGCGCTCGCCGCAGCGCCTCCGCACCCGACGCGACGGACCCCACCGCTGTGCTCGGAGAGGGGGTGGCCGGTGCGCCACCGCCCACGGGCGGACGGGATCGTGGGGTCGCCGCGGTTGTGCCGGAGGCCGGCGTCGTGCCGCGGACGTGGAGGTGCGTGGCGGGATCGGGACGGCTGGCCGGCACGAGGCCCTGCAGGTCGACGCCGGGGCGGGAGGCGATGCCCGCGAGCGCCGCGGTCAGGACGACGGCGGTCAGGAGCACCACGCCTCCGACGATGACGGACCGGGCCGTGCTGCCCTGCTCGGGATCGATCTCGGCCTCGGAGTACACCGCGCCGAGGCGCAGCGGCACCTCCGTGTCGGAGACGATGCCGCCGGACCGAGACTCGTGGTCTGCGGGGCCCTCGGCCCACCACGGCTGCTCGATCATGACTTCCTCTCGCAGGAGGTGCGACGCGGGGCTGGCGTCCAGTGACATCACTGCACCCATCCTCCACCGAGCGTGCGCACTCGTGGCCGAGTGGATGATCGTTCACCCGGATGACCCCCGCCAAGGTGGGACATTACCGGACAGTACGGACGGCCGCCAGAGGTTGTTGAAAAGAGAACGAAAGAGTTGTCAGGCGGCGCGGCGCCGCGGCCGCAGCACGGCTCGCACGGCAGCGCCCACGACGCGGTCGTCGTCCTCGAGACCGCCCGGCAGGTGGTCGGGCACGGCGTCGTCCACCTCGGCGAGATAGGCCATGGCGGTCGCGAGCACGACCCGCTCCTCCTCGCCGAGGTGCTGCCACCCGGCCATCAGCGCCATCAGGTCGTTGGCGAGCTCGCGCATGCGGTCGGCACTGTCCGGCATGGCGCAGACGTGCTGCTCCAGGCGGCGCGAGAGGTCGATCATCGCGGCGTCGTCCACCGCGGCGACCAGTTGCTCCAGGTCCCCCCACAGGTCGGCCAGCTCGTCGCGGAAGCTCTCGAGGGCCGACATCGCACGCGTGGCTCCCGACTCCACCCTCCCTCCGGCCCGGCCGTCCCCCGTCGTGGTGCTCTCGGTGGTGTGGCGGGTCGTCGTGCCCGCGCCGTGGGTGCCATCAGTGGTCCTCACGCCATCGACCCTAGGCCGGGTGCCTGGAGGTCTGCTGGAGATTCACCAAGAAGGGGAGGGGCCGTCCAGGACGCACGACCCCTCCCCTCCGGGCGCGATCGATCATCCGCAGTGGAGGTGCTCCTGGACCAGCGCGGCGAGGCCGTCGGCGTCGCCGTAGAGACGCTCGGAGAGGTCGTCGTCCTGGTAGGACCGCAGCATCGTCGCCTGGGCGTCGATCAGGCCGCGTGGGAACACCCCGCCCGCCTCGTAGTGCTTCCGGTCCGCCAGCAATGCCTCCGCCGAGCGGGCGCAGGACGAGGGCAGCTGGGCGAGTCCCTCGACGCGAGAGGCGTCCTCGCTCACGTAGGACCGCTGCGCGAGCTCGAGCGAGTCCTCCCCCACGAGCCCGGTCCGCGCCGCGACCGCCAGCCCCGCCAGCAGGAGGTGGACGTGCGCCGACCCGTCCGGCGACCGAACCTCGACCGTCTGGCCGGCCGTGCCGTCCACCTGCTGCGCGGGCTCGAGGGGGTTCGCGTCACGCAGCATCCGGTCACCGACGCCAGACCATCCGAGCGGCACCCGGACCAGCACCGACCGGTTGCGGTCGCCCCAGCAGATCGACGTCGGCGCCTCCTGGTGCGGGACCAGCCGGAGGTATGACGTGGGCACCGTGTTGCCGAACGCCGTCAACGACGCCGCCAGCCGCAGGTAGCCCGCGATGACGCGGCGAGCGTCGTCGGTCAGGCCCTCCGCGTCGGCGAAGACGGCCCGGCCGCCACGGGTCAGGCGGGTGTGGACGTGCATGCCGGAACCGGCCTGCCCCACGATGATCTTGGGCGCGAAGCTGACCTGCAGGCCGTGGCGGTAGGCCACCTCGCGCAGCACCCACTTGGCGAGGACGAGCTGGTCGGCAGCCTCCTCGATCGGCACGGGCAGGAACTCGATCTCGTGCTGCACCATCTCCTGCCCGTCGTGGACGATGTTGCCCACCTCGGCGTGGCCGTACTTGATCTGAGCCCCCATGCGCGCGAGGTGCGCCATCGTCTCGCGCCGGACGTGACCCCACTTCGAGTAGGGGTGGGCCTCGTGGTAGCCGCGCTGCTCGACGATCGGGTAGATCGAGTCGACCTCGCTGAACAGGTAGTACTCCAGCTCGCCGAGCGCCTCGAGCCGGCACCCGGTGGTGGCCTCGAGGTGCGCCTGGGCCTTGCGCAGGACCTGCTCGGGAGCCGACGCGAGCGGCTCGCCGTCGGCGTCGTAGAAGGAACACATCAGGTCTAGCGTCGGCTCCTCGGCGAAGGGGTTAACGAACGCCGTGCGGTACCGCGGGACGACATACAGGTCGCTGGCGCCGGCGCTCACGAACGGGAACAGGCTGGACCCGTCCACCCGCTCCCCGAGGGTGAGGATCCGGTCGAGGTGCTCGAGCGAGCCGATCGCGAAGTTGAGCTTCTTGAGGCGCCCGTCGCCCGCGACGTAGCGCAGGTCGAGCATCGTGATGCCCTGCTCCTGCACGAAGCGGACGATGTCGGCCTTGGTGAAGCTCGCGGCGGGCTTGCCGAGGGCGCGGACCAGGGTGTGCGGCGTCAGGGAACGGTCGATGTCGTGCATGTCGGCTCCTGGGGGCGGTCGCCGGGGTGTGGCGACCCGAGGTGGTGTGGCACGTCGTCGTGCGACACCACCATCGTGCCCACCGCACACCGGCGCCCGTCGTCCGGGGTGGACCTACCCGAGGTAGTCACGTCGGCCGGGGTTGGCACGCCAGGTCGATGTCACTACCTCAGGCAGGTCTGCCGGCGGCGAGGTCCGCGGCGGTCACGCCGGCGAGGGCGCGGCGCACCGACGGCACGGCCGCGACGAGGCGCTGGGTGTAGGCGTGCTGCGGGTCGTCGTAGACCTGCGCCGTCGGCCCGCTCTCGACGACCTGCCCCTCGTGCATCACCGCGACCCGGTCGCACACGTGCCGCACCACGGACAGGTCGTGCGACACGAACACCAGGGTCAGCGACAGCTCGCGGACCAGGTCGTCGATGACCCCCAGCACCTGCGCGCGCACCGAGACGTCGAGGGCAGAGACCGGTTCGTCGGCCAGCAGGATCCCCGGCGACGGCGCCAGCGCCCGCGCGATCGCGATGCGTTGCCGCTGCCCTCCCGAGAACTGGTGGGGATAGCGCCGCGCGGCGTCGGGCGAGAGCCCCACCGACGACAGCAGCTCGCCGACCCGCGCGTCGACGTCGACCGTCCGCGCGAGCCCCAGCGCGTGCAGCGGCTCGGCGACGATGGTCCCGACCCGGTGGCGCGGGTCGAGCGAGCTCATCGGGTCCTGGAAGACCACCTGCAGGCGGTGCCGCAGCCACGCCAGCTCACGGTCGGACGCCCGCGTGACGTCCCGCCCGTCGACGGCCACGGTGCCGCTCGTGGCCCGGTCGAGCCCGGCGACGATGCGGAGCAGCGTGGACTTGCCCGATCCGGACTCCCCCACGACGCCCAGCTTCTCGCCCGGCGCGACCTCCAGGCTCACGCCGCGCAGCGCCCGGACGACGGGGGCGGGCTCGAGCAGCCGGCGACGCGGCCGGGGGTAGTCCCGCGTGACGTCGTGCACCGCGATGGCCGGGGTCGTCATACGAACATCTCCGTCTGCGCGGGGTGGTGGCAGGCGAAGCCCCGCTCCCCCAGCGGGCCGGGCTCGGTCGTCCACGGCGGCGTGACCCGGCACGCGTCCGTGGCCTTCCAGCAGCGGGTGCGGAACACGCAGCCCTCGGGGAGCTCACCCGCGGGCGGGACGGACCCGGCGATGGTCCGCAGCCGCCGGGTGGCGGGATCGACCGCGAGGTCGGACGCCGCGAGCAGGCCCTGGGTGTAGCGGTGACGCGGATGCCGGAACACCTGCTCGACGGGGCCGGCCTCGACGATGCGACCGCCGTACATCACGGCGACGGACTCGCACACGGTCGCGACGACGGCCAGGTCGTGGGTGATGAACAGCAGCGCCGCGTCACGGGACTCGACGCCGCGCACGACGAGGTCGAGCACCTCCGCCTGCACCGTCACGTCGAGCGCGGTCGTGGGCTCGTCGCAGATGAGCAGGGCGGGGTCGTTGGCCAGGGCGATGGCGAGGACCACCCGCTGGCGCTGGCCGCCGGACAGCTGGTGGGGATAGGCCCGGGCGAGGTCCGCGGGATCAGGCAGCCGGACGGCCTCGAGCAGCTCGGCGGCCCGGGCCCGGGCCGCCGCCCGCGACGGCTGGGTCCCGTGGATGGTCATGGCCTCGGCCACCTGGTCGCCGACGCGCATCGTGGGGTTGAGGGCGGTGAGCGGCTCCTGGAAGACCATGGCGACGTCCCGGCCCCGGACCGCCGACAGCTCCTCCTCGGACGCGCCCACGACGTCATGCCGCACGCCCGCGAGCCGGATCGACCCGCTCGCCCGCAGGGTGCGGGGCAGCAGGCCCATGATGGCCAGCGAGGTGATCGACTTGCCAGAGCCCGACTCGCCGATCAGCCCCACCCGCTCCCCCGGTGCGATCGTCAGCGACACGTCCTCGAGCAGGCGGGTGTCCCCCGCGTCGATGGCGAGCCCGCTGATCTCGAGCACGTTGCCGCTCATCGGCGGTCCTCCAGCGTGGGGTCGAGCAGGTCGCGCAGGCCGTCGCCCAGCAGGTTGAAGCCGAGGACCGCGAGGGCGATGGCGAGCCCGGGGATCCAGGCGAGGCGGGGCGTCTGCCACAAGGTGGCCTGGCTGTCGTAGAGCATGCGCCCCCAGCTCGGCACGTCGGGCGGCGTCCCGACCCCGAGGTAGGACAGGCCGGCCTCGGCGAGGATCGCCATGCCGAAGGCCACGGACGACTGCACGATGACGAGGTTGGCGACGCCGGGCAGCACGTGGTGCACCGCGATCCCGAGGGGGGTGCGGCCGGCGGACCGGGCGGCCATGACGTACTCGCGCTGCATGATCGACAGCACACCCGAGCGCGTCACCCGCGCGAAGGTGGGGATCGACGCGATGCCGATCGCGACCATCGCCACCGTGGTCGAGCCGCCGCGCACGGCCGCCAGCATGATCGCCAGCAGGAGCGCGGGGAACGCCAGCAGCAGGTCGTTGGCCCGCATCACCAGCCGGCCCACCAGGCCGCCGCGCATGCCCGCGAGCACGCCGAGCGGCACCCCCACGACGGCGGCCAGCCCGACCGCGACGATGCCCACCAGCAAGGTGGTGCGTGCGCCCACCATCAGCCGCGACAGCTCGTCCTGGCCCAGCCGGTCGGTGCCGAGCGGATAGCCGGCCATCGGGCCGCGCAGCGCCACGGACCCGTCGGTGAGGCCGGGCGGGTGCGGGGTCCAGACGAAGCTGACCAGCGCCGTCACGACGACCAGCCCGACCAGGACGGTGCCGACGACCAGCGACGCGTCGACCCGACGACGACCACGGGCGGCGGAGGATGCGGGGGTCCGGCTGCTCATCGCGCCCCCGTCCGCAGGCGGGGGTCGAGCACCAGGTAGAGCACGTCGACCAGCAGGTTGATCAGCAGGACCGCCACGACCAGCACCATGACGACGTCCTGGACCACGACGAGGTCGCGGTTGCCGACGCTGTCCAGCAGCAGCGACCCGAGCCCAGGTATGACGAACACCCGCTCCACGACGACCGCCCCGATGAGCGTCGTCGCCAGCTGCAGGCCAAGGACGGTCATCACGGGGACCGACGCGTTGCGCAGGCCGTGCCGCACGAGCGCGGGCCCGGGACGCAGCCCCTTGGCGCGGGCCGTGCGCAGGTAGTCCTCGTGCAGCACGTCGAGGATGGCGGACCGCACGTAGCGCGCCAGCACCGCGGCCTGCACGATGCCCAGAGAGAGGGCGGGCAGGATCAGCTGCTTGACGAACATCGCGGGGTCCTGCGCGGGCGGCGTCCACCCGTTGGCGGGCAGCCAGCGCAGCTGCACGGAGAAATGGCTGATGAGCAGCACGCCCACGAGGAACGCCGGCACGGCCACCCCCACCTGGGACAGCGCCGCCAGCACGACCCCGGCGGGTCGTCGGTGGTGCAGCGCGGTCAACGTGCCGAGCGGTATGGCCACCAGCACGGCCACCACCATCGCGGCGAGGACGAGCAGCAGGGACACCTGGAGGCGGTCGGCGACCTGCGGGGCGATGTCGGCGCGGGACACGTAGGACTGGCCCAGGTCGCCGGTCACGAGGCCCCGCAACCACTCGGCATACTGCACGACCAGCGGCCGGTCGAGCCCGAACTCGTGCCGAAGCGCGGTCACGGCCTCCTCGGTCGCGTTGGTGCCGAGGGCCACCCGTGCGGGGTCACCCGGCAGCAGCACCATGAAGCCGAAGACGAGGACGCTGCTGACCAGCAGCGACACCAGGAAGGTCCCGACGCGGCGCAGCAGTCCGAGGAGCATGGGCTGGGGGTCGGGGTCGGAGGTCAGGACCGCGACAGGTGCGCGAGGTCGAGGGTCTCGCCGACCGCGTTGGTCGGCAGGCCGGTGATGTCCTTGTCGGCGACGACGAGGTTGGGCATGAGGAAGAGCACGTCCGACGCGGCGTCCTCGGCGGTGAGGCGCGCGACCTTCTTCATGTGCTCGACCTGCTGGGCCTCGGTGCCGGCGTCGGCCGCGGCGAGCTCGGCCTGGACCGCCTTGTTGTCGTACTTCGTGTAGTAGTCCGGGTTGCCGAACATGCGCCCGATGTCGCGCGGCTCGACGTGGGCGACGATCGTCAGGTCGTAGTCCGCGCCCTTGAACACGTCGCTGAGCCAGGTCGGGAAGTCCACCTGGTCGATCGAGACCTTGAGCCCGGCCTGCTCGAGGTCGGACTTGACCACCTGGCCGCAGGTCGTGGCGTAGGGCGCGGCGGGCAGCCGCAGCCGCAGCGTCTTGCCGGCCGCGCCGGTGTCCTTGAGGGCCTGGGTCGCCTTGGCGCGGTCGAACGGCGCGACGCCCGTGAGGTCTTCGTACCACGGGTCGGTCGGCGGGACCATGGCCCCGAGGAGCGTGCCGTGACCGGCCCAGCAGGTCTGCAGGAGGGACTTGTGGTCGATGGCCTGGCGGATGGCCTGACGGACGGCCTTGTCCTTGAGCAGGGGGCGTGAGCTGTTCATCGTGAGCATGACCTCGCCGTTGGTCGTGCCCTCGATCACCTTGTACTTGTCGTTGGACGTGAACTGCTGCAGGGACTCCGGCGACTGGACCGTGCCGATGACGTCGATGGTCCCCGACAGCAGCGCGTTGCTCAGCGCCGCCGCGTCCTTGATGTAGCGCAGGGTCACCCGCTCGAAGTAGGGCTTGGCGCCGTGGTAGGAGTCGTTGCGGCGCAGCACGATCGAGTCGCCGCGCCGCCACTCGCCCAGGGTGTAGGGGCCGGTGCCGACAGGCTTGGTCGCGAGGTCCGCGACCCCGGTGCGGCTGAAGACCGCGCCGATGCGGGTGGTCATCGCGTAGAGCCAGGAGTTGCTGGGGCGGGCGAGCGTGACCTGCACCTTGGTCGGCGACACGGCCTTGGCCTCGCTCACGACGTCCATGGACTTCTTGACCGAGACGGCCCAGTCGGACTTGACCCGGTTGATCGAGAACACCACGTCGTCGGCGGTGAGCGGGGCGCCGTTGCTGAACTTCGCCCCCTCCACGAGGTCGAAGGTGTACGTCTTGCGGTCGGGGCTGATGGTCCAGCTCTTGGCGAGCGCCGGCTGGACAGCGCCCTTCTCGTCGACCTTGACCAGGCCCTCGTAGACGTTGCCGAGCAGCGCCTGCGCGATGGCCGCCCCGTCCGACTTCGTGAAGTCCATGCTCGTGGGCTCGAGCACCAGACCGATGGCGACGTCCTTGCTGCCCGCGCCGGCCTGGCCGGAGGCGCTGCCGCTCGAGCCCGTCGTGGAGGAGCCGGCGTTGCACGCCGACAGGGCGAGGACGCTCGCGGTGGCGACGGCGACGATCGCGCGTCGGCGGAACAGCTGGGTCATGCACGTCTCCTGCTCACGGTGGTGCTGCCGGCCCGCCTGCGTCGGTGCCGCGGGTGCGCCAAGTCTGACACGGCGCGCCGCGACGTCTGACGAGGTCAGTCGACGACGCGCAGCCGGATGGTCTCCGGCAGGTCGTGCAGCTCGGCGAGGGCGCCCTCGTTGAGGGGCGAGTCCACGTCGGTGACGACATAGCCCACGTGGCCCTGCGTGCCGAGGAGCTGGCCGCCGATGTTGACGCCGTGCGAGGCCAGGATCTGGTTGACCTTGGCCAGGACGCCGGGGGTGTTGGTGTGGAAGTGCGTGAGGCGGTGGTCCCCGGGGACGTGCTGCAGGGTGAGCGCCGGCAGGTTGACCGACAGGGTGGTCGTGCCGTAGGCCACGAAGTCCCGCAGCTTGCCCGCCACGAACCGGCCGATGTCCTCCTGCGCCTCCTCGGTGGACCCGCCGACGTGGGGCGTGAGCACCGTGTTGGGCAGGCCCTGCAGGGGCGAGCTGAACGGATCGCCGGACTTCTTGGGCTCGACGGGGAAGACGTCGACGGAGGCGCCGGCGATGTGCCCCGACTGCAGGCTGTCCCGCAGCGCCTCGTAGTCGACGAGGAAGCCGCGCGAGAGGTTGAGGAAGAGCGACCGGGGGCGCATGCGCTCGAACTGCTCGCGGCCGAAGAACCCCGCGTTGCCGTCGCGCCCGTCGACGTGCAGGGTCACGGCCTCCGCGATGTCGAGCAGCTCCTCCAGGCTGCTGCAGCGGCGGGCGTTGCCCAGCGCGAGGCGGTCCTGGATGTCGTAGAAGTAGACCTCCATGCCGAGCATCTCGGCGACCACGGACAGCTGCGAGCCGATGTTGCCGTAGCCGACGATGCCGAGGCGACGCCCGCGGATCTCGTGCGAGCCCTTGGCGTCCTTGCGCCACACGCCCTCGTGCAGCGCCTTGTCCTTCTCGGTCAGCCGGCGCGCCATGACGATGATCTCGGCGAGGGCCAGCTCGACCACCGACCGGGTGTTGGAGTACGGCGCGTTGAAGGCCGGGATGCCGCGCTCGGCGGCCGGGGCCAGCGCGATCTGGTTCGTGCCGATGCAGAAGGCGCCGATGGCCAGCAGGTCGTCCGCGGCCTCGACGACCGCGGGGGTCACCTCGGTCTTGGACCGTATGCCGAGCAGCTGCACCCCGCGCAGCGCCTCGACGAGCTCGGCCTCGTCCAGGGCTCCGGGACGGTGGTCGACCTCGATGCCCGCCTCGGTCAGGATGGTCGTGGCGAGGGGGTGGACGTTCTCGAGCAGCAGGGCCTTCATGGCGCCATCGTGTCAGTGCTCACGGCTGGGGTGCGGGAGGCGTCCGGCATACGACTGTCCACGACGCCCGCACGACGCCTCAGGACACGCGCGAGAGCAGACCCGCGCGCGCCAGCTCCACGGCCCGCTGCCGGGCGCCGTCGAGCGGCGCCTCCGGCCCGGTGGCGCTCACCACGAGCTCGACGGGGACGACCGCCTCCCGTCGCAGGTGCGCGTCGAGCGCGTCGGCAAGGGCGGGTTCCCGACCCCACGGACCGCTCAGGACGACGCGGCCAGGGTCGAGGAGCGCGATCGCGGAGCAGAGCACACCGCCGACAGCCTCGACGACGCGAGCTCCTTTGCCCCGCAGGGGCGCTCGCCGCAGGAGCGACCCCATTGCCGCCACGTCGACCACCGTGCCCCCGTCCACGGTGAGGCCCTCGTCGACCAGCACGTCGAGCAGCCTGGCAGCGGGCCGGGCAGACCCCCTCCCTCCCACCCGCGTCGTCACGTAGGCCGCCTCCCCGGCCAGCCCCCGCGCCCCCCGGACGAGGCGGCCGTCCGCCACGAGGGCCCCGCCGATCCCTGACCCGAGGTGGAGCTGCAGGAAGGTGTCCACGAGGTCACCGCGGCGCCGACCGTGAGCCAGCTCGGCGACGGCGGCCCAGTGCACGTCGTTGTCGATCTCGGCGGCCTCGCCGACGACATCACGCACGCACGCCTCGCCCAGCACGAACGGCGACCCCTGCAGGTGGACGAGCCGCCCGGTGCGGTGCTCCACCGGGTCGGCCACCGAGACGGCGATGGACGCCTCGGCAGGCGAGCCGCCGTCGACCAGGTCGCCCAGCACGGCGGCCAGCTCGGCCAGGAGCTCGTCGGCGGTGACGGTCAGCCCCACCGGCCGCTCGACCCGCCTCACGAGATCGCCTCGCACGTCGAGGGACTCGCCGACCACGAGGTGCGGTCCGGCGTGCAGGGCCACGGCCAGCCCGGCCCCCGCGGAGAGCTCGTAGTAGGTGCCCGCCCTCCCCCGCGAGCCCTCCTGCCGCCCGGCCTCGCAGAGCACGCCGAGCTCGCCCAGCCGGCGGACCGACTCCGAGACGGTGGGCTTGGACACGCCTGTGGCCTGCGCGATCTCGGCGCGGGTCCGGCGCCCGAGGTCGATGACGGACTCGAGCACGAGCCGGTCGGTGGCCCCGCGCACGAGGCCCAGGCCCGTCGGGGCGTCGGTCGTCGACATACGGCCCTCGTCTCTCGCGCGGACCGTTGCCCGACGCGGTTAGTTAGGAACCCTTGCAAAATAGCAGATGCCGTGCCACTCTTTTGGTAAGGAGCCCAAACGAAGTCGATGGAGATGCTCATGACGGTCACCGACCTGCCCGCCCTCCCCCACTGGGAGACCACCCCCGAGGACCTGCCCGCGGCCATCCGCGAGGTCAAGGCCGCGCTCCGCGCCCGGATCGCCGCCAGCGGCCGCACGGTCGAGGAGGTCTTCGCCGTCGTCGAGGCCAAGGTCCGCGAGGAGGTCGAGGCGATCCGCGCCGACCGGGAGGCGGGTCGACCGGTCTGGCCCGAGATCGCCTACGCGGACATCGAGGCCGGCACGGTCCCGGACGACCAGCTCGCGCTCCTGCGGCGCCGCGGCTGCGCGATCGTCCGCGGCCACTTCCCCCGCGAGCAGGCCGAGGCATGGGACCGCGAGGTCGTGGACTACGTCGACCGCAACCGGTTCTTCGAGGACTACCGCGGCCCCGGCGACGACTTCTTCGGGACGGTGGGGTCCAAGCCCGAGATCTACCCCGTCTACTGGTCGCACCCCCAGATGGAGGCCCGGCAGCACCCGCGGATGGCCCGCGTGCAGGCCTTCCTCAACGGGCTGTGGCGGCACGAGTCCGAGGGCCGCAGCTGGTTCGACCCGGGTCGCGACTCGCTCTATCCCGACCGCATCCGGCGCCGCCCGCCGGGCGCCTCAAGCCAGGGCCTGGGCGCGCACCTCGACCCCGGCACCCTGGACCTGTGGATGAGCGAGGGCTACCAGCGCCACTTCCGCCACCTGTTCGACGGCTGGCCCGAGGCCTACGACCCCTGGGACGCGGCCTACCGCACCGAGGCGGCGCAGTACCCGGGATCGACCATGTGCTCGGCCTTCCGGACCTTCCAGGGCTGGACGGCGCTGTCCGAGATGCGCCACGACCAGGGCGTGCTCTACACCGTCCCGATCCCGCACGCGATGGCCTATCTCATGCTGCGCCCGCTGCTGCCGGACGTGCCCGACGACTCGATGTGCGACGTCACGGTCAACCAGGTCTTCCCCGCCAACGAGCGGTGGCACCCGCTCCTCCTGGAGGCCACCGCCGGCATCCCCGACGTGGCGCCCGGGGACTCCGTGTGGTGGCACTGCGACATGATCCACGGGGTCGAGCCGGTCGAGGACCAGCAGGGTTGGGGCAATGTGATGTACATCCCGGCCGCGCCGTGGTGCGCCAAGAACGAGGCCTACGCCGACCACGTCCGCAAGGCCTTCCGCGCCGGCGAGTCGCCCTACGACTTCCCGGAGGAGCACTACGAGTCGAGCTGGCCGGACCGCTTCCGCGAGGACGAGCTCTCCGAGGTCGGACGACGCGGGATGGGCCTCACCGACTGAACAGATCGGCTGACCGACCGGCACACCGCTGAGCCGCCCGCTGGCTCAGCGGTGCTCGCCCGCGTCGACGTCGCGGTGCCAGGAGCAGGTGCGATAGGCGGTCTCCCAGCCCAGGGAGCGATAGAGCGCGTCCGCGCCGGTGGGCGAGTCGTCGTCGACCTCGAGCCCCACCCGGTTGCGCCCCTGCAGCGCCGCATCGCCGATCACCGTGCGCAGCAACGCCTTTGCCACGCCGCGGCCGCGAGCCCGGCGGTGCACGCCGATGTAGTCGACGTAGCTGCCCTGCACGCCGTCCCGGTCCGGGGCGACCACCGTGCCGACGAGGGCGCCGCCGGCGAGCCAGGCTCCCCCGCCCTCCGCGTCGTCGCGCACCTCGGCCAGCCACCAGGAGTCCCACCGGTGACCCGGGTCCTCCTGCAGGCGCTGCACGAACTCGGGGAAGCTCTCGCGATAGCTGTTGAAGTGGTCGGCGAAGGACTCCTCCAGCATCTCGTGGATGATCTGGATGTCCTCGGCGACGGGAAGCCCGTTGGTGTGCAGACGGACTCGCCTCACCCTGACCCCGTCCCGAGGGACGGGGAGGGTGGCCGGGTGGTCGGCCTCGGGGTCGACCGGCCGGGTCATCTGCAGCCAGGTGCGCGTATGCCGGAAGCCGGCGCGTCGCAGCCACCCCGCCTGGCGCTCGTCACCGGCATACGAGCCCATGTCGATCTGGGTGGAGCCCAGGCGTCGCAGGTGGGCGATCGCGCGGGCCGCCTCCTCGACGCGGTCGAGCAGGGCGCGGGCCACCGCACCCTCGATGTCCTTGGCGTCCTGGGGCTCGACGCCCTCGTTGCCCTCGGCGCCCGCGCCGAATTGCTCGTCCAGGCCCGGCTCGACCGTGACGTGCGCGAGGACGCGACCGGCGGCTCGGTCGTGGGCCGCTGCCCAGCCTCGGACCACGCCTGCTGGGTCGACGGCCACCGCCTGCCGCCGCGTCCAGGAGGCGACGCCGGTGATCTCGTGCAGCACGGTGCGGACGTCCGCCGTCGCGCCGGGGACCGCCCGGTCCGTGACGGCGGCGCGCAGCCAGGCGAGCCGTTGGACGTCGCGCTCGTCGGGGACCCGCAGCGTCCAGCCGGGAGGCAGTCCCTCGACGGGCAGGGTGGCGGGGCGGAGGGACGGCGGTGTCGTCTCGGGCATGCCTCCCATCATCCCAGCCACGCCACCTGGCCGCCCATCACGGCGTGGGCGCCCGCCCCCCGGGATCCGGGAGACGGGCGCCCACGTCCGTGCAGCTCAGTCGTGCAGCTCAGCGGGTCAGTGCTTCTTGGTGACCGCCTTCAGGGCGTCCACGATGCCGTCGCCGTAGAAGTTGTTGAACTCGGTGGTGCCCGTGCAGGTCGCCGTGTAGGCGGCGGAGACGCCGGGGTAGACCATGGTGGCCGGGTTCGGGCAGGCGTGGTCGGTGGCGGTGCGCATCAGGATCTTCTCGGTCTGGTTGGGGGTCAGCGCCTTGCCGCCCTGGCGCGGGTCACGGTGTCCCCAACGGTCGACGATGAGCGCGGCGACGCCGGTGGCGTGCGGCGCGGCCATCGAGGTGCCCTGCAGGTAGGTGTAGTAGCCGTCGCCCTGCTTGATGACGAAGTCGTTGGTGGGCTCGCCCGTCACCGGGTCGATGTCGCCCTCGGCGATGCCGACGGCCTTGGGCATGGCGGCGAGGATGACGTTGCCGGGCTTGCGGTACTGAGGTGTGCCGTAGTAGTCGCGGATGTCGCCGCCGGGAGCCGCGACGTCCACGGACGTGAGGCCATAGCTGGAGTAGTAGGCCTTGCGCGTGGTCGGCCCCACGGACGTGACGGTGAGGACGTGGTCACCCTCGGTCGGCAGGTCGAGGCAGGAGTTGTCGATCTGGCGCGTCTTGGCCGCGCCCTCCGGGTAGTCCGGGGAGGAGTCGTCCACCGTGGGGTTGTCCAGGTCGGTGGCGGAGTTGCCGGCGGCGGCGATCAGCGTGACGCCCTTGCCGCGGGCGTAGCGCAGGGCTCGGTTGGTGGCCTCGATCGTCAGACGCTGCTGGGCCTGCTCCTCGGCGGAGTCGGCCGGGTTGTTGGCGCAGTTGAACGCCCACGGGTCGATGTAGTAGCTCATGTTGACCACGTCGATGCCGTTGTTGCCGGCGTAGGTCAGCGCCTTGACCGTCGGCTCGAGGAAGAAGTAGCCCGAGTCCTGCCCGGCCCGCAGGTTGACGATGCTGGCCTCGGGAGCGACGCCGGCGATGCCCTGGCCGTTGACCGGGGAGGCGATCGTGCTGGCGACGTGGGTGCCGTGGCCGCCCTCGTCGACGGTGGCCGGGTCGTCGCAGGAGCCGTCAGGGTCGGTCGAGCAGGCGCCGTCGATGTCGGGCATGTCGCGGGTGAAGTTGCGCGACAGGGCGAAGTCGAAGTTGGGGCGGATGTCCGGGTGGGACGCGTCGACGCCGGTGTCGATCACGCCGACGCGGACGCCGCGACCGGTGGCGATGCGGTGCGCCTCCGCGGTGTGGATCATCCGCATGTCCCACTGCAGGGGAGCGAGCGGCTCGCCGTTGGTGTTGACGTTGGGTGCCGGGGCCTTCTTGCCGCGACCCTGGGCACGCTCGGCGCGCAGCCGCTCGATGTCCGACGTGGAGGCCTTGGCCGGCGTGCGCCTGAAGCCGACGACGCGGTCGGCGGCCGCGGTGTCCACCGCTGCGGAGTCGCGCACGTCGGCGGTGAAACGGGTCTTGGTGGTGGTGACGGAGTAGAGGCCGATGGCCGAGTCGACGGAGGTCACGGTGCCTCCGGCGCGGGTGATGGCGGCGCGGACGGCACCGTCCTGAGCGCCGTTCTCGGCGAGCACCAGGACCGAGCGAGCGGGTCCGTCCTGGTCGGCGGAGGCGGGGGTGGCTGCGGCGAGTCCGGCCAGGACCGTCGAGGCACCGAGAGCGGCGGCCAGGACACGACGTTGTGTGGTCACGATGGGCTCCTGCGGGGATGGGGGTGGGGACCGCCCGATTAGGGGGGATTGTCCGATCCTGCCCCTGCACCCTGGCTGGGGGTAGCGCCAGACGGGTGTACTTGTCCCGTGGGGGATTTCGCCTCTGGCCGCTGACCCGCGGCGAGGGCAGCACGCGACCGTGACTCGTTGGCGACGGCCGGGTCCGACATCAGCCACCGGGTGGTGGCGGTGGCGGCGCGCCCCAGCGGACGGCCCACGGCCCGGTCGAGCCCCGCCGTCATCTGGTCCGGGAGGACGGAGAGCCCGAGCATCCGTCGCGACCACGGCGGCAGCGTCGAGATCGCCCCCGCGGCGAGGGTCCAGTAGCCCAGCCCGGCCACGCGGTCGATCGGCGGCGTCAGCAGCAGGAAGCGCGCCGCCTCGGTCGCGGCCGGGGTCGTCACCAGCTCCGCACGGTAGGACTCGATGGTCTGCATCAGCTCGTCATACGTCTGGGGCAGGGCCGCCAGGTCGACGCCGAGCCGCGAGGAGACCTGCGCCGTCTGGGCGACGTACTCGTCGAGCTGCTCCCGCGTGAGCGGCCGGGCGCCGAACGCCTGGTGCGTGGCGAGGAAGCTCTCGGCCTCCGCGGCGTGCACCCACCGCAGCAGGTGGGGGTCGTTCGCGGCATACGGCCGGCCGTCGGGGGCCGTCCCGACGACGCGTCCGTGCAGGTGGCGGATCGCCCCGATGGTGGCCTCGGCGTGCCGGACCGTGCCATAGGTCGTGATGGCGATGTAGTGACTGGTCCGCTGCAGCCGACCCCACGGGTCGCCCTTGTAGCCGCTGTGCTCGGCCACCCCGGCCATGGCCGAGGGGTGGAGGGACTGCAGCAGCAGGGCGCGCAGCCCGCCGCTGAACATGCTGGTGTCGGCGTGGACCTGCCAGATCGCGTCGTCGGGTCCGAACCACCGCTCCCCCACCTCCCCCCAGATCTGGTCGGCCCGACGGTCCGCGTCCGTGCCGGCGATCCGCTCGCGCAGCCCCAGCGCCGCGCGGGTCCGCAGCCGTGCCCCATGGTCATGCTCCCACCCCTGTCGCATGCCCCCAGCGTCGCAGGCCGACGGCGCCCTGACGAGCCCCACCGCCCCGGCTCGAATGAATCGATCGGGTGACGAACCCGTCGAAGGTTCCTCACCGGTGCTTCAATGACGCAGGTCCCGATCCGACCCCCACCAGCGAGGGAGTGGCGATGACGCCGCACAGGCTCGTCAGGAGGATGACCGCCGCGATCACCGCGAGCGTCACCTGTCTCGCTCTCGCCGCGTGCGGCGACGGGGGCGACCCCAACGCCCCCCTGGGGGTCAAGGACGGTCGCCTCACCGTGTGGACGCTGGACTCCCAGCCGGACCGTATGGGGGCCCAGCGCAAGATCATGGAGGCCTTCACCACCAAGACCGGCATCCAGACCGAGCTGGTGGGCATCGACGAGGCGCAGTTCCCCCAGCTGATCGCGAGCGCCGCGCAGTCCGGCACCCTGCCCGACGTCGTGGCCTCGCTCGGGCTCGGGTCGGTGCGCCAGATCGACCAGTTCGGGCTCGTGGACCGGGACGCGACGACCAAGGTCGTGGACCGGCTGGGCCGCGACACCTTCAGCCCGGCGATGCTGGACCTGGAGACGCAGGACGGCAAGGTCCTCGCGGTCCCCTCGGACTCGTGGTCGCAGATCCTCGTCTACCGCAAGGACCTCTTCAAGGCCAAGGGGCTCAAGCCCCCCACGACGTATGCCGACCTGACGGCCGCCGCCAAGGCCCTGACCGCCGAGGGCAAGAAGGGCATCACCCTGGCCACCGACCCGGCCGACCCGTTCACCTCACAGAGCTTCGAGACGCTGGCGCTCGGCAACTCCTGCCAGCTGGTCGACGACGCCGGCGCGGTGACCCTGGGCGACCAGCGCTGCCAGCGCACGTGGGACCTCTACGCCGACCTGGTCCGCAACTACTCCCCGCAGACCAAGCAGGACGTCGACACGACCCGGGCGTCCTACTTCGCCGGCGAGTCCGCCATGGTCCTGTGGTCGGCCTACCTGCTGGACGAGATGGCGGGCCTGCGCGAGGACGCCCTGCCCACGTGCCCCGAGTGCAAGGACGACCCGACCTTCCTCGCGCGCAACAGCGGCGTCGTGACGGCGGTCCGCGGCCCGGACGGCACCGGCAAGGGCTCGTTCGGCGAGGTGGCGGGCTGGGCGCTCATGCGCGGCTCGGACGTCGACCAGGGCGGCCGGCTGATCGAGCACGTCATGACCGACGGCTACCAGGCCTGGCTGGGCGTGGCGCCCGAGGGCAAGTTCCCGACCCGACCCGGCCCCACCAAGGGCTCCACGGCGTACGTCGACGCCTGGGCGAAGCTCCCCGCCGGGGTCGACACCAAGAAGCCGCTGGCCGAGGTCTATCCCCCCGACGTGCTGGCCTCCATCCGCAGCTCGGCGAGCACCATCGACCGGTGGGGCATCGCCCAGGGCCGGGGCATCCTCCTGGGAGCGGTCACCTCCGAGCTGCCGATCCCCAAGGCCGTGGCCGGCATCGCGTCCGGCAGCCTCGACGCCCGTCAGGCCGCCGAGCAGGCCGCCACCGCGGTGGACGACATCAGGAAGGACCTCAACTGATGAGCACCTCCGCCACCACGCCGACGCCTACGCCCGCACCCGGTCCCTCCGGACGGGCGGGCCGGCGCTGGTCGGCCGCCCGTCGCGACAACCGCGACGGCTGGCTCCTCGTGTCCCCCACCGTGATCGTGGTCGTGGCGATCGTCGTCATCCCGGTGCTGTGGAACGTCGTCCTCGCCTTCCAGAAGCTGTCCTTCCTGCAGATCCGGCGCGCCGGCATCGACGGGCCCTACACGCTGGAGAACTTCCGACGCGTCCTCACCAGCGCGGGCTTCCTGGAGTCGATGTGGACGACGGTCGTCTACTCCGTCGGATCGACCGCCGGGTCGATCGTCCTGGGGCTGATCGCCGCGCTGGCGCTGCGCAACCGGTTCCCCGGGCGCGGCGTCGTCCGCGCTCTCATGCTCCTGCCGTACGTCGCCCCCGTCGTCGCCGTCGCGTTCGTGTGGCAGATGATGCTGGACACGCAGTACGGCATCGTCAACGTCTACGGGCAGAAGCTGCTCGGGTGGGACGGGCCGCTCGACTTCCTCGGCCGGGAGCCGTTCGCGCTGGTGACGGTGATCGCGTTCGAGATCTGGCGCTACTTCCCGTTCGCGTTCATGTTCATCATGGCGCGGCTCACGGCGGTGCCCCGCGAGATCGACGAGGCGGCGCTCGTGGACGGGGCCACCCCCACGCAGCACTTCTGGCACGTGCTGCTGCCGCAGCTCATGTCGGTCATCGCCCTGCTGTCCGTGCTGCGGGTCATCATGACCTTCAACAAGTTCGACGACGTCTACCTGCTCACGGGCGGCACCGCGGGCACGGACATCGCCGCGGTCCGGGTCTACGACTACCTCACCGGGCGCTTCGACGCCGGCGGGGCGGCCGCCCAGGCCGTCGTGCTGTCCCTGGTGATGGCGGTCTTCCTGATCGTCTACCTGCGCTTCATGGCCCGGCACGAGGGACAGGAGGACTGACATGAACCGCTACGCCGTCGAGACCTCGGTCCTGCGCGTCCTGCGCTGGCTGACCATCGCGTTCCTGCTGGTCATCACCGTGTTCCCCTTCTACTACATGGTGATGCTGAGCTTCACGCCCATCGACTCCCTGCTGCAGAACCCCGGCCGGCTCCTGCCGGAGTGGTCGACGGTCACGACCGAGACCTACACCAACGTCCTCGCGCCCGTCGAGGAGGAGGGCCAGGGCTTCGCGCAGCTCATGCGCAACTCGGCGGTCGTGTCCCTCGTGACCGTGGCCCTCACCCTGGTCGTGGCGATCCCCGGCGCGTATGCCGTCAGCCGCCTCGCCTTCAAGGGTCGCCGCCAGGTGGGCGCGCTGTTCCTGTCGGTCTACCTGTTCCCGTCGATCGTCCTGGCGATCCCGCTGGTCATCGCGTTCGCCAAGCTCGGCCTCTACCAGTCGCTCCCGGGCCTGATGCTCGTCTACGTCGCCCAGACCGTCCCGGTGTCGATCTACATGCTGCGCAACTACTTCGAGACCATCCCGGCGACCATCGAGGAGGCGGCGACCCTCGACGGGGCCAACCGCTTCCAGACCATCACCAAGGTCGTGCTCCCCCTCGCCATGCCGTCGATCATGTCGACCGGGCTCTACATCTTCATGATCGCGTGGAACGAGTTCCTCTTCGCCCTGCTGTTCCTCGCCGCCAAGCGGGACCTGTGGACCGTCTCGCTCGGCCTGTCCCAGCTCTCCAACGGCGTCGAGGTGCCCAAGACGGTGCTCATGGCCGGGTCGGTCCTGCTGACGATCCCCGTGATCGTGCTCTACGGCATCGCGGAGCGCTGGCTCACCGAGGGCCTGACGAGCGGCGCCGACAAGGGCTGACGCCGCCCGTCAGGGTGGCCCAACGGCCGGGTGGAGCGGGTGGAGCGGGTCAGTCGTCTTCCTCCGGCTCGAAGGTCGAACCCTCCTTGTCGGCGCCGGCACCCGCGCCCGCGTCGTTGAGCTCGTCGAGGCTCGTGGTCCCGTCGCTGCCGCCGGTGGCCTGCTCGGCGTCGTCGCCGGTGAGGCGCTGGTCCTCGGGTCGCTGCTCGGACATGGCGTGCTCCGTTCTCTCGCACTACTTCTCGGTGGGCCGCTCGACGGCCGCCTGATGGCGACCCCGGGTGGCCCCGGGCTCTCGTCATACCCCCGCAGCCCCTCCCGTCAGACCACCCGGCACGACGACGCGGGTCGCACTAGGGTGAGCGCACCCCCGCGCCGCGACGCCGGCGCCGTGACGAGCGGAGCCCCTCATGACCTTCGAGTACCTCGCCGATCCCTCCGGCCGCCCCGCCTGGGAGGGGGTCCTGCCGGGTCGCCCCCACCCATTCTTCCTCGAGGCCGGGCAGGGCGAGCACGCCAAGCTCTTCGTCGACACCTTCTCCGTGCTGCTCAGCGGGGACGAGACGGAGGGGCAGTTCGGGGTCTTCACCTCAACCTGCCCGCCCGGTGAGATCATCCCGACCCACGCGCACGACCAGACCCACGAGACCTTCTACGTCCTCGAGGGCGCGATCCGGCTCTACGTGCAGATGCCTGACGGCGACCAGGTCTCGCGCCGGCTCGGCACCGGCGACTTCGCGTTCGTGCCGGCCGGGGCGGAGCACGCCTACCGGATCGAGGAGCCCACCCGCCTCATGGGGGTGTCCAGCGGCGGCTTCGAGCGCTTCTTCCAGACCATGGGCACCAAGGTCGACGACCCGACGGCCGACACCCCGCCGTTCGTGCCCGACGGGCCGCGGATGGGCGCGGCGGCGCAGCAGTTCCACATGGACTTCCTGCCCGGGTTCGACTGGTCCCGGGCCTGAGCCGTATGCCGACCGCGCCCTCCCCGATGCCCTCCGGACAGGCAGCGGAAGCAGGCCCGCTGCCCGAGGCCACCCTCACCGCAGCCGGCGTGCGCGTGCTGCGGGGCGTTCCCTATGCGTCGCTCGACGGCGTCCGCCCCCTCGAGCTGGACCTGTATCTCCCTGCGCCGCAGCCCGGCCCACCGCCTGATGCGCGTGCTGGTGCACGTGCTGGTGCGCGTGCTGGTGCGATCGCCGACGTGCGGGGCTGCCCGGCCGTCGTGTTCCTGCACGGCGGCGGCTGGCGCCTCGGCAGCCGCCGATCGGCGGGGCCGGCGTTCTCAGGAGTCGTCAGCCCCTTCGAGCGCGTGGCGGCGGCAGGGGTCGCGGTGGCGAGCGCGGACTACCGGCTCAGCGGCGAGGCGTCCTGGCCCGCGCAGCTGCACGACGCCAAGGCCGCGGTGCGCTGGCTGCGGCACCGCTCCGGCGAGCTCGGGATCGACCCCGACCGCATCGGGGCGTGGGGCGAGTCGGCGGGCGGCCACCTCGCGGCCTTGCTCGGCGTGACCGGGACGCTCGCCGCCGACGCGCCGCTCGAGGGCGCCGTCGGGGTCACCGGGGTCTCGTCGGCCGTGGCGACCGTCGTCGCGTGGTACGCCCCCACCGACCTGGTCGGCCTGCCCGGTGACCTCGGCGCCGACCCGGCCGCCACCGACAGCCGCGAGGCCCTGCTCCTGGGTGGCGCCATCAGCGAGCGGCCGGACGCGGCGGCCGAGGCGGGGGCGGTGACCCACGTGCACGCCGGCGCTCCGGCATACCTGCTGGTCCACGGCGAGGCCGACCGGCTGGTCCCCCGCGCCCAGAGCATCCGGCTCGCCGCGGCGCTCGAGGCCGCCGGGGTCGAGGTCGAGCTGGTCCTGGAGCCCGGCGCGGACCACCTGTGGCGCGGCAGCGACGAGGCCGCCGAGGACGCGCTGCGCCGCACCGTGGAGCACCTGACGACGCGCCTGGGGCCGAGCCCGCTCAGATGACGTAGCTGTCGGCGCTGCGCGCTGCCCCGCGCATCGCGGCGAGGTCGTACGGAGTGCGCTGGTAGACGTAGTAGTTGAGCCAGTTGGCGTAGAGCAGGAAGGCGTGGCTGCGCCAGGTGACCCGCGGCGGCTGCGTCGGGTCGTCGTCCGGGAAGTAGCCCACGGGGACGTCGATCGGCAGCCCCTTGGACGCGTCGCGGTGATACTCCAGGGACAGGGTGTCGGCCTCGTACTCCGGGTGACCGGTCACGAACAGCTGCCGCCCGTCGCGCGACTGCGCCAGATAGAGCCCCGCGGTCTCGGAGGTGGCCAGCACCTGCAGCTTGGGGTGCGCCTGCACCTCCTCCAGGGGCGTGCCCGTATGCCGGGAGTGCGGCGCGGTGAACGTCTCGTCGTAGCCGCTGACGATGCGGGCGCGCGGGTCCAGGACGCGGTGCTCGAACACGCCGAACATCTTGTCCGGCAGCTCCATCTTGCCGATCCCGTAGTGCCGGTAGAGCCCCGCCTGGGCGCCCCAGCAGACGTGCATCGTGGAGTAGACGTGATCCGCGCTCCAGTCCAGGATCTCGCACAGCTCGTCCCAGTAGTCCACGGCCTCGAAGGGCAGCTTCTCGACCGGCGCCCCCGTGATGACGAGGCCGTCGTAGCGCTCGTCACGGATCTCGTCGAACGTGCGGTAGAAGGTGTCGAGGTGCTCGGTCGAGGTGTTGCGGGACTCGTGGGAGCACATCCGCACGAAGGTGATCTCGACCTGCAGCGGCGAGTTGGCCAGCAGCCGCAGGATCTGGGTCTCCGTGACGATCTTGGTCGGCATGAGGTTGACGATCGCGATGCGCAGCGGGCGGATGTCCTGGTGGCCGGCGCGCTCGGTCGACATGACGAAGACGTTCTCGGACTCGAGCGTGCGGCGCGCCGGCAGGGCGCGGGGAACGGTGACCGGCAACGGGATCGACCTCCTCGATCGGGTGGACCTCGATCGAGGCCCGCGTGACCGCGTCGGCGGAGGCCGCGCGGCCGGGTCTGCCCTCGAGTGGCACCGGCGCGGAACCGGGTGCCGAGCGACCTCCTCGAGGTGATCGGTCGCTGCTCTTGACCCACGGCAAGGGTGCCACACGCGCGCCCGCACCGCCGACCCGCTCCCACCGGGCGAGATGGGGAGCGGGTCTCTGCTGTGGCGGTCGGCTGGCGGCTGGCGGCTGGCGGCTGGCGGCTCGCTCCTAGCGGCTCGGCTCGCTCGCGACCGGGGCCGGAACGTCCAGTCGCCGGTAGGCCTCGCCCTGCGCCGGCCGCGGGTCCTCCTCGCCGCGGCGCGGCCACAGCGAGGTCGCCCGCTCGGCCTGGGCGGTGATCGTCAGCGAGGGGTTGACGCCGAGGTTGGCGCTGACCGCGGCGCCGTCGAGCACCGAGATGCCCGGGTAGCCCCACACGCGCTGGTAGGGGTCGACCACACCCGTCTCAGGGTCGTCCGAGATCACGGCGCCGCCGAGGTAGTGCGCCGTCATCGGCATGTCGACGACCTCGCCGACGCTGCCCCGCGCGTCGGCCGGGATCCCCGTCACCGTCTCCAGGTGACGGGCGATGGATCGCAGCGCCGCGTGGCCGGCCGGGATCCAGGTGGGGTTGGGCTCGCCGTGCCCCTGCTCGCTCGTCATCGAGTGCCCGCCGAGCGGCCCGCGCCGATAGCTGGTCGTCAGCGAGTTGTCGCGGCTCTGCATCACCAGGCCGATGACCGTGCGCTCGCTCCAGCGCCGCAGCCACAGGGACCGGGCGGCGCCGAGCGGGTCGCGAGCCACCTCGCCGAGGTAGCGCACGAAGCGCGGCACCCGTCCGCCGCCGGGGACGAGCAGCGCGGTCAGCCCACCCATGAGGTTGGACCCGACGCCGTAGCGGCAGTTCTCGACGTGCGTGTCCTGGTCCGGGTGGAAGGACGAGGTGATGGCGACGCCCTTGGTCAGGTCCATGCCCGCCGGCACGCGACGGGTGCCGGCCCCGCCGATCATCTCGGAGTTGGTGCGCGTGAGCCGACCGAGGGCCGGTGACAGCCGCGGCAGGTCGCCGGTGTGCCGCAGCCGGTGGAGCAGGCGGCTCGTCCCGAAGGCGCCGGCCGCCATCACGACATACGTCGCCGTCGTCTCGCGACGGTCGCGGCCCACCCAGGCGCCGGTGCGCTCGTGCTCGACCCGGTAGCCGCGCTCGGGGCGGGACGGGTCGATGGGCCGGACCCGCGTCACGGTCCGCCGGTCCCGGATGACGGCCCCGCGCCGCTCGGCGAGCGCGAGGTAGTTCTTGACCAGGGTGTTCTTGGCGCCGACCCGGCAGCCGACCATGCAGCTGCCGCACTCGGTGCAGCCCGTCCGCGCCGGCCCCTCGCCCCCGAAGTAGGGGTCGGCCACGGTCTCCCCCGGCTTGCCGAAGTAGATGCCCACCGGCGTCTTGCGATAGCTCTCCTCGACCCCCATCTCGCGGGCGACGTCGAGCATCAGCCTCTCCACCGGCCCGTCGCAGGGGTTGGTGACGACCCCGAGCATCCGCGTCGCCTCGTCGTAGTGCGGCGACAGCTCGCTCTCCCAGTCGGTGATGTGCGCCCACTGGCGGTCGCTGTAGAAGGGGCCGTGCGGGCGGTAGAGCGTGCACGCGTAGTTGAGCGAGCCACCACCGACGCCCGCGCCGGCGAGCACGAGCACGTCGGGCAGCCGGTGGATCCGCTGCACCCCGAAGCATCCCAGCCGCGGTGCCCACAGGAAGTTGCGCACGTCCCAGCTGGTCTTGGCGAAGTCCTCGTCCTCGAACCGCCGCCCCGCCTCGAGCACCTCGACGCGATAGCCCTTGGCGGCCAGGCGCAGCGCTGCCACCGATCCCCCGAACCCCGAGCCCACCACCAGCACGTCGACGTCTGTCACCAGGTCCATGAGGCACCTCTCCCCCGGGACGACCCCGGCCGTATGGCGCCCCGCCCCGTCGCGTGGCCGCCCGCTGCCGCACAGTGTCGCACCCGCGGAGCCACCGCAGCGTCGTCACCCCCGCGGACCGCGGAGGCGCAGGGGCCCGGTCCTCGGGCAGGCTGTCCCCATGACGGTCCCCCAACCCGCCCTGCCCCGGCACCACGTGCGACCCCGCCGCGGCTGGCTCAACGACCCCAACGGGATGACCCGCCACGGCGGGCGCTGGCACGTGTTCTACCAGCACAGCTCCGCCGCCGCGGTGCACGACCGGATCGAGTGGGGCCACGCGAGCAGCACCGACCTGGCCCGCTGGGACGAGCACGCCGTGGCCTTCGGCCCCACCACCGGCGGGCCCGACGAGTTCGGCTGCTGGTCAGGCGTCTTCGTGCCCGGCCTGGACCGCCCCGCCGTGGCGTACTCAGGCGTCGTGGACGACACCTTCGCGAGCACCGTGTGCCTGCGGTGGGCGCTCGACGACGACCTGGGCCGCTGGTCCGAGCCGATCGTCGTCGGTGAGACCCCCGAGGTCGACGGCATCGCGGTCATGCGCGACCCGTTCGTGTTCACCCACGGCGGCCACCGGTGGGCGCTCCTGGGGGCCGGTCTCGACGACGGCACGCCCGCCGTCCTGCTGTACTCCTGCGACGACATCCTCGCGTGGACCTACGTCGGGCTCTGGCTCACCCACGCGGATCCCGTTGCGGCACAGCACGCCCCGGCCGACATCTGGGAGTGCCCGCAGCTCGTGCGGACCGCAGGTGGCACGGCCCTCGTGCTCAGCCTGCAGCACGAGACGATCCTCGACCGCGCGGTCTGGCTGGTGGGCGATCTCGACACGGATGCGGAGGGCCGTCCGGCGTTCACCGCCCGCAGCGGCGGGGACCTGGACGCAGGGGACGTCCTCTACGCACCGCAGGTCCTGCACGACGAGCCCGAGCCGCTGCTGATGGGCTGGGTCCGACAGGACGGGATCCCCGCTGACCCGGACGACCCGGATGCCGACCTCGTGGCGGGGTGCCTCACCTTCCCTCGTCGGCTCACGGTGGAGGGGGACGTGCTCCGCAGCCGCCTCGACCCCGCGGTGGAGTCGTTGGTGGTGCCCGAGCCAGGACGCGTGGCCCCTGCAGGCCGACCGGCCACGATCGAGGACGCGGGCGTGGTGCGCGTGCCTGGAGGCGTCGGGGAGTGGCGGCTGACCGGCCTGGCGGGCGCCGTCGGGGGGCCCGTCGGTGACGGGGTCGACGTGTGGATCGACGGCGAGGTGGTCGAGGCCCATCCCCACGACGGGAGCGCACCGAGCACGTGGCGTGACGTGGGGACGCGCGTCTGGACCGTCGAGGCCGACGTCGCTGCACAGCTGGACGCGTTGGCCCCGACGTCGCGCTGAGGCCCGGCCCGTCGAGACGGCGGGCGGACGGCATACGGCAGCGGCCCCCTCCCAGGATCGGGAGGGGGCCGCTCGGTCAGCAGGTCACTCGACCGTCGACGCCGTCTTGTGCTCGAGGAGGAACTTCTCGGCCTCCTCGTTCCAGATGTTGTTGTTGCGGCCGCAGATCTCGGCGAGGCCGGCAAAGAACTCGTCATCCTTGCCCAGCTCGGCGAAGTCGTCGATCGCGGTCAGCGGCATGCGCACCCAGGGGTAGATGAGCTTCTTGCCACCAGGGATGTTGGGGTAGTTGAGGACCGTCTCGGGCACGGAGTCGAGGCCGCCGATGTGGGTGACCATGAACGACGGGTTGAGGTCGCCGCGGGCGGACATCTCGAGGGACTCGATCATGTCGCCGGTGGAGCCGCCGGAGGTGCCGACGATGTGCGTGGCCTCGTAGTGCACGTTGTAGAAGTTGAAGTCCGCGACGAACTTCTTGTCGGTCGGGCCGGCGAAGAAGTTGAGGCAGCCGTCGAACCCGAGGATCTGGTCGCCCAGCTCGACGAGCGCCTTGACCGGGGCGTAGACGAACACGTCGTCGTAGCCCTTGCCCTCGGGGGTGATGTCGCGCAGCGTCTGCACGGGGTCGCCACCGGTGGTGTTGACGTAGCGCAGGTCGACGCCCTTGGCCTTGGCGTCCTCGACGGTGATCAGGCTGGCGACGCGGTCGAGGCGGGCCTGGTCGATGTCGACGACGACGAGCAGCGACGGGGTGTAGGGGCCGTTGATGGCGTACTCGATCGCGCCGATGCCCATGGGGCCGGCACAACCGAGGAGGGCCATCTTGCCGCCCTTGACCGGGCCCATGAAGTGCTCGTAGACGAACGGCTTGGTGTGGTACTGCGCGTGAAACCCGCCGATGATGCACGACATCGGCTCGGCCAGACCGGCGTTCGCGAAGTAGGTGCCGTCGTAGTTGAGGACGCAGCCCTTGTCGATCGCGATCTTGGGGATGATCGTGTAGTGCGTGTCTCCGCCGAAGTAGGGGTAGGAGTAGCCGCTGGAGTAGCCGTTCTCCAGGCCCATGGCGGGCTGGATCGCGATGAGCTGGCCCACCTGGTAGTCGTTCTCGTAGTCGGCGCCGACCTCGACGATCTCGCCGGCGAACTCGTGCCCGGCCATGACCGGGACCTCGGAGATGTTCGGCGGGACGCGCTTGTGGTCCTCGCCGAGGATGGTGGCCTTGTACGTCGACATGCAGATGCTGTCCGACATGACCTTCATGAGGATCTCGTCGCGCCCGATGGGGGGCAGCTCGACGTCGGTGACCTTGATCTTGCCCTTGCCGTGGATGACGGCCGCTTCAGTGCGCATGACTTCACCGTATGACGTCGCCCGGCTTTTGTCTAGAGGTTGACTAAAGTTCGCAGGTGCGGGCATCCACCGTCGCCTGGCCGACCGCCGGCGACGCGCGTCTGCCCGGGCAGCCTGGCGGGCTGTCCGGGTGGACGTGTCTGTGGATGGGTCGGCTGGCGGTCGGTCGGTTGGGGGTCGCTTCGTGGTGGGTCAGGCGGTGAGGGCGTGGTGGCCGGGTGGGCGCGGGGCTGGGTCGCCGGGTGGGCGTGACGGTTGCCCGCCTGGTGGTGGCTGCCCGTGTCCGTCGTCGGGAGGTTCGCGTCCTGCGCTGGGAGCGCCCGCACCTGAGCCACCCTTCGCGCCCGCCCCAGTCCCCGTGCTCCCGCCGGCACCCGCGCCAGCACTGACGCGGTCGTCAGCGTCGGGCCCGGCGCCGCTGTCTGCGTTCAGGCTTGAGCCCGAGCCGTCGCGGTGGCCAGCGTCGGGGCTTGATGCGGCGTCTGCGTCGCTCTCGGGGCCGGTGCTGTGGTCGATGTCGGGTGGTGGGGTGGGGTGCCAGCCGGTCCAGGTGTGGGTGATGTCCCACTGGACGCGGGACCCGTCGGCGGTGACCCGCCCGGTGATGTGGTGGGCGTGGATGAACCGGTGGTGGTGCCCGCACACCAGGGCCAGGTTGGCCAGGTCGGTCGGGCCGCCGTCGGCCCAGTGCACGATGTGGTGGGCCTGGCACCACGACGCGGGCGCGTCGCAGCCGGGGAAGCTGCACCCCCCGTCACGCACCTCCAGGGCGCGACGCTGCCGGGCGGTGGCCAGGCGGGTGGTGCGCCCCACGTCCAACGGTCGACCGGCCGGGTCCAGCCAGACCGGGGTCACGTCAGCGCCGCAGGTCAGCTCCCTGGCGGCGCGGGGCCCCAGGATCGTGCCCAGGTCATCGACGCACGCGGCCGGGACCGGACACCCGCACGGCCCCCCGCCACCGGTGCCGCGCCACAGCCCGAACGCGTCCTTGGCGCGGTGCTCGCACGGCTCCAGCAACGCGTCCGGGGTCAGCACCAACGAGGCCCGCGCGGTCGCGCCCATCGGCCCCCGCACCCCTGAGGACGCCGCGATCCCCACGATGGTCAGCAACGCGTCCAGACGTCGTTGCGCCGCGGTCCGCTCGTCCCGCACCACCGTCCCATCCGGCAACGTGGAGGTCTGCGGCGCGGAGAACGCCGTCAGGGCGGCCTGCAACCGGACCTTGTCCACGTCCCCCACCACCGCGCGGAAGGCCCACAACCCGTCCCCGGTCGCCGAGAACGTGCTCACCCCCCGGCGGGACTGCTCGTGCCGGGCCGCGTGCTCCTGGTCGGCGACCGTGGCGTAGCGGGCCAGCATCATCAACCGGAACCCGTCCAGCTCCGCGCGCGCGTCCACCCGGGCGGCCAGGTCCGCGACGCCCGCCGCGACCTGCTCGTGCCTGACCGGGTCCGTGGCCCCGACCAGCTCGGCGTGCACCCGCGCCGCGTGCACCGCGTCGGTCGGGGTGACCCGCCCGGACAGCAACCCCTCCCGCAGCGCCACCAGCCCCGGCTTGTCGCAGGCCATCAGCGCGCGACGCATCAGGAACGACTCGGTGCGGGTCACGCCCGCCCCGTGGTCGGTCAACCACGCCGCGGTCGACGCCGACCCCGACTCGCGGACGGTCCCGCGGCTGGTGGCCTGGTCCGCGCACGACAGCACCAGGCCCCGCGCCGCGGTCAGCAGCGCCCCGGCGTGGGCGGCGACCTCGGCCAGGTCGTCGGTCTGCACGTGCCCCATCCCGTCCACCAGGGTGCGCACCACCTCGACCAGGCCCGGCAGGGCCTGGGACGCGGCGGTCACCTCGAGGTAGGACATGCCCTGATTCTATCGAACGCGTGTTGGGAACAACAGATCCAGTCACCTGGCTGCGCGGACTTTCACCCCCCGCACCCAAGCGACCCCGCACCGCACCCCCGCCCGTCGAACCCCGTTGACCCACAGTCACATTCACGCCCCGCCCTCTCCCGCTGCCGAACCCGTCTCGCGTCGCCGCACCCGTCTCGCGTCGCCGCACC
>NZ_DLOE01000040.1:0-21999 GCF_002479615.1 Arsenicicoccus sp. UBA7492 | reverse complement strand
CAGGTTCTGATCATTGCTCGATTGGGTACGCGTTCAGCGACAGCCTGCACACCGACGTCGTCGAGGACGCCTTGCGTCGCGCGGCCACCTTCCGCGAGGGTGACACGACCGGGGTCATCTTCCACGCCGACCGCGGCTGCCAGTACACCTCAGACCAGCTGGACCGTGCCGCCCGCGACCTGAAGGTGCGTCTGTCCGTCGGGCGCACGGGAGTCTGTTGGGACAACGCCCAGCAGGAGAGCTTCTGGTCAACGCTCAAGACCGAGCACTACAACCGCTACGAATTCGCCACCCGGGCCGCGGCGATCCGCAGCGTCACCGAATGGATCGAGACCGTGTACAACCGCCGTCGACGCCACAGCGCCCTCGGCAACATCAGCCCGGTAGCCTTCGAGCGCCGGTTCAACGCGGCGGCAGAAGCCGCTTAAGCCGGTGTCCGCCGAACGGGGTCAACCCCACAGCGGGCGGGGATCGGCTAGGTTGGGGGTGCTGGTCCTCCCGCCTCGGTGGGAGGGGCAAGAGGGAACCCGGTGAGAGTCCGGGACTGCCCCGCAGCGGTGAGTGGGAACGACATCGTCATACGCACTGGGTCCGACCACCTGGGAAGCGACGGTGAAGGAGCGCGCGACGCGAGTCGCGGTGAGCCGCAAGGCTCCACGCCCACGAGTCCGAAGACCTGCCAGTGCACCGCAGCAGCGGTGCGCCCGTGTCCATCGCCTCGAGGGAAGGCGGGGTCACCCCGCCTGGCAGGCCTGGTCCGTCGGCGGCGGCGTCCCCGGTGCACCCTCGGGTTTCCTTCACCGGGAGGTCGATCCATGAACGCCCAGCCCCTGCCCACCACCCGACCTGGCCTGAGCCTCACGCTCTATCCGGACCACGAGGCCCTCCACATCACCGACGTCCTGCAGCAGCTTGAGCTGGTGGGCGCCCGCGTGCCCTTCGGCGCAGATGCCCAGGGCGCCGCCGGCGGCGCCTCGCGCTGGATCGAGAGCTGCGCGGTCGAGGAAGGATTCCGGCTCGTCACGCTGAGCATGGATGGTCTGCTCGTCGGCTTCGTCGCCGGCGTCGTGACGCCGGGCCGCGTCGAGCTGCGACACCTGACCATGGCGTCGTCGGTGCGGACGCGCCACCCCGAGCTGCTGGACCTGCTGGGAGAGGCGTTCGTGGACGCCAGCCAGATGCCGTGGGCCGAGGTCGTCGTCGCGCCCGGCTGCCCGGCGCTCGCCCATCTCGCCAGCGAGACGGTCACGGTCTAGCTGCACGGACCTGCTGACGGCGGTCGACCGCACGAGGGCGGCTGGATGCGCCCACACGCGGCACAAAGTGACCCGGCGGGGCACGGTGAACGATCAAAAGCCGCGCAGGCCGGCGTTCGCTGCCCCGCCCGGTCACTTTCGGTCGGATGAGCGGACAATCCCCTAGGCCGCTCGCGCTGCTCGACATCCCACCTCGGCGCCACCAGGATCGTGAGGGTCTGGTCCAAGAAAGGTGGACCAGACCCTCACGATCTTGGGGACTGGGAGCGGGGGAGGGGTGCGGTCAGCGGCGGGGCGCCACGACCTTGGCCTTGCTCGCCGCCGGCAGCACGGCCCGCTGGATCGTCGTGGTCGCGCCCGTGCGGGTGATGGCCCACGTGACTGTCGAGCGGGCCGCAAGGCCCACGACGGCGTCACCGGGGTTGCCGGCCACCGGCACGGGGGTGGACTGTCCGCTCACGACCGCGAAGCCGCCCTGGACGACCGGGCCCGAGCCGGTCCCGCTCACCCACGAGGTCGTGTCCTCGCCACCGATGACCTGGCGTCCGTCGGGCAGGGCGGTGGCGGCCGTCACGCCCCAGGCTGGTGCGGCGCAGGTGGTGCGGACCGCGTCCACCAGGTGCCGGCAGCTGCCCGTGATCGCCTGCCGCGTGTAGGTCGCGTCGGTGAAGAAGCGCTGCGTCCCCAAGGTCGTGATGTCACGGGCGGACCGGACCACCCAGTCGTTGATCCACCAGCCCTCGCCCGTCGGCCCGGCGAGGCTGGTCGTGCCGAGGAACCGTGAGGGCGTGACGGTCACGTCGAAGGCCTCGGTGGCGCGGGCCAGGCCGGCGCGGCCCAGGTTGCCCACGATCCGGCCCTGGGCGACCGCGACCAGGGGGACGGGTGCGGGCCCGGTGAGCTCGCGCTGGGGGGAGGTGTAGGGCAGGACCGTCCAGCGCCCGCCGACGAGGCGTGCGGCCGTGGCGGAAGCCCCACCGTCTGCGCTCCGCGTGCTGCCCCACAGGGCCACGGTGCCGCCCTCGGCGGCCAGGCTGCGCGGGTTCCACTGCCCGAGGCCCGCGGGCATCGCGGGCTGGGCGACCTTGACGTAGTGGTTGCCCTGGCTGCGCCACAAGGTCGGCGTCGCCCCGGTGGTGAGGATCCACTGCTGCTTGTCGGTCGCGTTCACGACCTGGGCGTCCGTCGCGGTGACGCCCGGGAGGGTCTGCGTGGTCCAGCGCCCGTTGCGCTGCTCCTCCACCACGACCGCGCCGGCGGCGCCGGGGGTGCTGCGGCGGATGCCGACGACGACCACGCCGTCCTTGGCCGTGGCCGCCAGGGTGGTGGCGGCGTAGGACGTGGTGCGGACCGGGGTGAATCCGGAGGCGGCAGGTGTCTTGGCCGCCGGGGCCGTCGGCCCGGTGGGTCGGGCGTGGGCGACTGCCGGGGCGGCGACGGTGGCGGCCGCCAGCGCGGAGGCGGCGATCAGACGGATGGTGCGGGACATGGCTCCCCCTGGCGAGACGTGGGTCGTGCAGACGTCGTTGCCTGCGCTTCCCTCCAATACGCCATTCAGGGGTCGCGCCACCGCCCGAAATGACTATCTTCGGGCTGATTCGTGCGCATTCGCGCGCGGATCCCGGTGCGACGAGCGCCCAGGTGGCGTCGAGGGTCCGTACGTCCCCCGCGCCGCCCGGGCCACCCGCGCCTCCACGTGGTCGAGCCAGCGGACCTCCGACTCGGCGCCGAAGATGAGGTTCTCGACGACGAGCAGCCAGGCCAGCTGGGTGCGGTCGGGATCGCCCGTGGTCGACGACTTGATGCGGGTGAGGTCGCGCAGCTGGCGCATGGTCGCCGTGCGCTGGGCCTGCACGATGCGGGTGACGTCGACGCCGGGCACGGTGACGGCCAGCGCGAGCTTGATGGCCAGCTCGTTGCGCGGCGTGGACTCCCGGTCGACGGGCTGCGTCCACCACCGGTCGACCTCGGCGCGGCCGGCGTCGGTGAGGCCGTAGGTCGTGCGCCCCTCGTCGTCGTCACCGAGCTCGACGACCAGGCCGTCGCGGTCGAGGCGGGCGAGGGTCTGATAGACCTGGCCCACGTTGAGCGGCCAGGTGCCGCCGGTGCGGGCCTCGAACTCGGAGCGCAGCTGCGCGCCATACATGGGCTGGTCGGCGAGGAGGGCGAGCAGCCCTTGGCGGATCGACATGAGGTCTCCAGTCTCTCCCGGGTCGGGGCGTCAGGTGGTGCGGCGGGTCAGGGTCGGGTTGCCGCGCACGACGAGCGCGGCGAGCAGGGCGGCCAGGATCGGTATGCCGACCGCGGCCACCGCGAGGACGTCCCACGGGACGACGACGGTGGGGGCCTTGACGAGGGCGCCGCCGTCGTCGTACCCGCCGGTGGCGGCCCGGGCGAAGGCGATGCCGGGGACGGCTCCCACGGCGAGGCCGACGAGGGTCCCGACCACGGCCAGGGCGCCGGACTGCGCGGCGGCGATGGCTCGCCGCAGGCGCCCCGTCGACCCGATGGCGGCCAGCGTCGCGAGGTCGCGCTGCGCCTCACCCATCGACAGGGCGGTCGCGGTGAGGGTGGCCACGAGGATGAGCAGCGCGACGGTGCCGACCATGAGCCAGCGCAGCCGGGCATAGGTGTCGACGAATCCCCGTTCCACGTGGACGACCTCGCCAGAGATCTCCTCGGTCATGGAGGGGTCGGCCACCGCCTTGGCGAAGGCGTCCCGCTGGGCGTCGGTGATGGTCGTCCCGTCGGCGGGCCGCACCAGGACGTGCTGCGGATGGGGCGTCGCGCCGATGCGGGTGATCCCGGACGGGCCGAGGACGGCCGTGTCGGCGTTGTTGCCGGCGTCGGCGAGCCTTGCCTGCTCGGGGGTCAGCAGAGCCACCGGGATCGTCCCCAGCGTGGTCACGGGCCCGGGGGTCTGGGTGCCGTCGGGCTGGGTCGTGAGGTCCGTCGACAGCCACGTGAGACGCCCGGCCCGCGCGATCTCGGGCTGAGACGTGAGCAGCCCACCCTGGTCGAGGACGCGTCGTTGCTCGGGCGTCGGCCGCAGCAGGTCGCGCAGCCCGACCTCGTCGAAGGACCGCAGGTTGGCCGAGGCGTACATCAGGCCCAGGCCGAGCGACGGGCACCGTGGCGGCTGGGCCTGGTCGGAGGAGATCTCGGCGAGCGTGCAGCCGGGGGTCGCCGCGGCGATCGCGCGGGTCGGGGCGTTCGGCCCGCTCGGAGAGCCCGGGGAGTCACGCGGCCGCTCGGGCGGCGCGACCGACCTGATCGTGTAGGCCCGGCTGCCGGGGATCGTCTGCGCGGCAGCGACGCCGGGGTCGGCCTCGTCGCCGAAGACCTGCCCGTAGAGCCAGCCGGCCGGCGCGGAGGGCACGTAGTCGATCCGCTGGCGCTCGGTGATGGACGCGAAGGCGATGGTCGTGGCACCGAGCAGGATCGTGCCCGCCATGATGGCGGCGACGGTGGGGGTGGCGCGTCCCCGCTGCCGGGAGGCGTCGCGCGTCGCCATACGGACCGGGACCGGGAAGGCTCCGCCCAGGCGACCGACGAGGACCAGGACCGCGGGCACCGTCAGGAGGGCGCCGACCACCAGCACGACGGCCGAGGCGACCACGGCGCCGGCCACGACCCGGGGCTGCTGGAGGAGGGTCGTGCGGCTGAGGGCGATCGTGACGAAGATGCCGGCCCCGCCCAGCGCCGCGAGCGCGACACCGACGACGGGCACCCAGCGGCGGGCCCGCTTGGGCGCCACCTCGCCGCGCAGGGCCGAGACCACATCGATGCGTCCGAGGCCGCGGGCCGGGAGCAGCGCGGCGACCACCGCGGCGAGGATCGCGCACCCCACGACGATGGCGAGCTGCCACCACGGGACGTCGAAGGGGCCGACGATCGTCAGGGGGTTCCAGCGCAGGTAGGCGCGCAGCCCGGCCCAGCCGAGCCCGATGCCGACCACGGTCGCGACGAGCGTGGACACGACGCCGAGGACGAGGGCCTGGGCGAGGACGGTGCGGCGCAGCTGGGCGCGGGTGGCGCCGTTGGCCGCGGCGAGGGCCAGGGTGCGCCGCTGCCGCTGGGCGATCACGGCGAACGCCGGACCGGCGAGCAGCGTCGACTCGATCAACAGCCCCGCCGCGAGCAGGGCGATGGCGAGCAGGGTGTCCTGCTGCCCGCCCGAGTCGCTCTCGAAGCTGCCGTCCGCCCCGCCCTGCAGGACGGAGCGGCTGACCACGCCGATGCCGTGGCGGCCGAGCAGGGCGACGTCGTCCCATGTGATCGGGGTGGCGCGGTCGATCAGGGCGATCGGCCGGCCGGCCGCCAGGGTGCCGGGCAGGCGCACGAGGTCCGGCAGGCCTAGGTTGGGTGCGCCCGGTGCGTCGGCCACGCCGACGACGGCGAGCCGCGCTGAGGTGACGGTCTCGTCGCCGCGGTCGTCATAGGTCACGACCCGGCCCTCGAGGGTCCCGCTGGTGGGCAGCCCGCGGGCCACGGCCGTCTGCGTGACGACGACCTCGTCGCGGTTCTGCGGCCAGCGTCCGGAGACCAGGTCGGCCTTGCCGCGGACGAGAGGATCGCGGGCGTCGACGAGCAAGGTCCCGAGGAGCACCCGGCGCCCGTCCAGGGTGACGTGGAGCTGCTCGTCGCCCATCGGCAGGAGGCGCGCGCCGAGGAGCGTGGCGATGCCGGCGTGGACCTGCGCGACGGGCGCCGTGGTGACGGGACCGGAGACGCCCGGCAGCGGCAGGGGCTTCGGCGGGGTGCAGGGGCCGTTGCCGGTGCAGGTCACGACCTGCTCGCCGAGCGGGCTCGGTGGGTACTGCCCGTCCTGGGCCGCGACCACCGCGCCCGCCGCCGAGCCCATCTGCGCGGGGATGGCCTCGGCGCCGTGGACGTCCTTGGTGGCGTAGCCCGTCAGCGCCGCGACCATCAGGGCGACCGGCAGGGCGATCATCACGAGCACGAGGGCGCTGCGACCGCCGTGCGCGCGGGTGTCCCGGCGGGCCAGGCGCAGCGCGACCCGCCAGCCGGCCCACCACTCGCCGAGGCGGCTGCGGCGGGTCGTGCCGGGTCGCTGCGACTTGTGGGCGGCGGTGCGGGGAGGGTCGGCCAGGGTCGTCATCCGGCTCACGCGCCCGACGTCTCGAGCAGGGACTCCGGCGTGGCCGCCGGCCCGGTCGTGTCGACGACCACCCCGTCGCGCAGGAAGACGACCCGGTCGGCCCAGGCCGCGTGCCGGGCCTCGTGGGTGACGAGCAGGCCGGCCGCGCCCTGGTCGCAGCGGCGCCGCAGGACCTGCAGGATCGCCTCGCCGGTCACTGAGTCGAGGGCTCCGGTGGGCTCGTCGGCGAGGACCAGGCGGCGCTCGCCCACCAGCGCGCGGCAGATGGCCACCCGCTGCTGCTGGCCGCCGGACATCTGGTCGGGGAAGCGGTCGGCGAGGTCGCGGATGCCGACCTCCTCCAGCGCCGCGTGCGCCTGCCGGCGAGCGGCGCGGGGACGGGCGCCGTCGAGCTCGAGCGGCAGCGCGACGTTCTCGGCGGCGGTGAGCGACGAGATGAGGTTGAAGTCCTGGAAGACGAAGCCGACGCTGCGGCGACGCAGCCGGGCCAGGGCGTCGGGCCGCAGGGCGGTGACCTCCTGCCCCTCGATGACCACGCGCCCGGTCGTCGGGCGGTCCAGGGCGCCGGCGAGGTTGAGCAGGGTCGACTTGCCGGACCCCGAGGGGCCCATGACGGCCACCAGCTCACCGGGCTCGATCGTCAGCGTCACCCCCTGCAGGGCGTGGACGGCGGTGTCGCCGGTGCCGTGGGTGCGGTGGACGTCGTCGAGCTCGAGGACCGGCATCGCGTCTCCTGTCGAGGTGGGGCCGGCCGGTCATCCCCCTGGTGACCGGCCGACCGCAGACGACATACTCGGTATGTCCCCTGGCTAGGACAGGTATACCGAGTATGTCCGCGGCCCGTCAACCCCCTGGGAGCCCTTGCTTGACGAGGCTCCTGCGGGGGCGACGGGTCGCGGGCGGGTCGCCATACTGGCCGTATGACGACCCACGCCCACATCGAGTCCTGGCTCACCGACATGGACGGGGTGCTCGTCCACGAGGAGCAGGCCATCCCCGGCGCCGCCGAGTTCCTCGCCGCGTTGCAGGAGCGCGGGCTGCGCTTCCAGGTGCTGACCAACAACTCGATCTACACCCCGCGCGACCTGCGGGCGCGGTTGCTCGCCAGCGGCATCGACGTCCCCGAGGACTGCATCTGGACCTCCGCCCTCGCCACCGCCAGCTTCCTCGCCGAGCAACGGCCGGGCGGCTCGGCCTACGTGATCGGCGAGGCCGGCCTAACGACCGCGCTCTACGAGGCGGGCTACACGATGACCCAGCGCGACCCCGACTACGTGGTGCTGGGGGAGACGCGGACCTACTCCTTCGAGGCCATCACGCGGGCCATCCGGCTGCTCGAGGGCGGCGCGAGGTTCATCGCGACCAACCCCGACGTCAGCGGCCCGTCGGTCGAGGGCACCCTGCCCGCCACCGGCTCGGTGGCCGCGCTGATCACCGCCGCCACCGGGCGCACGCCGTACTACGTCGGCAAGCCCAACCCGCTGATGATGCGCACCGCCCTCAACCGGATCGAGGCGCACTCCGAGCACACCGTCATGATCGGCGACCGCATGGACACCGACGTGGTGTCCGGGCTCGAGGCGGGGCTGCGCACGATCCTCGTCATGACCGGGTCGACGCGCCCGCACCAGGTCGAGCTGTTCCCCTACCGCCCCACGCGGGTCGTCGACTCGATCGCCGACGTCGTCCCGCTGGTCGCGGAGCGCGCGCCCGACGTCGGACGTGACGACGGTTCGGCCTCGGCGATCAGCCGGGTCGAGGGCGGCACGGGCTGACCCTGAGCCGCGGCTCGTTCTGCCATCCAGCGGGCGGCGTCGCGCTGCGTACGCGTCACCGCGATGTACTTCGTCATGGTGCCTCCTCCATCGCCAGGGTAGTCCGTGCACCGACGGGCGTCACGGGGCTCCAGGGCCATCCGTCCGGGGGCCCGAGCCCTCTGGAGACGGGCGAAGCACGACGACCACCCCTTCGCCCCGCTCCTCGGCATCCTCGACCTTCGCGCATCGACTCCTCTCGGCGGGAGCGTCGCTCAAGCTCGACGGCACCTTTGCGGGACACGGCGTTGGCCAGCAGCGCCGCTACGAAGGTCAAGAGGGGTGTACCCACGTACCCACAGACAGCAGGACCACGAGCCACGTCGGGACCACGGCGGTGGGACTCATGTTCCTGATCCTAGGGAAGCGCGCGACGTGCGGTGAGAGGGCTGTGGGCAACTTTCGGAGTGCGCGCGCCCGACGTCGGTCGCGACGGGGGCTGACGGCATACTGGCGGCATGAGCCACTCGTTCGACCCCGAGGTCGAGGCCCGCGGTCTGTGCCAGTTCGTCGACTCGTCCCCGTCCCCCTTCCACGCGGTGCAGTCGGCCGGCGCCCTGCTCGACGCCGCCGGGTTCGTGGAGCTCGCCGAGGGTGACGCCTGGCCGCAGCAGGCCGGGCGCTTCTACACCATCCGTGCCGGGTCCCTGGCCGCCTGGTCCACCGAGCACGCGGACGGGGCGGCCACGCCGTTCCGGGTGGTGGGCGCGCACACCGACTCGCCCAACCTGCGCATCCGCCCCAACCCCGACCTGCACCGGCACGGCTGGGACCAGCTGGTCTGCGAGGTCTACGGCGGGCCGCTGCTCAACTCCTGGCTCGACCGTGACCTGGGCCTGTCCGGGCGGGTGTCCGTGCGCGGACGGGCGGGCGTCGAGACGCACCTGGTGCTCGTCGACACCCCCACCCTGCGCGTGCCGCAGCTCGCCGTGCACCTCGACCGCGGCGTCAACGACGGGCTCACCCTCAACCCGCAGACCCACCTCGTCCCCGTCTGGGGGTATGGCGGAACCGCCCCCTCCATGCGCGAGTTCCTGTCCCGCGAGGTCGGCTGCGACGTCGACGACGTCCTCGCCTGGGACCTGATGACGCACGACCTCACCCCCTCGACCCTGCTCGGCCACGACAGCTCGCTGCTCGCGGCCCCGCGCCTGGACAACCTCGGCACGAGCTACTGCGGCACGCGGGCGTTCGTCGACGCGGTGGACGGCGACGGGCCGTCGACGCCGTTCGTGCAGGTCCTGGTCCTGTTCGACCACGAGGAGATCGGGTCGATGACCGACCGCGGCGGCTTCTCCTCGATGCTGCCGCAGATCATGGAGCGCATCACCCGGTCGCTCGGGGGCGACCGTGACGACTACCAGCGGGCGCTCGCCTCGACGGTCGTCGCGTCGGGCGACATGGCCCACGCCACGCACCCCAACTATCCCGAGAAGCACGAGCCCAACCACCAGGTCGCCCTCAACGGCGGACCGGTGCTCAAGGTCAACGTCAAGGGCCGCTACGCCACGGACGCCGTCTCGGCCGGCTGGTTCCGGCTGGCGTGCGACCAGGCGGGGGTGCCGATGCAGGAGTTCGGGGCGCGGGGGGACATGCCGTGCGGCTCGACCATCGGCCCGATGACCTCGGCCCAGCTCGGCGTCTCCACCATCGACTTCGGGGCGCCGATGCTGTCGATGCACTCGGCGCGCGAGCTGATGGGTGCCGAGGACCCGGCGATGTATGCCGGAGCCCTCGCGGCCTTCCTCTCCCCCCAGCTCTAGACCTACCGCGGGTAAAGGCATCGACCGGCCTTCGTTCGCCAGGCTGATGCATCTGCCCCCGGTAAAGGCATCGACCGGCCTTCGTTCGCCAGGCTGATGCATCTGCCCCCGGCGGGTCTGGTCCGTGGCCGCCCAGACCGCAGCTCCGCCGCCTCGCGCCGTTGGGCGTGGAGGCGGCGGAGCGGCATACGGGCTGTATGCCGGACGGTCAGGCGGCCTCGTCCAGCCGGGCGAAGCTCACGTCCATGCCGTCCGCCATGCCCGAGGCGTAGGCGCCGTCCCGTGCCTCCTTGGACGGGTAGCGGATGGTGCCCGTGAGCACCGTCCGGCCGTCCTGCTCCGTGAGCTCGACGACGTTGTGGGTCGGCGGCCAGTCGGTGCCGCCCATCTGCTCGGTGGTGACGAGCCGGCGCGGCGCGTCGACCTCGAGCACGTCGCCGTAGATCTCCAGCCGCCCGTCCGGATCGAGCCAGACCCAGCGGAAGCTGCCGCCCTCGCGGATGTCCATGTCGCACACCTCGAAGGTCGTGTCCTTGCTGGGGCCCAGCATCCAGGTGCGGACGACCTGGGGGTCGGTGCAGGCCTGCCACACGCGCTCGGCGGGTGCGGCGAAGGTCCGTGTGTAGCTGATGGTGGTGTCGTCGGGAAGGGTGAACTCGGTCTTCATCTCTGCTCTCCTCGTGGATCGCGCGGGGACTCGACGAGTGCTGCGAGCCGGTCGAGTCGCGCGTCCACGACCTGCTCGAACTGCGACACGAAGATGGCGGCACGCACCAGGGGGTCGATCGCCAGGACGCTGTAGATGCGCGTCCCGTCCCGCTCGCGGCGGATGAGCCCGGCGCCCTCGAGCACCTTGAGGTGCTTGGAGACGGTCGGCTGGCTCAGCGTGAACCCCTCGGCGAGGTCGCCGGCGGAGCGTGGCCCCGAGCGCAGGCGCTCGAGCATGGCCCGGCGCGTCCGGTCCGACAGCGCGCTGAAGATCCGGTCGAGCTGGTCGTCGTCGGGAGCCATGGGTGTCCTCGTTCGCAGTATTTCCATGTGGCTATTTAGCCATGTGGCTATCTTTAGGCGCAGGAGGGCATTGTGTCAAGGGGGCTAGGGAGCTGAGCTGTGCGGGTTGCCGGCGGACCAGCCGGTATGACGTCCCGCCCGTCGCGTGGCAGCCCGATCAGCCCGGCTCAGGCAGGGCCAGCGCTGCGAGCGCGGGTTGTGCACGCTGGGCCTCGCCAGGCCCACGCGCGCATCAGATCGTGAGGAGGACCTTGCCGATGTGGGTGCCCTTGTCGAGCTCCTCGTGCGCGCGCGCCACCTCGCGGGCCGGGAAGCGACCGTGGATCACGGGCACGACCTCGCCGGCCTCGACCAACGGCCACACGTGCTCGCGGACCTCGGCCACGATGGCGGCCTTCTCGGCGCGGGGCCGGGTGCGCAGGGAGGTCGCGACGACGGTGCCGCGCTTGCGCAGCAGGGTCGCGATGTCGAGCTCGCCCTTGACGCCGCCCTGCATGCCGATGATGACGAGGCGACCGCCGGTGGCCAGCGCGGCGACGTTGCGGGGGAGGTACTTCGCGCCCATGTTGTCGAGGATCACGTCGGCGCCGTGCCCGTCGGTGGCTGCTCGCAGCTCCTCGACGAAGTCCTGCTCCTTGTAGTCGATCAGGATCGAGGCGCCGAGCTCGCGGCAGCGCTCGAGCTTGGCGGCCGAGCCGGCGGTGACGGCGACGCGGACGCCGAGGCGTCGCGCGATCTGGATGGCCGTCGTGCCGATGCCGCTGGACCCGCCGTGCACGAGCAGGGTGTCGCCGCGCTGCAGCCCGGCGGTCATGACGAGGTTGGACCAGACGGTGCAGGTCACCTCGGGGAGCGCGGCTGCGTCGACGAGGCTGATGCCGGCGGGCACGGGGAGCAGCTGGCCCGCGGGGACGGCGACGTGCTCGGCATACCCGCCTCCGGCGAGGAGGGCACAGACCTCGTCGCCCTCGCTCCACCCCTCGACCCGGCTGCCGACCTGCACGACAATGCCGCTGACCTCGAGCCCGGGGATCTCGGACTCGCCGGGCGGCGGCGCATAGTTGCCCTGGCGCTGCAGCAGGTCGGCGCGGTTGACGCCGGCGGCGACGACGCGCACCAGCACCTCGTCGGCGTTGATCCCCGGGGTGGGGATCTCGGAGACGGTCAGGACCTCGGGGCCGCCGAACGACGGCAGGGTGATGGCCTTCATGCCTCCACCGTATGACGCAGCCCGGCCGCCGCAGAAGTCCGCTCAGAACTCGTGGTTGAGCGTGAACGACAGCGCGGCCAGGGTCATCACGAGCACGGCGAGGGGGATCAGCACGATCGACCACGCGGGGTGGCGGCGCCGCACGGGCCCGGTGAAGGCGAAGACGAACAGCACCCACGACAGCACGAACAGCCCCAGGGCGACGAGCTCCCCGGTGCCCACGGCGCCGTCAGCCGAGGTGGATGACGCGGGCCTCGAAGAGGTCCACCGGGGTGTCGACGTCGAGCAGCGCGCGCGGGGAGGGGGCCGGGATGCCCTCCATGCGGAGGCTGGCGGCGGTGCGGTGCACGGAGACGTCGCGGGTGCCGGGTGGGAAGGCCTGGTGCAGCGGGCCGGTGAGGTAGGCCGCGAGCAGCGGCTGCAGCGAGCCGGAGTCGTCCACGAGGGCCACGGCCTGGACACCGGACCGGGAGTCGGCGAGCGCCTCCACGACGTGGGGCGCGGCGTCGCCGGCAAAGGGCTGGTCGCCGGCGAGGACGACCGTGACGGGGGTGCTGGACAGGGCCGCGCCGGTGGCGATGCCGGCGGCGGGGCCACCGAGCGGCGGGTCCTCGCGGGTCCAGGTGACGGGGCGCGAGGTGGGGCGCTCGGTGCCGACGCAGATGATCGCCCAGTCGTCGGGCAGGTCGCGCAGGATCCGGCCGAGGACGGTCGTCTCGCCGAGCTGCTCGGACGTCTTGTCCCTGCCGCCCATGCGGACGTTGGTGCCGCCGCAGAGGATGACGGCGGTCACGGCGCTGGTCGTGTCGGGGCCGGTCATGGATGCTCCTTGTGATGTCCGCCGAGGCGGCGGGTGAGCTCCTGCGCAGCTCGTCGTGCGGCGTCCGCGAGGGGCTGGACGGACGCCTCCACCTGTCGGGGATAGGTGATCGCGACGGATGCTACCGGGTGCCCGCCGTGGTCCACCACCGCCGCCGCGACGCCTGCGAGACCCTCGGTGACGGTGCCGTCCTCGAGCGCGAAGCCGCGCGCCCGGACGGAGGACAGCTCGGAGCGCAGGGCCGTGAGCGACTGCGGCCCGGTGCCCAACCGGGTCACGAACGCGGACCGGTCGGGGAACAGCGCGCGCACCTGCGGGGAGGGCAGCGCGGCCAGCATCGCCAGACCGCTGGCGGTGAGCTGCGACGGCAGCCGCACGCCGACGTCGGTGACCAGCAGGGGGCGCCCGGGCGCCCGCTCCTCGAGGACGTAGAGCACGTCGCGACCGTGCAGCACCGCCAGGTGGGCGCTGTGCGTGGTCTCGTCGACGAGACGGGTGAGGACAGGTCGGGACAGCCGCGCGAGCCCGGCCTGCCGGGAGTAGGCGCTGCCCAGCTCGAACACCCCGACCCCGAGCCCGTAGCGACGCTCCTCGGGGAGGTGCGTCACCAGACCCTCGTCGGCCAGGAGGGATAACAGCTTGTATGCCGTCGAGCGCGGCAGCCCGAGGTCGCGCGCCACGGCGGCGGCGGGCATGGGCTCGGGGTGACGCGAGAGGTGGCGCAGGATCGCGACCGCCTGGCTCACGGCGGGGGAGGCGCTGCGGGTCATGGCCCCATCCTGACGGGTGTCACCGGTGGGGTGGCGCGGACTGTCCACAGCCTCAGTCGGGTCGCGTCAGCCCTGGGGCTCGGCGGCTCACGTCGGTCGCAGATCTTCGGGTTCCATCCCGAAGATCTGCTTCTGTGCCGAAGATCTGCGATGGGGGACCCCCGCCCCGCCCACGCAACCAGGGCGGCCCGCGTCAGTGATCGGGATCATCCAGGCACCAGGTGTGCTCGTCCTGGATGGCGAGCTCGGGCGGCAGCTCTCGCCGCAGTCGCGTCACGGCGCCCTGCATGCCGTCGGAGTACTGCTGCCTGGTGCTCGCTGAGTCCCACCCGTCCAGATAGTGGAAGTGCGTCTGGAACACGTCGCCCCATCGGCGCAGCTCGTCGGTCAGCTCGGGCGACAGCTCGTAGTCGGAGGGTTGCATCTGGTACTCGTCGGTCCCGCTCTCCCACAGCGGCCACGGGGCGCCGTACTCGTGGAAGACGCGCACCTCTCGCTGTGGTTCACGGGCCAGAGGCATTCCTCGAGGCTATCGTCACGCGGCCGGGTCAGCGGTGGGACGAGACGTCGAGCCCGGCTGGTCGGGGTGCCGGGGCGACGGGGCGACGGGGGCCAGGACGAGGTTGTCGATGAGGCGGGTGCGGCCGAGGCGGGCGGCCAGCGACACCAGTGCGCCGCGCGCGGGGTCGACCAGGTCGAGCTCGGTCAGCGTGTCGGGGTCGGCGACGCTGACGTACTCCACCGGCACCGCGGGCTCGATGGCCAGGGCCACGTGGGCGGCACCGAGCAGCTCCGAGGCCTGGCGGCGGCCGGCGGCATACGTCTCCTCGACCGCGACGAGGGCTCGATGCAGGACGGGGGGCGGCGGCGCGCTCCCCGGGCGAGAGATAGGTGTTGCGCGAGCTCATCGCCAGGCCGTCGGGCTCCCGGCGGATGGGCTCGACGCAGACCTCCAGCCCGAGCGCCAGGTCCTCGACGAGACGTCGGATGACGACGGTCTGCTGGACGTCCTTCTGGCCGACGTAGGCCCGCGTGGGCCGCACCGCGCCGAACAGGATCGTGCACACGGTGGCCACCCCGTCGAAATGCCCTGGGCGGCGGGCACCTTCGAGGACCTCGGTGACGCCGCCGACGCTCACGTGCGTGGACCAGCCTGGGGGATAGACGTCCTCGACGCGGGGCGTCCAGACCAGGTCGACCCCCTCGGCCTCGAGCATGGCGAGGTCGCGGTCAAGGTCGCGCGGATAGCTCGCGAGGTCCTCCCCGGGCCCGAACTGCGTGGGATTGACGAAGATCGACACGACCACGGCGTCGTTGGCGGAGCGCGCTGCCCGCACCAGGGACAGGTGGCCGTCGTGCAGGTAGCCCATGGTGGGGACGAGCCCGACGGTCCCGAGCTCGGCTCTGGCGCAAGACAGCTCGTCGCGGGTGGTGACGACACGCATCGGATCTCCTTGTCCGCAGGGACGTCTCGTATGCCGTCCGACCGCTGTCAGGCGAGCGGGGCGTAGAAGTACGTGGTGCGGTAGGCGATTCGCTCGCCGTCGAGCCGGAAGAAGTCGGCGAACCGCAGGTCCAGCACGCGCCCGTCGCGAGCCGTGCCGGCGAAACGGCCCTGCACCGCCACCTCGTCGCCGTCGACGACCGTGTGCGTCAGCGTGTGCGCGCCGGACGCGATGATCCGCTCCCCGGAGTAGAACGCGGTCAGCCCCGAGTGCCCGCGCATCGGCTCGTAGCCCGGCCGCTCGTACGTCGCGTCCGGCGTGAACAGGGCGACGAGCCCGTCGACGTCGTTGGCGTCCACGAGCTCGTAGTAGCGGGTGACCGGGGCGGGGGCGGTGGTCGTCATGGCGGGGGACCTTTCGTCATACGGCGGGGTCTGTCTGCTCCGACCGTATGCCGAACCTCCCGTCGCGACGAGCGTGACCTCAGGCCGGCTCGACGCCATGTCTCGGATCCGGGACAGAAGGCGGGGTCAAGGGGGTGCTGCGCCACGCGCCGGGGCTCGCACAATGAGCGGCATGACTGCTGAGCGCACACCCGTCCAGGTCGGCCGCGGGCCGCTGTCCTTCGACGACGTCGTCGCCGTGGCGCGGCACGACGCACCGGTCGTCCTGACCCAGGACTCGATCGACGAGATCGCCCGCAGCCGCACGGTCATCGAGGGGCTGGCGAGCGACACCGTCCCGCACTACGGGGTGTCGACCGGCTTCGGGGCGCTCGCGACGCGACACATCCCCACCGAGCTGCGCGCCCAGCTGCAGCGCTCCCTCGTGCGCTCGCACGCGGCGGGATCGGGTCCGGAGGTCGAGCGCGAGGTCGTGCGCGCGCTGATGCTCCTGCGCCTGTCCACGCTCGCGACCGGCCGCACGGGCGTGAAGGTCTCGACCGCCCAGGCCTATGTCGACCTGCTCGACGCGGGCATCACGCCGGTGGTCCACGAGTACGGATCCCTCGGGTGCTCCGGCGATCTCGCGCCCCTGGCGCACTGCGCGCTCGCGCTGATGGGGGAGGGCCCGGTGCGGCTGCCGTCGGGCGAGACCGCCGACGCGGGTGACGCGTTGCGCGATGCCGGGCTCACCCCGATCTCGTTGGAGGAGAAGGAAGGTCTGGCCCTCATCAACGGGACGGACGGCATGCTCGGCATGCTCGTCCTCGCCATCACCGACCTGCGCGCCCTGCTCAAGGTCGCCGACATCAGCGCCGCCATGAGCGTCGAGGGCCTGCTCGGCACGGACAACGTCTTTGCCGCCGACCTGCACGAGCTGAGGCCGCACCCGGGACAGGGGGACTCGGCCTACAACCTGCGAACCGTCCTGGCGGACAGCCCGATCCGAGAGAGCCACCGCACCGAGGCGTGCACGCGCGTGCAGGACGCCTACTCGCTGCGGTGCGCGCCGCAGGTCGCGGGCGGGGCGCGGGACACCGTCGACCACGCGACGCTCGTGGCGACCCGCGAGCTGGCGGCGGCCGTCGACAACCCCGTCGTCACCCTGGACGGTCGGGTCGAGTCCAACGGCAACTTCCACGGGGCACCGGTGGCCTACGTGCTCGACTTCCTCGCGATCGTGGCCGCCGACGTGGCCTCGATGAGCGAGCGGCGCACCGACCGGTTCCTCGACAAGGCGCGCTCGCACGGGCTCAACCCCTTCCTCGCCGACGACCCCGGCGTCGACAGCGGCCACATGATCGCGCAGTACACCCAGGCCGCGATCGTCTCGGAGATGAAGCGCCTGGCCGCGCCCGCCTCGGTCGACTCCATCCCGTCCAGCGCCATGCAGGAGGACCACGTGTCGATGGGGTGGTCCGCGGCCCGCAAGCTGCGCCGCTCGGTCGACGCCCTCACCCGGGTGCTCGCGATCGAGGTGCTGACCGCCGCACGGGGCATCGAGCTGCGCGCGCCGCTCGAGCCGTCGCCGGCGACCGGTGCGGTGGTCCGAGCCCTGCGCGAGGCCGGGTGGCAGGGGCCGGGGATCGACCGCTTCCTCGCTCCCGACATCGAGACCGCCCGCACGCTGGTGGCCGACGGCACGGTGGTGCGCGTGGTCGAGGAGGTCACCGGCCCGCTGCGCTGACCCCGGGTGGCTCGCCGATTGGTCAGCCGTCGGTCAGGGGTGTCGGGATCTGACCGTTGGGCGGGGTGGGGAGTCGCCGTCAGGGGTTCGCCGGGACGTCATACGGAGTTCGGCCCGGGACCGGGCGCCCTGCCTAGCGTCGCACGGGTGATCACCCGAGGTGTCGTCGGCGCGCTCCTGGTCCTCGTCGGAGGCTTCGTCATCACGCCGCTCCCGGCGTCGGTCGGCGCGACGCTCGCCGCGCCGCTGGCCGGGTGGGGCGAGACGATGCCGGGTCACGGCGTCGGGCTCTCGCTGGCGGTCCTCGGGCTGGCTCTCCTGTCGTGGGCCTGGATCTCGCTGCTGCACACCTGCGCTCGTGGCCACCGCGGCACCGGCGCCCTGGACCTCGTGCACCGCGCCACCTGGTCCTGGACGCTGTCGCTGCTGGCGGCACAGCCGCTGTTCAGCCGGGACGGGTTCAGCCATGTCGCTCAGGGCGAGCTGACGAGGCGGCTGCTGTCGCCATACGGCTCTGCCCCGGTGACCCTCGCCGGACCCTGGAGCGAGCGCGTGGACCCCCGGTGGATGGACACGCTCACGCCCTACGGCCCCGTGCCGCTCGTGTGGGGCGCGATGGCGACGACGCTGACGCGGGACCCCTGGGTGGCCATCGTCCTCGAACGCTGCGCCGCCCTGCTCGGGCTGGCCCTGCTGCTGTGGGCCCTGCCCCAGCTCGCCCGCTGGTGCCGTCGCGACGCGGCCACGGTCACGGCGCTCGTGACGGCCAGCCCGCTGGTGGTCGCGCACGGCGTCGGCGGGCTGCACAACGACCTGCTGCTGGCCGGTCTCGGCTCGGCGGCCCTCGTGCTGGCGGGACGCGGCAGCTGGGGGTGGGCCGCGGTGCTCGGCGGGCTCGCCGCCGGCGTCAAGGTCCCCGGCGGCCTGATCTGCGTCGGCGTCGTGCTGGTGAGCCTGGGCGTGGGGGCGACGGCGCGCCAGCGGGTCGGCCGGGCTGCCGCGGTCGGAGGGCTGGGCGTCGTCACGCTGCTGGCCTGCGGGCTGCCCTATCGCCTCGGCGAGGGCTGGGTCGGCGCGCTCGCCGTGCCCGGCGAGGTGCTCACGCCGTTCTCGCTGTCGACGACGGGCGGCCGCGCGGTCGGCTGGGTCGTCGACCACGCCGGCCACCCCGAGCTCTGGGCCCCGGCCCTCACCACGGCACGCACCCTCGGTATGGCGCTGGCCGTGCTCGTCGGCGTGGTCTGCGCGTTGCGGGCCCGCACCGGCGACCGCCCCGCCGCCCTGAGGTCGGTCGCCGTCACGATGCTGGCCGTGCTGCTGCTCGGGCCCGTGGCGCACGCCTGGTACGCCCTGTGGGTGGTGCCGTTCGTCGCAGCCCTGCCGCTCGGGGCGCGGCGGCTGCGGGTGCTGCTGGCCGTCAGCGTGGTCGGTGGGATCAGTGCGCCGCTCGACTCCTCGCTCGAGGGGCGTCCTGTGGCGATCGTGCTCACGGCGGCGATGGTGCTGGCCGTGGCGGTGCCGCTGCTCCTGGGGACACGCGGGGTCCCCGCGGCACCCGAGCCCGCTCCCGCTCCCGCCCCTGAGTCCGACGGCTCCACCGAGGCCGACCCCACCCCGGTCCTCGCCGGCACCCGTCGTTGAGAGGCGACAGATGGGGGTTATGAGGCCTTCACAACCCCCATCTGTCGCCTCTCAACGGGTGGTGGGGGCGGCGGCGAGGGCGCGGTGCAGGCTGAGCATCCGCTCGACGGTCCGGCTCCACGGATAGCACTCGGCACGGGCCCGCGCGTCGCGTCGCCGCTCGGCCGGCGGACGGGCCACGACCCGCAGCACCGCGTCGGCCAGGGACTGGGGATCCGGGTGCCCCCACGCCCCCGAGCGGTCGTCCACGAGCTCGCGCGCGCCGCCCCGGTCCGCGGTGACGACCGGCGTGCCGCAGGCCAGCGCCTCCAGCACCGCGAGCCCGAAGGTCTCGCCCGCGCACACGCTGAGCGCCACGTCCGCCTCCCCGAGACGGCGGGCCAGCGCCTCGCGCCCCGCCACGTGACCGTGGAAGGTGACGGGGGATCCGGCCGCGAGACGTTCGAGCTCGTGACGGTGGGGCCCCTCGCCATACACGTCGAGCCGCACGGGCAGGCCGCGGTGGTGGAGGGCGACGGCGGTGCGGACGGCGAGGTGGGGATCCTTCTCGCGGGAGAGGCGACCGGAGTGGACGAGGCGGATCGTCCCGTCCGTGGCGGGCTCGGGAGCCGGCTCGAGCGGCCGGAACGTCTCGAGGTCGACGCCCAGCGGCACCTGGTGGAGGCGGTGCGGGGCCAGGGACGCGAGCCCGGAGAACTCACCCGCCGCGAAGTCCGACGTCGTCACCACGTGGTCGAAGGCCCGCGACAGCGCGCCGTTGAACAGCCGGATCGGGTGACGCAGGCCGCGCTGCAGGCCGATTCGCATGCTGAGCATCGTGTCCAGCCGCTCGTGGGAGAACAGCACGGTCGGCACCTGGCGGCGACGCGCCACCAGGGTGACCGGCAGCAGCGTGGACTTGTCCGAGATCTCGATCGAGGTCGGCGCGAAGGCCTCCAGGGCCCGGAGCACCGGCCGCGGGTCGAGGATCATCCGATAGCCGCCGCTGACCTCACGCGACGCCACCGTCACGACGTCACCGAGCTCGGTGGGGATGCGGTCGTCGGTGGAGCCGGGGATGATCAGCAGCCGCTGCGCCCCGGCGTCCACGTAGCCGCGCGCGAGCTGGTCGATCGCCACCTTCATCCCGCCGGACGTGGGCCCCACGAAGTTGGCCAGCTGGGCGATCCGGAGCTCCACGCCCCCAACCTAGCTGGCGTGGAGGCCAGGGTTCAGCGGAACGCCGCCCAGTGGATGTCGGGCCGCCGGCGGACGTCCTCGGCCCAGGCGGTCAGGCCCTGGGGGCGTCCGACGGCGCGCTCGCCCGCCTCGCGTCGCCGCTCGTGACGGGCGGCCGGCGCGTCATACGTGGTCGGCGTCGTGGTGATGTCGGCGGCCGAGTCGTGGCAGCGGTCGATGATGGTCATGGGGTGCTCCTCTCGTCGAGACGGGGCCGGTCCTGCACCAGCCCGTATGCCGCCAGGCTGCCTCGGCGCGGGACGTCTCGGCCACGGTGCGGGCAGGGCCGAATCCTGCGGGGGGCCAGCGGGTCCGACCTAGGCTGAGGGCATGGCCGATCTGCTGCTGAGCAGCTCCGACGTCGCGCGGGTGAGGTTCGTGACGACCCGCACCCAGGAGCTCGCGATGTCGCTGCGGGTGCTGCAGCACGACGTGACGGGGCTGCATCGGTCCTGGGTGCGGTCGGCCCGCGAGCGGCTGGCCGCGGAGCCCGCCATCGACCTGGGGCTGCTGGTGGCGCTGGTGCCGCCGGAGGGCTTCCTCGCGGACGTGCTGACACCGTCCTTCCTGTCGACCCCGGCGGACCTCGAGGCCGAGCTCGCCGGCGTGCGCGCGTTGGGCCCCCGGGTGCTGCTACGCGACGTGGACCTGCTGCGGAAGCAGCCGCATGACGCCACCGTCGGAGCGGTCCTCGCGAGGCTGGGCGCCGAGCCGGAGGTCGGCCTCGACCGCGTCGTCGCCGCGATGCGGGGCTACTGGGAGCTGGTCCTCGCCGACCGGTGGGGTGCGATCCGCCGGCTGCTCGACGCGGACATCGTCCAGCGGTCGACCCGGCTCGCGGCGCGAGGGCTCGAGCCGCTGCTCGGCGAGCTGAGCCCGCGCGTGCACCTGCTGCCCGACCGCCTGGAGGTCGCCGGATCCTCTTATCCGGCAGAGCATTTCGAGGGTGGGCGAGGACTCCTGCTGCACCCCAGCGTGTTCGCGGGCCCGAGAGGCCTGATCGGTCTGCAGGAGCCGCTCGTGCCCACGATCATCTATCACGCCCTCGGGGTCGGAAACCTCTGGGCCGCCGAGGAGCTCGACCACGAGCACGCGCTCGACGACGTGCTCGGCCGCACGCGCGCGCAGCTGCTGCGGGCGACGGGCGTGCCCGCCTCGACCACGGAGCTGGCGTGCCTGCTCGAGCTGAGCCCGGGCACGGTGAGCGAGCACCTGGCCATGCTGAGGCGGGCTGACCTCGTCGCGTCCGCCCGATCGGGGCGCGCCGTGCTGTACCGCCGGACCGACCTGGCCCAGCAGCTGCTCGACCGTTCGGCGCGGTGTGACGGATCCTGACGGTTCAGCGGGGCTCACGTGGGTAAGGTGCGTCACATGGCGGATGTGATCCAGGGTGAGGTGCTGTCGTTCGACGCGGTCAAGGGATATGGCTTCATCGCTCCCGACGACGACGGACCCGACGTGTTCCTGCACGTCAACGACATCGTGGGTGATCGCGCGCAGGTGCGCCCCGGCGTGATCGTCGAGTACGTGCCCGAGGAGGGCGCCAAGGGCCCCAAGGCCGCGCAGGTGCGAGCTCTCGGCGACGACCTGGACGTGCGGCGTCCCGCCGGTCGCCCCGTGGAGCGCCCCGACGGCGAGGTCGACGTGCTGTCGCCGCGCGAGTTCGAGGACGCGATCACCGAGATGCTGCTGCGCGCCGAGCCGACGCTCACGGGCTCGCAGATCCTGCACCTGCGGGGGCGGCTGGGGACGATGGCCCGCGGCTACGGCTGGGTCGAGGACTGACGACGAAGGCGTGA
>NZ_DLOE01000034.1:0-42318 GCF_002479615.1 Arsenicicoccus sp. UBA7492 | reverse complement strand
TCTGAACTCCGTGATCTGTTGCCCGTCAACGCGATTCGCCTCGACGTCGACGCGTCCGACTGGCGGGCGGCGATCCGTGCGGCCGGCGAGCTGCTCGGCGAGACCGGGGTCGCCGGGGACTCCTACACGGACGCCATGATCCGCGTCGTGGAGGAGCACGGTCCCTACATCGTCCTCGCGCCGGGCTTCGCCCTGGCCCATTCGAGGCCGGACGACTCCGTCACGCGGACCGGCATGAGCCTTGTGCGTCTGGCCGAGCCCGTGCGCTTCGGGCACGACACGAACGACCCGGTCACCCTCGTCATGGCCCTCGCATCGGTCGACTCGTCGGCCCACCAGGACGCCCTCGCGGCGCTGGCCGGCGTGCTCGCCGCCCCGGAGTGCCGCGAGGCGTTGGAGCGAGCGCAGACGCCGGACGAGGTGCGCGACGCCCTCACCGCTCGTCCCGCAGCGGCTCCGGCGGCTGCTGCATCCTCGGCCCCTGCTGACGCGCCCCCGGCAGCCACCACCACGCGCTCCACCGACGAGCAGCACGACCTCCGTCCCGCGATGGCCGACACAGCCGTCACAGGCGATGCCGTGCCGTCCAAGCGGCTCATCCTCACGGTGTGCGGCAACGGCCTCGGGACGAGCCTGTTCCTCAAGAACACCACGGAGCAGGTGCTCGACCGATGGGGCTGGACGCCATACCTCTCCGTCGAGGCCACCGACACGATCTCGGCCAAGGGCCGAGCCAAGGAAGCCGACTTCCTGCTCACCTCCGGGGCGATCGCCCAGACCCTCGGTGACGTCGGGGTTCCCGTGGAGGTCATCGACAACTTCACGTCCCAGAGCGAGATCGACGCCACTCTGCGGCGTCTCTACGCCATCTGACCGGCCTTAGTCACCGGCTCACCCACCCCTGCGCGCATCGGAGCGACCCATGGACGTCCTGCTGGCCATCGCCCAGTTCCTCGTCAACGAGATCCTGAGCGTCCCGGCCTACCTCATCGGCATCATCACCGCCATCGGCCTGATCGCCATGCGGCGCAGCGCCGGCCAGGTGGCGGGAGGCGCGCTCAAGGCCGTCCTCGGCTTCCTCCTGATCGGTGCCGGCGCCGGTCTCGTGGCGGCCTCGCTCACCCCCCTGGGCAAGATGATCCAGGGCGCGCTCGGCGCGCAGGGTGTCGTCCCCACCAACGAGGCCATCGCCGGCATCGCGCAGGCGCGGTACGGCGCGCAGGTGTCGTGGCTCATGATCCTCGGCTTTGTCGTCGCGATCCTGCTCGCCCGCTTCACGCCGCTGCGCTACGTCTTCCTCACCGGGCACCACCTGCTCTTCATGGCGACGCTGATCACGATCGTCATGGCCTCAGCAGGCATGCCCCCGGTCGTGGTGGTCGTCCTGGGGGCGATCCTCCTGGGGATCCTCATGGTGTCGCTGCCCGCGCTCTCCCAACCGTGGACCCGCAAGATCACCGGCGACGACTCCATCGCGATCGGGCACTTCGGAACCGCGGGCTACGTCGCCGCGGGCACCGTCGGACGCCTCGTCGACCCGCGGGGGACCAGCCGTTCTACCGAGGACCTCAAGGTCCCCGAGTCCCTACGCTTCCTGCGGGACTCGATGGTGGCGACGGCGCTGTCCATGGTGCTGATGTATGTCGTCGTCGCCGTCCTCTACCTCGTGCGCGCAGGGGCGACGACCGCCTTCACGGCGTTCGAGGGCGGCGCGACCAACGTGGGCAACTACGTGATGCAGGCGGTCACCCAGGGTCTGCAGTTCGGGATCGCGGTCGCGGTCATCCTCTTCGGCGTCCGCACGATCCTCGGTGAGCTCGTGCCCGCCTTCCAGGGCATCGCGGCCAAGGTCGTGCCCGGGGCGATCCCGGCGCTGGACGCCCCCATCGTGTTCCCCTACGCCCAGAACGCCGTGCTCATCGGCTTCCTGTCCAGCTTCCTCGGTGGCCTGATCGGCCTGCTCCTGCTCGGCGTCGTCTTCGGTCCGATGTTCGGGCTCGCCCTCATCCTGCCGGGGCTCGTGCCCCACTTCTTCACGGGTGGCGCGGCGGGTGTCTACGGCAACGCCACGGGCGGTCGCCGGGGCGCGGTGGCCGGCGGCCTGGTCAACGGCCTGCTGGTGACCTTCCTCCCCGCCCTGCTGCTCAAGGTGCTCGGCTCCTTCGGCTCGGAGAACACCACCTTCGGCGACGCCGACTTCGGCTGGTTCGGCATCCTGATCGGCTACGGCGCCCGCGCAGGCGTGGTGGCCGGCACGGTGATCCTGTCGCTCATCGGCCTGGCGCTGCTCTCGGCGGCCATCCTCGTGCAGAAGCGCGTGGTCGACCGGAGGTGGGACCCGGCACCGGCCGCCGGTCGGGCTGCCCCGGCCACCGTCACGGGTGCTGGGGTCGGCTCAGGCTCCGGGACAGCAGGACCCAGCAGCGCGGCGATGTCCACGCACGGATCCGGTGGGGCGCCTCGCTACCCGCGCATCGCACCGCCGGAAGGCGCTCCCACGCCTCCGCCCCCGCTCGAGGATGCGTCACGCCCCTGACCCGGGCCCTACGCCCTTCGTTCCCCCGAGATCGTGAGTGTTCGGTCCAACATCCTTGGACCAAACACTCACGATCTTTGGGGAGGACGACGCGTTTCAAGCGCACGTATGACGAGACGATCGTCCCGAGATGTGGAACGGCGGGTCACAGTGTGTGGTCCGTCCTAGGAGGTCCCCATGTCCAGCCCCGCGCCCACCGAGCAGCGCGACCCGTCCACCGCAGCCGAGGACCGCTCGGCCCGGATGGCCGTCACCCTCTTCCCGATCCTGATCCTGGCGGCCGCATCGTTCGGCTATCTGGCCCCGTCGTCGGCGAAACCCCTTCTGCCCCACGTCAACACGCTGCTAGGGATCATCATGTTCGGGATGGGGCTCAGCCTGCGCGGGCAGGACTTCGCGCTCGTGGCCCGCCGGCCGCTTCCCGTCCTCATCGGTGTCGTCGCCCAGTACCTCGTGATGCCCCTGCTCGGCTGGGCGGTGGCCAAGGCGCTGGGGCTGTCCCCGGAGCTGGCAGCCGGCGTCATCCTCGTGGGTTGCGCGCCCGGCGGCACCGCCTCCAACGTGGTGAGCTATCTCGCCAAGGCGGACACCGCGCTGTCGGTGGCGATGACCTCGGTGTCGACCCTGCTGGCCCCGATCCTCACCCCGCTGCTGACGTTGTGGCTCGCGGGGACCTACCTCCCCGTCGACGCGCGCAGCATGGCCTCCAGCATCCTGTGGATCGTGCTCGTCCCCGTCGTGCTGGGCCTGCTGGTGCGCACCTTCCTCGGCCGGGTCGTCGAGCGGGTGCTTCCCGCCCTGCCCTGGGTGTCCGTCGTCGCCATCTCGCTGGTCGTGGCCGCCGTCGTCTCGGGCTCGGCGTCCAAGGTCGTCGCTGCCGGCGGGATCGTCCTGCTCGCCGTCGTCCTGCACAACGGTCTCGGCTACCTGGTGGGCTATGGCCTTGCCGCCCTCACCGGACAGCGTGAGCGGGCCCGGCGCACCGTCGCCATCGAGGTCGGGATGCAGAACTCCGGTCTGGCCGCCGGCCTTGCGTCGCAGTACTTCTCGCCGACGGCCGCCCTGCCGGGCGCCGTGTTCTCGATCTGGCACAACCTCTCCGGAGCCATGCTCGCGGCGTACTTCCGGCGCCGCCCGATCCGCGATTGACCACCAGTGCGGGTAGGGGAGACGGGTAGGCAGGGGCGACGGGAGGGCACGGCGGTGAGCCAAGTCTTGGCCTGGATGGCGGCCGGTGTTCACGGGCGCGACACCGGGTCGCCCTGGATGCAGAATCTGCTTGCGGCACCACCCTTCTCGAGCCCCAGGAGCCCCCGTGCGCAGACTCGTCCCCCTCGCTGCTGCCAGCACGCTCGTCCTCGCCGTCACGTCGTCGGCCACCTCCGCAGCAGGCGCTCCGGTCGATCCGGCCACGCCGCTGGTCTCGCGGCCCCAGGTCGCCAAGGACCTGTCGCGCTACGTCGACCCCCTCGTCGGCACGAGCAACGGTGGCAACACCTATCCCGGCGCTGTCCGACCCTTCGGCATGCTGTCGTGGAGCCCCACCAGCACCGCGGGCGACCAGACCAGCACCGCTGCCTCCAACGGCTACAGCCATGACACCACCAAGCTGCGCGGCTTCTCGCTGACGCACGTCAACGGCGCCGGCTGTCACCCGGGCGCCATGGGTGACGTCCCGATCTTTCCCCACCCGGCCGCGATGGGGATCTCGCCCTCGGCGGACACCAAGGACGAGGTCTACGCCAGCACCTTCTCTCACGCGGGCGAGCGCGCGGTGCCCGGTCGCTACACCCTGGCCCTGGACAACGGCGTCCGCATCGACGCGGCCGCCACCACCCGGGCCGCCGTCACGTCGCTGGGCTTCCCTGCGGGCAAGCCCGCCAACCTGTTGTTCCGGACCTCGAACTCGCTCAACGGGAGCGAGTCGGCCGAGATCTCCATCGACCCGGCCACCCGCACCGTGACCGGGTCGGTCCTCACGGGCGCCTTCTGCGGTCGCCGCGCGACGGGCAACGGCAGCAACAAGCGCAGCTACTACCGCCTGCACTTCGTGGCGAGCTTCGACCGGGCCTTCACCGGGACGGGTACGTGGGTGAACGACCGGATCCGTCCCGGGACGAGGAGAGCCATCGGAGGTGAGGGCTACGAGACCGGGGCGGCTCGCGCCGGGAAGGGCTCGGGCGGCTGGGTCTCGTTCGCACCGGGCACCACGGTCGGCATGAAGGTCGGCATCTCCTACACCAGCCTCGGCGCGGCCAGGGCCAACCTCGCCGCCGAGGTCGCGCCGCGCGACACGGTCGCCAGCGTGGCCAGGGCGGCCGACCAGCAGTGGGACGAGCAGCTGACCCGGGTGCAGGTCGCCGGGGGGAGCACGGAGTCCCGCACCAAGCTCTACACCGCGCTCTACCACGCCTTCCTCGAGCCCAACGTGGTCAACGACGTGGCCGGGACCTACTGGGGGGCCGACCAGCGCGTCCACCGGCTGTCTCCCGGCCAACGCGCCCAGCTCGGCAACTTCTCCGGCTGGGACGAGTACCGCGCCCACACGCAGCTGCTCGCGCTCCTCGAGCCCCGGCTCGCCGGCGACTTCGCCCAGTCGCTGCTCAACAACAGCCGGCACCACGGCGGGGTCTGGGACCGGTGGGTGCACCTGACGGCCTGGACCCACGTCATGACGGGGGACCCGAGCGCGCCGACGCTGGCGGGCTTCTACTCCCTCGGGGTCCGCAACTTCGAGACCCGGGCGGCGTTCGCGTCCCTCTACCGCCAGGCGACCGTGCCGCACGCGGACGGCCTGTCGACCTACGGGTGCCCGGGCCAGTGCGCCGGCATCCGCCCGGACCTGGCGCAGTACCTGGCGCTCGGCTACGTGCCGCAGGACGGTGGCCACAGCTGGGGCGGCGCCGCCGAGACCCTGGAGGACTCGGTGGCGGACTACGCCCTGGCGGACTGGGCTGCACGTCTCGGCCGTACGTCGGAGGCCGACGCCATGCGCCGCCGGGCGTCCAGCTGGAAGAACACCTTCAACCCCGTGGCGACGCCCGACGGCGGCTACCAGCAGGCGCGCAACGCGGACGGCTCGTGGGTGCAGCCCTTCACGCCCGCCTCCGACAAGGGCTTCGCACAGGGCAGCTCGGCGACCTACACCTGGATGGTGCCGCACGACGTCTCCGGCCTGTCGCGGGCCATGGGTGGCGACGCCAGGGCCATCAGCCGACTGGACGCCTTCTTCCGCAAGCCCGACGGGTCGTGGGTGACGGGCGGTGACCCGCTCCGCTACGACGCGACCAACGAGCCGGGCATCCACACCCCCTGGCTCTACAACGCGCTCGGTGCTCCGTGGAAGACGCAGGAGGCCGTGCGGGCGATGGAGCGTCTGGCCTACACGACCGGACCCAAGGGGCTGCCGGGCAACGACGACCTGGGGACCATGTCCTCGTGGTACGTCTTCGCGGCGCTGGGGATCTATCCCCAGAACCCCGCCCGTGCGGAGATGCTCCTGTCGAGCCCGGTCTTCCCCCGGGCCTGGATCCGGCGCGACGGCGGGGCGACGATCCGGATCGACGCGCCGGCGGCCTCCCCCGACCACGTCTACATCGACCGGGTGCGCGTCAACGGCAGGCCGTGGACCCGGTCCTGGCTGACCGAGGGGGTCGTCAACGACGGCGGCGTCGTGCGGATCGACCTGCGCCGCACCCCCAACACCCGGTGGGCCACGATGCCGGGCGATCGCCCGGTCGACCGCTGAGGCCGTATGACGCAGCGCCCCGCCTCCTGTCCGGCTGAGCTCGGGCGGCGGGGCGCCGTCATGCGCGGCCCCGATGCGCGATCGACCGCCAGCGCCCCCACCCGGGATCGTGAGTGCTTGGTCCAAGAATGTTGGACGAAACACTCACGATCCTGCGAAGCGTGGCCAGCCTGCGAGGGGGTGGCCGGCCTGCGAGGGGGTGGCCGGCCTGCGAGGGGGTGGGGAAGGGCGAGGGCCAGGGGCCCGTCTGTCAGTGGTCCGTGACGAGGCGGAGGAGCTCGTCCCAGGTCGACACCTTGACGCGCTCGCGACCCTCGCCGCGGCCGAGCTCGATCTCCGCCGCGTCGATGGCGCGCCAGTCGGCCAGGGTGCTCGGGTGGTGGCCGCGGGCGCGGAGGACAGGGCCGACACCGTCTCGAGACGCGCCGGGTCGATGACCCTCGCCGGTCCCAGGGTCCGCGACGGCGCCAGGCTCCTCGACCCGCCCACCCTGCGGGTCCCGTGGAGCGTCCTCGGCTGCCTGCAGGTCGGCGAGCACGTGCGCCACGGTCTGCGCGGCGTCGGACTTGTTGGTGCCGATGACGCCGATCGGTCCGCGCTTGACCCAGCCCGTGCAGTACTCCCGCGGCTGCCTCACGCCCGCCTCGTCGACGACGCGGCCCTCGACGTTGGGGATGATCGCGCGCGTCCGGTCGAACGGCACGTCGGCCAGCGGGCTCCCGCGGTAGCCCACCGCGCGCAGCACGAGCTGCACGTCGAGGGTCTCGAGCGAGCCCGTCCCCTCGACCGATCCGTCGGGAAGCAGCCGGGTGCGCTCGACCGTCAGACCGTCCACCCGCCCGTCACGCTCGGTCATCTCCACCGGCCGGGCGTAGAACGCGAAGTGCAGCCGTCGCCGGCCCCCGTCCGATGCGGGGGCGCCGTCGCCCTCGGTGGGCAGACCACGCAGCAGCTGGACGTTGGCGCGCGTGCGCCGGTCGAGCGCCGCCTCGTCCAGCCCGTCGAACGCCCCCTCGGAGACGGTCACGTCGATCCCCGGGGTGGCGACCAGCTCGCGCAGCTCCTTGGTCGTGTAGCTCGCGTGCTGGGGACCCCGCCGCCCGACGATCCACACGTCGCGCACCTCGCTGCGGGCGAGCTCCTCCAGGACGGGTTCGGCCATGTCGGTCACCCTGAGCGAACGGGCCTCCTTGAGCAGGATCCGGGCCAGGTCGACGGCGACGTTGCCGACGCCGACCGTCGCGACCGCCCGCACCCCGTCGAGCGGTTGAGGTCGCGCGTCGGGGTGCCCGCCATACCAGGCGACGAACTCGCGCGCGGAGCGGCTGCCGCTCAGGTCCTCCCCGGGTATGCCGAGGCGCACGTCCTCGCTCGCCCCGACCGCGTAGATCACCGCGTCGTAGGCCTCGAGCAGCTCGGCCCGGGACACGTCACGACCCACCTCCACGAGCCCCCAGAAGGTGACGGCCTCCAGGTCGAGGGTGCGGGCGAGCGCCGTCGCCACCGAGCGGATGCTCTCGTGGTCCGGGGCGACGCCGTAGCGCAGCAGGCCGAAGGGCGTCGGCATCCGGTCGAGCAGGTCCACGTGGACCGGCAGCTCGTCCTGACCGGCCAGCGCCTGGGCGGCGAAGAGCCCGGCGGGTCCGGCGCCGACCACGGCGACCCGTCGGACGCGGTGCGCGTTCGTCATACGGTCAGGGTCCACGCTCAGCCGCGCAGCTCGGGGAAGTCGTCCTCGTGGAAATCCCCGGTCGGACGCGCGTCGGCGGTGGCGTAGCCCGCGTCCTCGGCCTGCCGCAGCTCGACGCGGCGGATCTTGCCGGAGATCGTCTTGGGCAGCTCCGAGAAGGACAGGCGCCGGATCCGCTTGTAGGGCGCGAGGTTCTCGCGGGAGTGCCGGAAGATCTCCCGCGCGGTGTCGGCGGTCGGCTCGACGCCCGGGGTGAGGACCACGACGGCCTTGGGCACCGCGAGACGCAACGGGTCCGGCGACGGCACGACGGCCGCCTCGGCCACGAAGTCGTGCTCCAGCAGGACGGACTCGAGCTCGAACGGCGAGATGCGGTAGTCAGAGGCCTTGAAGACGTCGTCCGCGCGGCCGACGTAGGTCAGGTAGCCGTCCTCGTCGATGCTCGCCACGTCACCCGTGTGGTAGTAGCCGTCCCGCATGACCTCGGCGATCTTGTCCGGGTCGCCGTTGTAGCCCACCATCAGGCCGAGGGGGCGGTGAGCCAGGTCGAGGCAGATCTCGCCCTCCTGCACGCCGACCTCGCCGGTCGCGGGGTCGACGAGCCGCACGACGTAGCCGGGGGAGGGCCGTCCCATGGCGCCGGGCTTGACCGGCTGGCCGGGGGAGTTGGACACGGCGAGCGTCGTCTCGGTCTGGCCGAAGCCGTCGCGAACCGTTGCGCCCCAGCCCTTCTCGACCTGCTCGATGACCTCGGGGTTGAGCGGCTCGCCAGCCCCGACCACCTTGGTGGGAGGGTTCTGCAGACCACCCAGGTCGGACTGGATCAGCATGCGCCACACGGTCGGCGGGGCGCAGAAGCTGGTCACGCCGCACCGGTCCATGTGGTGCATGAGCGCCGCGGGGTCGAACCGCGTGTAGTTGTAGATGAACACGCACGCCTCGGCGTTCCAGGGGGCGAAGACGTTGGACCAGGCGTGCTTGGCCCACCCCGGCGAGGAGATGTTGAGGTGGATGTCGCCGGGCTCCAGGCCGACCCAGTACATCGTCGTGAGGTGCCCGATGGGGTAGGACGCCTGCGTGTGCTCCACCAGCTTGGGCTTGGAGGTCGTCCCCGACGTGAAGTAGAGCAGCATCGACTCGTCGCCGCGGGTCGGCACCTCCGGCGTGTACGTGTCGGGGGACGCGGCGGAGTCGGCATACGACGACCAACCGTCGACCGGCTCGCCCACGGCGATGCGGGTGTAGTCGCCGGAGACCCCGTCGAAGGTCCCCACGTCCTGCGAGCGGGCGATCGCGTGCTGCGCGCCGCCACGCTCGATCCGGTCGCGGACGTCCGCGGGACCGAGGAGGGTGGTCGTGGGGATGATGACGGCGCCGAGCTTGATGCAGGCGAGCATCGACTCCCACAGCTCGACCTGGTTGCCGAGCATGATGATCACGCGCTCGCCGCGCCGGACGCCCTGGTCCCGCAGCCAGCTCGCGACCTGCGCCGAGCGACGTGACATCTGCGCGAACGAGACCTTGGCCTCCGACCCGTCCTGCTCGACGATCCACAGGCAGGGCTTGTCGTTGCCCTCGGCGATCTGGTCGAACCAGTCGAGCGCCCAGTTGAACTCGTCGATCTGCGGCCAGGTGAAACGCTCCTTGGCGGCGGCGTAGTCGGTGCGCAGGTCCAGGAGCAGGTCCCGGGCCTCGCGGAAGGTCTCGGTCGCAGCGGTCATCGTCTCTCCTCGTCGAGTCGGATGTATGGCGGAAGCCTGCGACCAACGTAGGACGGGAGAGCGCGAGGTGGGGCCGCCGAATCGTTGAGCGGTCGCCGTGACCCGCCGGGCGGCTCGCGCCATGGACCGACCCGAGGTCGTCACGGCGACATGGCGTGCGAACCCAGGCGGACGTGCCTACCTCAGGTCGTCACGTCCGCCCGGCGGGCTGACCCGGGCGGACGTGCTTACCTGAGGGAGGTTAGACGGAGGAGGTGCGGCGCAGGATCTCGGTGAGCTTGTTGGCGCCGGCGACGACCGTGGCGGCGTGCAGGCGGCCGGGCTGGCGCGAGATGCGCTCGATGGCCCCCGAGATGGAGACGGCCGCAACGACGCGCCCCGAGGGGCCCCGGACGGGCGCGGAGACCGAGGCGACGCCGAGCTCGCGCTCGCTGACGCTCTGGGCCCAGCCACGGCGGCGGACGCCCGACAGGGTGGTGGCGGTGAACTTGGCGCCCTGCAGGCCGCGGTGCAGCCGGTCGGGCTCCTCCCACGCGAGCAGGACCTGCGCGGCGGACCCGGCGAGCATGGACAGGGAGGCGCCGACGGGGATGGAGTCGCGCAGGCCCATCGGGCGCTCGGCGGCGGCGACGCAGATGCGGTGCTCGCCCTGGCGGCGGAAGAGCTGGGCGCTCTCGGAGGTGTGGTCGCGCAGCGCCCCGAGGACCGGGCCGGCGGCGGCGAGGAGGCGGTCCTCGCCGGCGGCGCTGGACAGCTCTGCGAGGCGGGGGCCGAGGACGAAGCGGCCCTGCATGTCGCGGGCGACGAGGCGGTGGTGCTCGAGGGCGACCGCGAGACGGTGGGCGGTGGGGCGGGCCAGGCCGGTGGCGGCGACCAGCTGGGCCAGCGTGGCCGGTCCGGCCTCCAGCGCTCCGAGCACGACGGCGGCCTTGTCCAGAACGCCGACTCCAGAAGAGTTGTCCATAGGGTGATACTGCCGTCTCGCAGCCTGAGACGCAAATCCGGAGCGGGTCGAGATGAGACAGCCTGCCAGGGAGAGGGGCGGTCAGCCCGTCCACGCAAGCCCATTCGCGCCGTCACAGCCAGCAAAGCCGGAGGAATCTCATGAGCGGCACCCTTGCCGAGAAAGTGTGGGACGCCCACGTCGTCCGCCGTGCTGACGGCGAGCCCGACCTGCTCTACATCGACCTGCACCTGCTGCACGAGGTGACCAGCCCGCAGGCCTTCGACGGGCTGCGGCTCGAGGGGCGCGCGGTGCGCCGCCCGGAGCTGACGCTCGCGACCGAGGACCACAACGTCCCCACCACACCGGGCCCGATCACCGATCCGGTGAGCCTGACCCAGGTCAACACTCTACGCCGCAACTGCGAGGAGTTCGGCATCCGCCTCTATCCCATGGGCGACGCCGAGCAGGGGATCGTCCACGTCGTGGGCCCGCAGCTCGGCCTGACCCAGCCCGGGATGACGGTCGTGTGCGGCGACTCGCACACCTCGACGCACGGCGCCTTCGGGGCGCTGGCCTTCGGCATCGGCACCTCCGAGGTCGAGCACGTCCTGGCCACCCAGACGCTGCCCCTCAAGCCCTTCCGGACCATGGCGATCAACATCGAGGGCGAGCTGCCCGACGGCGTCACGGCCAAGGACGTGATCCTCGCCGTCATCGCGGAGATCGGCACCGGTGGCGGTCAGGGCTACGTGCTGGAGTACCGCGGCTCCGCCATCCGCAGCCTGTCGATGGAGGCGCGGATGACCATCTGCAACATGTCGATCGAGGCGGGCGCGCGCGCCGGCATGATCGCCCCCGACGAGGTGACCTTCGACTTCCTCAAGGACAAGCCGCACGCGCCGCAGGGCGCCGACTGGGACGCCGCCGTCGAGGCGTGGACCTCGCTGCGCACCGACGACGACGCGACCTTCGACCACGAGGTCACGATCGACGCGACCCAGCTGTCGCCGTTCGTCACCTGGGGCACCAACCCGGGTCAGGGCCTGCCGCTGTCGGCGTCCGTCCCCGACCCCGAGCAGCTCGGTGACGACAACGACAAGGCCAACGCCCAGCGCGCCCTGGAGTACATGGGCCTGCGAGCGGGCCAGCCGCTCAAGGAGATCGCGGTCGACACGGTCTTCGTCGGGTCCTGCACCAACGGCCGGATCGAGGACCTGCGCGAGGTCGCCGGGGTCCTGGCCGGTCGTCAGGTCGCCGGCTCCGTGCGCATGCTCGTGGTGCCCGGTTCGGCGCGGGTGCAGCTGCAGGCCGAGGCCGAGGGGCTGGACGCGGTGTTCACCGCGGCCGGGGCCGAGTGGCGCCTGCCCGGCTGCTCGATGTGCCTGGCGATGAACCCCGACAAGCTCGCCCCGGGGGAGCGCAGCGCCTCCACCTCCAACCGCAACTTCGAGGGGCGCCAGGGCAAGGGCGGTCGCACGCACCTGGTCTCGCCGGCCGTCGCCGCCGCCACCGCCGTCCGCGGCACCCTGTCCAGCCCCGCCGACCTGGAGCCGGCCCGCGAGCCGGCCACCCACTGAGGAGCCCGCCATGGATGCCTTCACCACGCACACCGGCGTCGGAGTCCCGTTGCGTCGCAGCAACGTCGACACCGACCAGATCATCCCGGCGGAGTACCTCAAGCGGGTCACCCGGTCGGGCTTCGAGGACGGCCTCTTCGCGGCCTGGCGCAGCGACCCCACCTTCGTCCTCAACCAGGCGCCGTATGCCGAGGGCTCGGTCCTCGTCGCCGGACCCGACTTCGGCACCGGCTCGTCGCGCGAGCACGCGGTGTGGGCGCTGATGAACTACGGCTTCCGCGTGGTGATCTCGAGCCGATTCGCCGACATCTTCCGCGGCAACTCCGGCAAGGCGGGGCTGCTCACGGCCGTCGTGTCCCAGGGCGACGTCGACCTGCTGTGGAAGGCGCTGGACAACGACCCCGGCACCGAGATCACGGTCGACCTGCGGGACAAGACCATCACCTGCGGCGACATCGTCGCGCCGTTCGAGGTCGACGACTACACGCGCTGGCGGCTGCTGGAGGGGCTCGACGACATCGGCCTGACGCTGCGGCACGAGGACGCGATCGAGGCCTACGAGGCAGACCGGCCGGCCTACAAGCCCCGCACGACGGTCTAGCCGACGGGACCGCTCACCCGGACGGCGTAACGCCACGCCCGGTGGCGGACAACGGATTTCGAGGGTCGGGAGGCGCGTCCACGACAGTGTCGACGTGCCCCCGGCAGCGCTCCTCGGGGTCTCGGATCGGGGACGTCGAGGTGCGCGTCGCCACCTCGGTATACCGCGAAGTCGTTTGTCGATCAACAACTTCCACGCTGACCGGGTCAGCGGGTCGACCCCGTCGGGAAGGCCGGTGACCGGAGGTCCTGCCCTCACCCGGCCGTCGGCGCAGGCCGGTCTGCTGGGGTCAATGTCGTTGCCCTGCAACGACGCCAAGTTTGACAAACCGTGGACGCCGCGTCCGGTTGCCCCTACCGTCGATGCCAGGTCGAACGTCGTTGCCGTGCAGGGCTGTTGCGGCGAGCTGACCTGCGACGACCGGTAACCACCGGGCGTGCACCGGGATTCGTGGAGGAATCGTGAACAAGGCAGATCTGCTCGACGCCCTCGAGGACCGTCTGGGTAGCCGCAAGGCCGCGTCCGACGCGGTCGAGGCCCTCGTCGACGTCGTCATCCGTGAGGTGGCCAAGGGCGGCAAGGTCGGGATCACCGGCTTCGGCACCTTCGAGCGCGCCGCACGTGCGGCCCGCACGGGACGCAACCCGCGCACCGGTGAGTCCGTGCGCATCAAGAAGACCAACGTCCCGAAGTTCCGTCCGGGCACGCAGTTCAAGGACGTCGTCTCCGACCCCAAGAAGCTGCCGAAGGCCGGCGTCGCCGGCGCTCGCGCCAACTCCGCCTCGGCGCTCGGCGCCACCACGACTGCCGCGCCGGCCACGAAGGCCACCGCGAAGAAGGCCACCACCAAGGCGGCACCCGCCAAGCGCGCCAGCGCGGGCACGACGAGCAAGGGCACGACGGCCAAGAAGGCCGCCAGCACGACTGCCAAGAAGGTCACCAGCACGGCTGCCAAGAGCACGGCCAAGAAGACCTCCGCCGCCAAGGTCGCGACCCCGCGCCCCGCGGCCCGCTCCGCCGCCAAGAAGGCCGCCCCGAAGAAGTAGCGACCTCCGGCACCGGACAGCCCGACGAGGGGGCGCCACGATCGGTGGCGCCCCCTCGTCGTGCGTCGGCGTCCTGCCCCCTCTGCCTGCCCCAGGCAGGCAACCACCCACGACCGCCCCTCGGGACGGTCGCCGGGTTCGCGGTCCTCACGACGGTGGTGGCCTGGGCCCACGGGGCCGGGCACCTCGACGGACTGGTGGCCCTGGCCGGCACGGGATCCAGCACCGGGGACCTGCTGCGCGTGGCCGGGGTGACGGCGGTCGCTGCCAACGTCGTCAACAACCTGCCGGCCTACCTGGCGCTCGAGCCGGCGGGGGTGGGCGAACCCACCCGCCTAATGGCGGTGCTCGTCGGTGCGAACGTCGGTCCTCTCGTCACCCCCTGGGCCTCCCTGGCGACCCTCCTGTGGCTGCAGCGCTGCCGCACGGCCGGGGTGCGCTGGCGGCTGTGGCGCCTGGCGCTGGCGGGCGCCGCCTGCGCGGTCCTCGCCGTGACGGCCTCAGCGCTGGCCCTGGGCCTGCTGGGCGGCTGAGGGCTCGGGGGTCCCCAGCGAGAGGACCATGGCCGTATGCCGACCCACCCCGATCGCCGCCACGCGGGCCAGCGACGCCCGGTCGTCGACGTCCAGGCGGAAGCGCTCCGGCACCGGGCCGAGCGTCGTGAGGTCCACCGCACCGGCGCCGTGCCGGGCCGCCGAGCCGGCGCCGAAGGCCGGGTCCAGCGCGACCCCGGGCCTGGCCGTCAGCAGCACCGTCCCGGTGCCCTCGTGGTCGGGGACGTAGCCGCGGTCGACCCCCTCGGCCAGACGCAGCGCGGCGGCCAGGTCGTCCGGGTGCATGCCGGGCACGTCCCCGAGCAGCGCGGCGACCCCGGGAGCGGGCAGGCCCGAGGCGGCGGCGCGCTCCTCGGCATACGAGGCACCGGCCCGCAGGGCTGCGTCCAGGCCGTCCCCGGGGTCCGGCACGACCGGGATCTCCCAGGCGCGGGCGTGGGACTCGAGCGCGGCGTCCGAGGTGACCACGACCACCGCCGCGGCACCCACGCAGTGCCGGACGGCGTTGATCGTGTCGAGGGCCAGGCTCATGGCGAGCAGGTTGCGCGGGACCCCGTCGGGCGGCTGGAGTCGGGACTTGCCCAGGCGGGTGTCCTTGACGGGGACGACGACTCGCCAGGGGACGGCGGGCGCGGGGGAGGTGTGAGCGGACATCACCTGCAGTCTGGCAGGCGCGGCGCGCGGTGCGCTGAGGTCGACAGCACGCGGGACGCTCCGCGAAGATGTGTCGGCGGGCCACCTGGCCGGGAGCTCCCGGCCGCCCGCCTGTCGAAGGGACTGACGTGGGTCGATCGCCGAGGGTGCGGCTGCCGTGGGCCTATCGCGTGTGCGTCGCGATCGCCAAGTCCGGCGTGGTGCCGCTGATGAGGCGGGACTGGCGGGGCGCCGAGCACCTGGACCGGCCGGGTGGTGTGGTGGTCTGCTGCAACCACGTGTCCCACCTGGACTTCATCATGCTGGCGCACTTCCTCTACGACAACGGGCGCCCGCCGTTCTTCCTGGCCAAGGACGCCGCGTTCCGGGTCCCGTTCTTCGGCCGGCTGATCGGGCAGGCCGGGCAGATCCCCGTCTACCGCAACACCGGTCGCGCGATCGAGGCCTATCGAGCGGCGATCACCGCCATCCAGCAGGGCAAGACCGTGCCGATCTATCCCGAGGGCACCATCACCCGCGACCCGCAGATGTGGCCGATGACCGGCAAGACCGGCGCCGCCCGCATCGCGCTGGAGACGGGGTGCCCGGTGATCCCGGTGGCGCAGTGGGGCGTCCAGGAGCTGCTGGCGCCCTACTCCGGCAAGCTTCGGCCGTTCCCCCGCAAGACGATGCGGGTGCTCGCCGGCCCACCGGTGGACCTCTCCGACCTGCAGGGTCGTCCCGTCACCGGCGAGGTCGTCCGCGAGGCGACCGACCGCATCATGCGCGACGTCATCGGCCTGCTGGAGCAGCTGCGCGGCGAGACCGCCCCGCCGACCCGCTACGACATGCGCCGTCACGGGGAGTCCGAGTGAGCACCACCTCTCCCGCCCGGCGGGTCGCGGTGCTCGGGACTGGCAGCTGGGGGACGGCCTTCTCGATGATCCTGGCCGACGCCGGCAACGACGTCACCATGTGGGGTCGCCGCGCCGAGGTCACCGACGAGATCCGCCGGCACCACACCAACGGCCAGTACCTCCCTGGCCTGACCCTATCCCGCCGCATCACCGCGACGGACGACGTGGCCGCGGCGCTCGACGGCGCCCAGATCGTGGTGCTCGCGGTGCCGTCCCAGAGCCTGCGGGCCAACCTCGACGGGTGGCGTCCGCACCTGCCGGCCGACGCCCTGCACGTGTCCCTCATGAAGGGGATCGAGCTGGGCACCGGTCGACGCATGTCCGAGGTGATCTGCGAGGTCGGTGACGTCGACCCCGACCGCGTGTCGGTCGTGACCGGCCCCAACCTGGCGCGCGAGATCGTCCGCCGGGACCCCGCCGCCAGCGTCGTGGCGTCCACCTCCAAGGCCACGGCCGAGGAGGTGGCGCACGCCTGCGCGACCCCCTACTTCCGTCCCTACACCGAGACCGACGTCGTGGGGTGCGAGCTCGGCGGCGCGACCAAGAACGTCGTCGCCCTCGCCGTCGGCATGGCCGAGGGCCTGGGCATGGGTGACAACTCCAAGGCCTCGATCATCACCCGCGGCCTCGCCGAGACCACGCGGCTCGGTGTGCGGCTCGGGGCCAAGCCGCTGACCTTCTCGGGGCTCGCGGGCGTCGGCGACCTCATCGCCACGTGCATGTCGCCCCTGTCGCGCAACCACTCCTTCGGGGTCAAGCTCGGTCAGGGCATGACCGTCGACGAGGTCGTCGCCGAGACCCGCCAGGTCGCCGAGGGCGTCAAGTCCGCCGAGTCGATCCTGGCGCTGGCGCGCAGCGTCGAGGTGGACATGCCGATCGTCGAGCAGGTCGCTGCCGTGGTCCACGACGGGCGCGACCCCAGCGAGGTCGTCACGCAGCTGATGTCGCGGGCCCGCAAGGAGGAGCGCCGCTAGGTTCGTGGGGGCCGGTCTCGCGCTGGCGAGGTGGTCTCGGGTTGCAGGGTGAGACGGGTGCGGCGACCCGAGTCAGCGGCGCGGGTGCCCGGTTCGGCGTCGCGCTGGCGAGGTGGTCTCGGGTTGCAGGGTGAGACGGGTGCGGCGACCCGAGTCAGCGGCGCGGGTGCCCGGCTCGACGACGCGGGGCCAGGTGTCACACGCTGCGCAGTGCCTGGTCGAGGTCGCGCCACAGGTCCTCGACGTCCTCGATCCCGACCGACAGGCGGACGAGATCCTCGGGCACGACGACGGGCTCGTTGGCGTGACGGCGACGGCGCTCGAGCAGTGACTCCACCCCGCCGAGGCTCGTCGCGTGCGTCCACAGCCGGGTGGCGCGGCACACGCGGTCGGCGGCCTCTGCGCCGGCGGCGATCTCGATGGACACGATCGCGCCCAGCCCCGGGTAGCGCACCCGGCTCACCGACGGGTGCTCGCCCAGCCGCCTGGCCAGCTCGGCGGCGCTCGCCGTCGCCCGCTCGACCCGCAGCGCCAGGGTGCGCATGCCGCGCAGCGCCAGCCACGTCTCGTGCGGTCCCGGGATCGCGCCGTGCAGGGTCCGGTGCGCGTGCAGCCGTTCGCCGAGCTCACGTCGGTCCGTGACGACGGCACCGAGGACGACGTCGGAGTGTCCCGCGAGGTACTTCGTCACCGAGTGGACGACGACGTCGACCCCGAGCTCCAACGGCCGCTGCACGATCGGAGTCGCAAAGGTGTTGTCGCACACCACGATCGCACCGGCGTCGTGGGCGGCCGCGGCGATCGCGGACAGGTCGGCCACCTCGAGCAGGGGATTGGTGGGGGACTCGAGCCACACCAGGTCGGCCCCCGGCAGCGCCGCGACCACCGCGTCCGTGTCGGCCGGGTCCACGCGACGCAGCTCGCGCACGGAGCCGTCCGCAGCCAGCGACGCGAGCAGCGACAGCGTCGTGTTGTAGGCCCCGTCCGGCGCCACGACGACCCCGCCTCGCGGGACGAGGGAGAGGGCGGCGGCCACGGCCGCCATACCGCTGGCGAAGGCGAGGCACCGGCCGCCCTCCAGCCCGCCGAGGGTCTGCTCGAAGGCGTCCCACGTGCGGTTGCCCACGCGTCCGTAGCCCGGATCCGCGCCCGCGACATAGGTGCTCGACAGCTCGAGCGGCGCGTTGACCGGCGCGCCGGGCTCGTGCGCCGGGCGTCCGAGGGCGACGGAGCGGGTGGCCAGGGTCCAGTCCTCGTGCATGCCCACACCGTATGCCGAGAAGACCGACCGCACCGCCGTCAGGAGCCTCGGGGGCGCCAGGGCCTCAGGAGGGGAGGGCGCGGTAGTGGTAGCGGTGGTGCCGATGCCAGCCGAGGGCGTCGTAGAGGCTGGTGGCCGCGGCGTTGGTCTGGAGCACCTGCAGGTAGCCGAAGCGGGCCCCCGACTCGCGCCCCGCACGGGTCAGCTCGCCCATGGCGCGACGTCCGATCCCCCGCCCGCGCGCCGACTCGTCGACGACGAGCTCGGTGATGCCGCACCAGTCCTCGGTGACGACGAGCCGCGCCCGGGCCACGAAGGCATCGCCCGACCGCAGCGTCAGGTAGCCCGCCGGGCACGCCGTGATGACGTCGACGGCGCGCGGGTGGCGACCGTGCAGCGGGCTCTCGGGGGCGAGCCACTCCTCGTCCGGGTCGTCGGCCCAGGAGGCGGCCAGGTCGCCCAGCGGTGCGGGGTCCAGCGTGCGCAGGTCGGCGACGTAGGTGTAGGTCGGCGTCACCACCGCGTAGCCGCGCCGGGCGAGCACGGCGTCGACGTCACCGGCCGGGTCCTGAGGTCCCGTGAGGGGATAGGCGAGCTGGAAGCGGGCCGAGGTCTGGCGCTCGGCGTAGAACGCCTCGACCCGCGTCACCGCGTCCTCGACCGACAGCCCCGGATCCCCGGCGACGAGGGCGGAGTTGGCCCGCCCCGTGTAGCCCGCACCCGCCCGCAGCAGCCACCCGCCGAGGCGGTGCTGCTCGAGACCTGGCCAGCCGCGAGCGGCGAGCCGCTGGACGTCGTCGATCGAGGAGGTCGGGCGGACGACGCGGGGCGGCACCTCGCGGGCCGCCCGCACGTCCGCCACCGCCACCGTCTCGGGGCCACGGTCCTCGGGCAGCAGCGTCCACGTGCCCGCGTCCGCACCGACGAGGACACCCACCACGTCGCGGGCCGCGATGCCGGTGGCCACGCCGCCGGCGACGGGGTGGGCGGGGGCCACGCGGACGGCATACCGCCGCCCGGGGAGCACGTGGGGGAGAGGCATGCCGCCACTCTCCCACGAGCGTCGGTCAGGTCAGGGGCACGCGGCGGTAGACGAGGACGTCGCGGGAGCCCTTCTTGGCCTTGGGGTCGACGGTCATCGAGAGGTACTCGTCCGCGGCGGCCTCGCCGTCGACGGTGATGCGGTGGATCCTCGGGGCCGGCGTGGTGAGCCCGTAGCGCTGCAGCCAGACCGAGCCGGCGGTCAGCGGGTAGTCGTCGTTGAACACGTGCGAGTCGCCGTCCAGGAGGTAGGTCGCCCCGCCGAAGCGGTTGGACTCCTCCGTCAGGGCCTTGATGACGGGGACGAAGGCGCTGTTGGTGTCGAGGCTCCAGGCCTTCTGGGTCACGTCGAACATGTCGGCCTGCATCCCGATGACGACCGCCTTGGCCTTGGTGCGGCGCGCCTCGGCGTAGGTTGCCCGGATGTGCGTGACGGCCGCGGCGGTGCGGTCGACCGCCTCCGCGAGCTGCTGCGTCGTGGTGGTCGTCCTGCCGGTCCACGGCAGGAAACCGTTGTTGGAGCCGACGACGTGGGCCGTGGCGAACTGCACCTCGGCGCGGGACCACATGACGTTCTCGGGGAAGCCGAGAGAGGTCTGGGCGTTGACGTACATCGGGTGCTTGCCGAGGGTCGTGCCAGGCTGCGGGTAGAAGACCGAGCGGACCTTGGCGAGCCGCTCCAGCGGGTCGAAGCCACCGGCGGCGGGACGGTGGCAGTCGGTCCACTCGTTGTCCCCGGGGGTGAGGACCACCGGGTCCTCGCGCCGGTCGAGCTGCCCTCGCATCCAGGTGAAGTAGGCGTCGGAGCACGGCGACGAGCCGTTCTTGATGTCGCCGACGTGCATGACCAGCTGGACGTCCTTGTCGGCGTTGATGCGGTCCACGTCCTGCGGGAAGCGGGCGATCATCTCGGCGCCGTAGGGCGTGTCCCCGATGACGGCGAACGTGTAGAGCCGCTGGTGGCCCTTGCCACGCCCCTGTGCCTGGACCTGTCGCTGGTCCTTGGCCTGCTCCTTGACCTGGTCCCTGCCGGTGCCGTCCTGTCCGGCGCCGTCCTGCCCGGCGACCGCGGGCGCGCCGAGGGACAGGCAGAGGGTGAGGGCGCCGAGACCGGCGAGGGCGTGACGGGTGCGCATGGCGGACCTCCGGGGGAGTCTGGTCGGATCCCCGCAGCCTGCCTCGGCGAGGTGACGGGCCGCCGTCGGGTGGGCGACGGGCAGGCCAACAGGGGGAGGCGCCGGTCAGCCGTGGGGTGGGATCAGCCCAGCTCGAGCGACGGACGGTCCGGCGTGGCGAGGGTCAGGACGGCCTCCTCGACCATCTCGTGCGTCCGCAGCTCGTCGCCCAGCCGGTCCAGGGTCACGGCGAGGTCGTGCTCGGGGGCGTCGCCCGTCAGGTCGACGGCGGCCACCAGGAAGACCTTCTGCGGGCCGACCCACTCGAGGTGCAGGTAGGTCACGCGCTCGATCTCGGGGTGCCCGAGCAGGGCGGTGAGGGCCTTGCGTCGGACGTCGGGCGACACCGCCTGCCCCGTGAGGAAGTCGCGGTTGCGGTCGATGAGGAAGATCGCGACGATCCCGAGAAGGACGCCCACGAGGATCGAGCCGACGGCGTCCCACACCGGGTTGCCGGTCAGCTCGTGCAGCAGGATGCCCAGCGCGGCGAGCACGATGCCGATGAGCGCCGCGCTGTCCTCGGCGACGACGGCGCGCAGGGTGGGGTTGGGCGTGCCCCAGATGTAGCGGGCCGCCGACAGGCCGCGGGCCCGGGCCTCGCGTCGCGTCTGCCGCATGGCCTGCAGCCAGGAGATGCCCTCGAGGACGAAGGCGACGGCCAGCACGACGTACGCCAGCAGGTAGTCGGTCTCGGCCTCCTCGGTGGTCAGGGAGGTGATGCCGTGCCAGATGGAGACGATCGAGCCGGCCGTGAACAGGCCGAACGCCGCGAACATGGACCAGACGTACGCCTCGCGGCCGTAGCCGAGGGGGTGCGAGCGGTCGCGAGGGCGCCCCGACTTGCGCTCGGCCAGCAGCAGGAAGATCTCGTTGCCGGCGTCCGCCCACGAGTGTGCCGCCTCGGCGACCATCGACGCGGATCCGGTGATGACCGCCACCACCGTCTTGGCGACCGCGATCAGGGCGTTGGCGCCGAGGGCGACGAGGACGGTGACCAGGCTGTCCCCGCCCTGGTGCTCGGTGGGGGCGGCGTTGTCGGAGGCGCTCATGGGCCCAGTCTGCACCGGGGAGTCAGGTGCAGCGGCGACCGGTCGAGGGCAGAGACCGGACGGCGTCCGCGAAGACCCCGACCCGCAGGGGAGCGGGTGCGTAGCGCTCGGGGACGAGCACCTCGATCGCGGGGTCCGTGCCGTATGACGTCAGCCGCGTCCCGTCCGTCAGCGGCTGCACGACCCAGTCCGTCCCGCTGACGTCGATGCACTGGTCGGCGCTGGGCGGCTGCGGAGCCAGGCCGCAGCGGGCGATGATCGCGGGCGATCCCCAGGCCGTCGCGCTCCGGGCGCCCACGACGTCGTCTCGGCGCTCCTGACCGGCCACCGTGACGGGCCAGTGCTCCCGGGCCGCCACGCAGGCTGCCGACGTGTCGGCGGGGCCGGCGACCACCTCGACCGGCCGCGGACGCAGCAGGAGCAGCGTCACGGCCACCGCTGCGAGAGCGCAGACGGTGGCCGTGACGAGGATGCGTCGGTCGAGCAGACCCTGCACGGTCTCCTGCTCAGCCGTGGACGACGGTGCAGGTCAGGGTGCGGGTGATGCCCTGGATGTCCTGGATCTTGGCGATGACGAGCTGGCCGAGCTCGTTGACGTTCTCCGCCTCGACCCGGGCGATGACGTCGTAGGGTCCGGTGACCTCCTCGGCCTTGACCACGCCGTCGATGGCGCCGACGGACTCGGAGACCTGGGACGACTTGCCGACCTCGGACTGGATCAGGATGTAGGCCTGGACCATCGAATCCTCCACTCGTTCTAGGTGACCGCCGCGTCGCTGCGGCGGGTGCGGGACCAAGGGTGGTGCCGCTTCGCGACCACGGTAGCGTGTCGCTCCCGAAGGCCCGCACTGGAGGTCGCATGTCAGAAGCCCACGCCGAGGACGGACCGCGCCTGCGGGACCTCTCCGAGGAGGACCTGCTCGACCGGATCTTCCCCTACTTCGTCCAGTCCGAGGATGTCCTGGTGCCGCCCGGTGACGACGCCGCCGTCCTGCGGGCGCCGACCGGCTCCGTGGTCGCGACCACCGACACGATGGTGCTGGGGCACGACTGGCGCGACGAGTGGTCGACGCCGGCCGAGGTCGGGTCCAAGCTCGTCACGCAGAACGTCGCCGACATCGCCGCGATGGGCGCCCGCCCGACCGGGCTCCTGGTCACCCTGGCCGCGCACGGTGACCTGCCGGCCCGGTGGGCCGAGGAGTTCTCGCAGGGGGTCGCGTCCCAGGCCGAGCGGTATGACGTGAGCGTCGTGGGCGGGGACCTCTCAGGGGCGCCCGACGGCGTGGTGATGGTCTCGATCACGGCGCTCGGCGACCTGGAGGGCCGCGACCCGGTGCTGCGGTCAGGGGCGCGGGTCGGCGACGTCCTAGCCGTCCACGGGTCCCTCGGCTGGTCGGGGGCCGGCTGGTGGCTCTACGACCAGGGGGAGACGGATCCCGGCAGCCCCCGGCCATACCCCACGGGCGAGGAGCCCCCTCCGGGATGGCACGAGCAGAGCGCCCGGAGCGTCCTCATGTGGTTCCACCGCACGCCGGTGACCTCCGTCTCCTCGGGGGTCGTCGCCTCGCTCGCGGGCGCCACCGCGATGATGGACGTGTCCGACGGCCTGGTGCGTGACGCCGGCCGGATCGCCCGGGCGTCCGGGGTCCGCATCGACCTCGACCGCACGAACCTCGAGCGGGACTTCGTGGACCCGCCGCTGACGGACGTGCTGCCGCTCGACGTGGCGTGGTCGCAGGTGCTGACCGGGGGCGAGGAGCACTCGCTCCTCGCAACCTTCCCTGCCGACAGCCCGCTGCTGCGGGACCAGAGCGACCCGGACGGGCACTGGTGGGCCGTCGGCCGGGTCGTGGAGGCGGACGACGCGCGGCCGCGGGTCACGCTGGATGGCGAGGCGATCCAGGGGCAGGGGTGGGACCACTTCGCCGGGTGACCGCCGAGATCGCTGCTCGGGTCGGCCACTCCAGCGGACCGACCGACGCCGGACGGCGCAGGGTGCGACGCCAGGTCAGCAGAGCGACGGCGATGACCGTGACGTGCGCGAGGTAGAGCCACCAGGGGTCCAGGCCCGGCCAGGCGTCGAGGGCGACCTCCGTGCCGGGCAGCATCAGGACGTGCAGGGCGTAGGCGGACAGGGTCATCGACCCCACGTCCGCGGCGGCCCGCACGACCAGGGATCCCCGCACCCGGTCCGAGCGGCACAGGCCCAGCACCCCGGCGAGCACCAGCAGCGCCAGGCCGCCGCTGACGAGCAGGCTGGGCGTCGAGGGCAGGTAGGCCCCCACGAGCGAGAGCCGATCGAGGTCGTCCGGCAGGGCGGACTCCTCCAGCGCCGCCTGCTGCTCCGCCTCGAGCAGGGCGGTCCGGCCGGTCAGGACGAGCGCGAGGATGCTCCCGACCCGCCCCACGAGCACCAGCCCGAGCCCGGTCAGGGCGAGGGCGGCGGGCCGGGCCGGCCGACCGTCGCCGGGCAGGTAGGCCCGCGCCGCGAGGACGCCGAGCAGCCCGAGCACCGTCCACAGCAGCGCAGGGTAGGACGTGGCGACCAGCAGGGTGGCCAGCGCGTGGGTCGGGTCCTCCAGGTCGCTCCACGCCACGTCGGGGTGCCAGGGGCCCTGCATCTCGCCCCGCGCGAGGTGGGCGAGCACGGGTGCGACGAGGGCGATGCCCACAGCCACCGCACCCACGACGACGGTGCTGCGACGGGCCGCCCAGGTGACCGCCAGGGTCACCACGGCGAGGTTCACGAGCACGATGGCGGCCCGGGTCTCGAGCTCGGCGAGGCTGAGCCCGACGACGGCGAGGGCGGTGGCCCGGACGGCGCCGGCGGCGACGGTGGACCCACGACGGTGGGCGGTCGAGCCGAGCTGCGCGCCGACGCCGACGAGCACCGCGAACAGCACCGCGTGGACGTCCCACAGGATCGCGCTCGCCAGGCCGCCGACGAGGTGGTTGACGAGGATGCCGAGCAGGGCCAGGCAGCGCGCGACGTCCACGGCGACCACGCGGGTCGTGGCGCTCGGCATACGGTCTCCTGCGGGTCGCTCAGGTATGACGCCGAGGGCGGCTCTCCCGGTGGAGAGCCGCCCTCGGCGGTCGTGCGGTGCTGGTGTCAGCGCTTGACCTTGCCCGCCTTGAGGCAGGAGGTGCAGACGTTGAGACGCTTGGGGGTCACACCCGCGTCGCCGACCAGAGCCTTGACACGCTGGATGTTGGGGGTCCAGGTGCGCTTGGTGCGACGGTGCGAGTGCGAGATGCTGTGACCGAAGGACGGTCCCTTGCCGCAGACATCGCAGTTGGCAGCCACGGTGATCTCCTACATTCGTTGACAGTCGGGGTGCGCCCCGACAAGCACGCCGACGGCGCGGAAGTGGTGGGGCAACCGCTCTAGCGTAGCCGACCCGAGGGGCAGGCACCAAACCTGGGCCTCGGGGTCCGGCAGCACGCGACGGTGAGCGGTGTTCGTCGATGGTCTGCGCTGGGCGGCGAAGGTCAGCCCGGGGCGGCGAGGGCCTGTCGGTGCGCTCGCGTAGGCTCAGCGCGAGCCGAGGGCCGAGGGCCGAGTGACGACCGATACCGAGGGAGCCGCACGTGGGTGAGGAGCAGCGCCGCGAGCCTCGCGATCCACTGCGGGTGCTCGACCGCCACGCCCTGCGTCTGTGGGCGGTCCGGTCCCGGGCGGCGCTCGCGGAGCGGCGCGAGGAGATCGATGCCCTCAACGTCTTTCCCGTCCCGGACGGCGACACCGGCACCAACATGTTCCTCACGCTCGACTCCGCCGTGGAGCGCTCGGTCGCCGCGGAGCCCGAGGAGGAGCTCACCACCTTCGCCCGTGCCGCCGTGCTCGGGGCCCGCGGCAACTCCGGGGTCATCGTCAGCCAGCTGGTGCGGGGGCTGCTCGACGTCGTCGAGCGTCCGGCGCACCACGGCGGGGCGGACGCCGGTGTGGTGGCGCAGGCCTTCCGGCGGGCCTCGGACCTGGCCTACGACTGCGTCGGTGACCCCACCGAGGGCACGATCCTCACCGTCGCCCGCAGCGCCGCCGAGGCGGCCGAGGCGCGCGCCCGGCAGGCGCAGGCGACCCTCAGCGCCGTGGTGGACGCCGCCGTCACCGCGGCCCGCGCGGCCCTGGACCGCACGCCCACCCAGCTCGCCGCGCTGCGGACGGCCGGGGTCGTCGACGCCGGAGCGTCCGGCCTCGTCACGGTCCTCGACGCGCTCAAGCGGGTGGTCGACGGCGGTGAGTCCGGCCCCGGCGACCCCGGCGCCGCCGCCATGGAGGCGGACCGCCTGTCAGCGCTCGCCCGGGAGGCCCACGACGACGGGCCGGACGTGGGGGAGGACTACTCCGGTCCCCAGCACGAGGTGATGCTGGTGCTCCACCTGGCCTCGCCCGACGGCGTGGTCGCCCTGAGGTCGTCGCTCGCCGCGCTCGGCGACAGCGTCGTGGTGGCGGTCGACGGCGACCTGGCCCGTGTGCACGTGCACGCCGACGATCCCGACGCCGTGCTCCGGGTCGCCGACGACGCCGGCGCCGTGTCGGCCGTCACGGTCACCGACCTGCACGCCCAGGCGGCTGCTCTCCGGGAGAGCCGCGGCACCGCCGGCGCCGTCGCCGACCCGGACGGGCCTCTGGTCGTGGCCTGCACCGACGGGCGGGGGCTGCGCGAGCTCTTCGTCGCCGAGGGCGCCCTGGTGGTGCCGAGCAGCCCGGGAGCCCGGGCCAGCGTCGGCGCCATCGTCGACGAGGTCCAGGCGCACCCCGGGCGCCCCGTGGTCCTGCTCCCCAACGACCCCGACGTGCTGCTCACCGTCACGAGCGCGGCCGACGAGCTGGCCGCCGCCCGCCGCGAGGTGCACGTCGTGCCGTCCCGGTCCGACGTCGCCGGGCTCGCCTGCCTCGCTGTCCTCGATCGCGGGGCCCCGGCGGCCGAGGCGGCCGAGGCGATGCGGGCCGTCGTCGACGAGGTGCGCAGCGGTGCGGTCGCCCGGGCCACGCGTGACGCGGCGACGGCTGCGGGTCCCTGCCGGGCGGGTGACCTGCTCGGCATCGTCGAGGGCGACATCGTCCTGGTCGGCGACGCCATGGACGAGGTCGCCGTCGACCTCGTCGACCACCTGCTGCAGCAGGGCGGCGAGCTGGTCACCCTCGTGACGGCGGGGCTGTCCGACGCCGATGTCGCGGTCGTGCGCAAGCACCTCGCCACCCGGTGGCCCGACGTGGAGGTGGGCGTCCACGCGGGCGGGCAGGCGGCATACCTGTTGCTGGTGGGGGTCGAGTAGGTGGCGGGGGAGACGACCTGGGTCGACCGGGAGGGCGCGGACCGCGCCGGACCGGGCAGCAGCCTGCGCTCGCTGCTCGGCAAGCGCACCGCCGACCCGCTGGACAAGGTCGGCCTGGTCACGGCGGCTGACCTGCTGGGGTGGTACCCCCGGACCTATCTCGAGGCCAAGCTGTCCACCACCCAGCTGCACGAGGGGGAGCACCTGGTCGTGGTCGCGGAGGTGCTCCGCGCCGCCGTCGCGCCGATCCGCTCCAACCCCCGCAAGAAGCTGCTGCGCGCCACCGTGACCGACGGCACGACCGAGATCGACCTCACCTTCTTCAGCCACTGGGGGCCGGCCAAGGACCTCACCCCCGGCACGCTGGCGGTGTTCTCGGGCAAGGCCGGCACCTTCAACGGGCGCTGGCAGCTGTCGCACCCGGACTACCAGGTCATCCAGGACTCCGTCCGGCACCAGCAGATCCTCCCGGTCTACCGAGCCGTGGACAAGCTGACCTCGTGGCAGATCGGCACCGCCATGGGCATCGTGCTCGACGCCGTCGGCGACCTGGAGGATCCCGTGCCGGACGAGCTGCTCCGCCGCCACGGGCTGTGCGACCGGGCCACCGCGATCCGGCTGATCCACCAGCCCCGCACCTGGGGCGACCTCGAGACCGCTCGTGCTCGGCTGCGCTACGACGAGGCGCTGGTGCTGCAGACCGCGCTGGTCCAGCGACGGCTGACGGCGGCCGCGGACGAGGGAACGGCCCGGCCCGGACGGCCCGGGGGTCTGCTCGACGCGTTCGACGCGGCCCTGCCGTTCCCGCTCACGGAGGGGCAGCGGATCGTCGGCGAGGAGCTGGCCCACGACCTGGCCTCCCCGGTCCCCATGCACCGGCTCCTGCAGGGCGACGTGGGCTCCGGCAAGACCGTCGTGGCGCTGCGCGCCATGCTGCAGGTCGTCGACTCCGGGGGGCAGGCCGCCCTGCTCGCCCCGACCGAGGTGCTCGCCGCCCAGCACGACCGCTCCATCCGCGCCATCATGGGCCCGCTGGCCGAGGCGGGCCTGCTGGGCGGGGCGGACGACGCCACCAGGGTGGTGCTGCTCACCGGGTCGATGAGCACCGACGCCCGGCGCCGGGCCCTGTCCGAGGCGGCCTCCGGCCAGGCCGGCATCGTCATCGGCACGCACGCGCTGATCCAGGAGGCCGTGCAGCTGGCCGACCTCGGGCTCGTCGTCGTGGACGAGCAGCACCGGTTCGGCGTCGAGCAGCGAGATGCGTTGCGCGCCAAGGCTGCTCGTCCGCCGCACGTCCTCGTCATGACAGCGACCCCGATCCCTCGCTCGGTGGCCATGACGGTCTTCGGCGACATGGAGACGGCGGTCCTGCGCGAGCTGCCGGCCGGACGCTCGCCCATCACCACGCACGTGGTGCGGCAGGGGGACGGCACGTGGATGGCCCGCATGTGGCAGGTCGTGGCCGACGCCGTGGCCGCAGGCCGTCAGGCCTATGTCGTGTGCGGACGGATCGGTGACAGCGACAGCCCGAGCGGCGACGAGACCGAGGACGGCTTCGTCGAGGTGGGGCCCTCGGCGGGCGCCGGGGCCGGCGGTCCAGATGGCGCCGACGGCGCTGACGGCATCGACGGCGCTGACGGCATCGATCCCGGCGGCACCGACGAGGCCACGGCACGGCCGCCCGCGGTGAGCCTCCTGCAGGCCTACGACCTGCTCCTGCACGCCACCCCGCAGCTCCAGGGCGTGCGGTTCGCGCTGCTGCACGGGCGTCTCTCGGGCGAGGAGAAGGACGCCGTCATGCGCCGCTTCGCCGCCGGCGAGATCGACGTGCTGGTCGCCACGACGGTCATCGAGGTGGGGGTCGACGTCCCCAACGCGACGGTGATGGTGGTGCTGGACGCCGACCGGTTCGGGATCAGCCAGCTGCACCAGCTGCGCGGCCGGGTCGGACGTGGACAGCACGCCGGCACCTGCTTCCTCGCCACCCCGGTCGACCCGAGCGGTGACCCCGAGGGCCGGCCCGTGGCGTGGCAGCGGCTGCAGGCCGTCGCCGGCACGACGGACGGCTTCGCCCTGGCCGAGCAGGACCTCGAGCTGCGCGGCGAGGGCGACGTGCTCGGGGCCAGCCAGAGCGGGCGCCGGCGCCGCATCCGCATGCTCCGCCTCGCCAACCCCCGCGACGTCGAGCTGATCGCCGAGGCTCGTGACGACGCCCAGGCCCTGCTGCGCGACGACGTCGCCCTCACGGCCCACCCCCGGCTGGCGGCCTGGCTCGCCGACACGCTCGACGACGAGAGCGCGGCCTACCTCGAGCGTGGCTGACCGTAGGCTGCCCGCGTGACCAGGATCATCGCCGGCAGCGTCGGGGGCAGGCGCATCAGCACCCCCACCGGCCGCGGCACCCGCCCCACGAGCGACCGGGTGCGCGAGGCGGTGTTCTCCCGTCTCGACCACCTCGACGTCCTCACCGATGCCCACGTCGCCGACCTGTATGCCGGGTCCGGGGCGCTCGGGCTCGAGGCGGCCTCGCGCGGTGCCGCGAGCGTCCTGCTGGTCGAGCACGACCGGTCGGCGGCGCAGGTGGTGACCCGCAACGCCGCGGAGCTCGGGCTTCGCGACGTCACCGTCCGCCGGGACACCGTGGAGCGCGTCCTCGCCGGGCCTCGAGCAGGGCAGCCCTTCGACGTCACGCTGGTCGATCCGCCATACGACCTGTCCGAGGAGGCCCTCGCGGCCGTCCTGGCCCGTCTGTTCGAGGGCGACTGGCTCGCCGCGGACGCGATCGTCGTGGTCGAGCGGTCCTCCCGCTCGCCCGAGCCCACCTGGCCGCAGGGGCTGGTCGCGCTCGACGAGAAGCGGTACGGCGAGACCGTCGTGTGGTACGCCGAGCGGGGGTAGGTTTCACGGCATGACCACCCCCCATGACCGCGGGACGACGGGACGACGCGCCGAGGACCTGGCATCTGTGAGGCCGGTGAGGACACCATGAGCGCGGTGCGCCGCTGCATCTGCCCCGGCTCCTACGACCCGGTGACCCTCGGGCACCTGGACATCGTGGAGCGGGCCACCGGCCTCTACGACGAGGTGGTGGTGGGCGTGCTCTACAACCCCGCCAAGGCCGACTCGGGGATGTTCTCGATCGACGAGCGGGTGCGTCTGGTCGAGGAGTCCGTCGCCCACCTCCCCGGCGTGACCGTCGGGGCCTACTCCGACGGGCTGCTCGTCGACCTGTGCACGAGGCTCGAGATCGGGGCCGTCGTCAAGGGCCTGCGGTCCGGCACGGACTTCGCCTACGAGCTGCCCATGGCCCTCATGAACAAGCACCTCACCGGCATCGAGACGGTCTTCCTGCCAGGGAACCCCGCCTTCGAACACGTGTCGAGCTCGCTGGTCAAGGAGGTATGGCGCCTCGGCGGCTACGGCCTGGACCTCGTCCCGGAGCCGGTGGCGAGGGCGTTGCGGGCGCGCGGAGCCTGAGCCGCCGGCGCGGTGCGGGGTGCAGTGAGGCTGGACGGGTCGTCGCATTTGGGGCAGCCCGCCACGTCCGGTAGTCTTGTGCGTCGGTCTGTGTGCTGGTATCTCGATGCCTGCGACGGACCGGCAGCACCGATGTGCGCGGCCCGGACGGGACGTGCCGTCACCATCCTCGACCGCTCGGACTGGAGCCATGCCCCGACTCGACCCCCGCTCGCCCCTGGTGTTCGACACCCGGGAGCTCGGTCGTCGCCCCGGGTCCATGCACCCTGAGCAGCGCGTCGTGGAGGCTCCGGAGGATCTCGGGACCGACGTCATCGCCGTCGCGCCCGGCACCCCCGTGGACCTCGACCTGCGCTACGAGTCCGTGCTCGAGGGCGTCCTCGTGACCGGCACCATCACCACCACGGCGACCGGCGCCTGCGTGCGGTGCCTGGACCCGGTGACCCTCCCCGTGGAGGCCACCTTCCAGGAGTTGTTCGCCTACGCCGAGCGTGCTGCTCGACACGAGCAGGTGGCGGCGGACGACGGGGACGACGACGTGCGTGAGCTCGAGGGCGACCTGCTCGACCTCGAGCCGGTGCTGCGGGACGCAGTGGTGCCCACCCTGCCGTTCCAGCCGGTGTGCCGGGCCGACTGCCCAGGGCTGTGCTCCGAGTGCGGAGCCCACCTGGCGGAGGATCCGGACCACCACCACGAGGTGCTCGACCCCCGGTGGTCGGCCCTGCAAGCTCTGACCAGCAACGAAGAGAAGAGGAACTGACGTGGCTGTCCCGAAGCGGAAGATGTCGCGCTCCAACACCCGTTCGCGTCGCGCGAACTGGCGCACCACGGCGACCGCCCTCACGGCGTGCCCGCAGTGCCGCTCGATGAAGCAGCCGCACATGGCCTGCCCGTCCTGCGGTTCCTACAACGGTCGTCACTACGCGGCCGCGGAGCGCACCGAGCTCCAGGGCTGATCGGGGTCGCCGAGCGCATGAGCACCACATCACGCGCCGCGACCGGTCCGGAGGGTTCGCAGCAGCGGCCCGTCGGCGCCCTCGTCGACCACCTCGCGCAGGTGGTCGGAGAGCGCGTCGACGAGTCGCTGCTGTCGCGTGCCCTGACGCACCGGTCGTACGCCTACGAGCACGGCGGCCTGCCCCACAACGAGCGCCTGGAGTTCCTGGGCGACTCGGTGCTGGGGCTCGTCGTCACCGACACCCTCTATCGCACCCACCCCGACGAGGCCGAGGGCCAGCTGGCCAAGCTGCGCGCCGCCGTCGTCAACATGCGAGCCCTCGCCGACGTCGCGCGCGGTCTCGACCTCGGGGCCTACCTGCTGCTCGGACGCGGCGAGGAGAGCACCGGGGGTCGTGACAAGACCTCGATCCTCGCGGACACGACCGAGGCCGTGATCGGCGCGGTCTACCTGTCCTGCGGCTCGGACGCCGCGTCGACGCTGGTCCACCACCTGCTCGACCCGCTCATGGCGTCCTCGGCGCGGATGGGGGCGGCCCTCGACTGGAAGACCTCCCTGCAGGAGCTGACGTCGACACTCGGGATCGGCGTCCCGGAGTACTCCCTCACCGACGAGGGCCCCGACCACCTCAAGGTGTTCACGGCCCAGGCGGTCGTGGGCACCGAGGTCCTTGGAGAGGGCGTCGGACGGTCCAAGAAGGAGGCCGAGCAGAAGGCCGCCGAGGTGGCGTGGACGGCGCTCAGCTCGCGAGCCACCTCGCCGACGGCCGACGACTCGGTCGCCACGGACGCGGACGGGACCCCCTCCGGGGAGATCCTCGAGCGCGGCTGACGAGGCCGTATGCCGGAGCTCCCCGAGGTCGAGGTGGTCCGCCGGGGCCTCGCCGAGCACGTGGTCGGGCGACGCCTCGCCGACGTCAGCCTGCGCGGAACCCGCGTCGCCCGCCGGCACACGCCGGGTCCACGCGACCTGGAGGACCGGCTGCGCGGTCGGCTGGTGCGGTCCGCCGAGCGGCGCGGCAAGTACCTCTGGCTCGTGGTCGAGGACGAGGGCGGGGACGCGGACGCGCTGATCCTCCACCTCGGGATGAGCGGTCAGCTGCTCGTCGAGGAACCCGACGCGCCGCCGGAGAAGCACCTGCACGCGACCTTCGACCTCGTCGGGCCGTCGGGTGAGCCGGCGCGTCAGCTGCGCTTCGTCGACCAGCGCACGTTCGGCGGGCTCGCCTGGTCCGAGCTCGTCGCTGGAGGGCGGGCGTCCGGCATACCGGAGTCCATCGCCCACATCGCCCCCGACCCGCTCGAGCCGGCCTATGACCAGGCTGCCGTGGTGCGCCGGGCTAAGGCGCGGCAGGTGGCGGTCAAGCGGGCGCTGCTCGACCAGGGGCTGGTGAGCGGAATCGGCAACATCTATGCGGACGAGGCGCTGTGGCGCGCGCAGGTCAACGGGCTGCGGGACACGGCATCGCTCACGAAACCGACGCTGGCTCGGGTCCTGGACCACGCGGCCGAGGTCATGCGCGAGGCCCTGGAGCAGGGCGGGACCAGCTTCGACGCGCTGTACGTCAACGTCAACGGGGCGAGCGGCTACTTCGACCGGTCGCTGAACGCTTATGGGCAGCAAGGTCGTTCGTGCGGGCGGTGCGGGACACCCATCCGTCGGGAGCCGTTCATGAACCGCTCCAGCCACTACTGCCCTCGGTGCCAGCCGAGGCCGCGGGATCGGCGCGCCGGCGGCGATCCCACCGTTCGCAGCTAGCCCCTCCGACCTCACCAGACGTTCACTGAGCGTTCAACGATGCCGCGCCGGACCGTTGCCCGGCGGGAGGACGCTGACGGTGCCTGCCCGGGCACTCATGCCCGGACGACCCACCTCGCCGGGGCGGCGAGATGGTCCTGACGAGCACGCGAAGGACGCCCGATGGGTCACCACCACCACCCTCACGACCACTCTCACGAGCACCCGCACACCCACTCCCACGACCACGACGCGCCCGTCGGCCCGGCCGAGGACCTGCACGTCCCCGACACGGAGCTGGCCCCGAGCGACCTCGGCCGGCGCAACTTCCTGCGCGCCGCCGGTGTGCTGGGCGCAGGGGTGGCGGCCGCCGGCTTCGTCACCGAGCAGGGCACCGGCACCGCCGCCGCGGCCGAGCAGGAGATGCTCCACTCAGGCAAGCGTCACGGACGGGGCCAGCGCTGGCTCGCCGGTGACCACCACATCCACACGCAGTTCTCGTCCGACGCGATGTACCGGGTCGTCGACCACGTGCAGCACGCGAGCGCCTACGGCCTGGACTGGATGGTCATCACGGACCACGGCTCGGAGACGCACGCCAAGATCGGCGTCGACAAGGTCAACCCGCACATCCGGGCGGCTCGCGCGGAGTTCGACGACATGCTCGTCTTCCAGGGGCTGGAGTGGAACATCCCGGCCGCCGAGCACGGCACCGTCTTCGTCCACCCCGGGGCCAACGAGGTCGCCGTCCTCAAGGCCTTCGAGAACACCTACGACGGGTCGGTCAAGAAGGCCTCCGCCGCCACCCCGCAGAACGAGTCGCTGGCGCTCAAGGGCCTGGCCTACCTCGCCTCGGCGGTCGGGTCGCGCGAAATCAAGGACGCGCTGATGCTGGCCAACCACCCGGCGCGCAAGGGGATCGACTCCCCGCACGAGATCCGCGGCTGGCGCGACGTGCCAGGACGCATCGCGGTCGGCATGGAGGGCGCCCCGGGCCACCAGGCGGCGGGCCTCCCCAAGCCGCACGGCCCCGGCTCGGGCCGCGGCTACTACGACGGCTCGCCGAGCAAGGACTCGTTCGCGGGCTACCCGCTGGAGAGCTACCGGACCTTCGGCGGCTTCGACTGGATGACGGCCACCGTGGGCGGGCTGTGGGACAGCCTCCTGTCGGAGGGCAAGCCGTGGTGGATCACCGCCAACTCCGACAGCCACAGCGTCTACCTCGACACCGCCGTGCGCGGTGGCCCGGACAGCGACTTCGCCAAGCAGGGGCACTACGCCGACCCGGTCAACGGGCCGGTCCCCGACACCGGCAACGGTGACTACTGGCCCGGCTACTACAGCCGCACGCTCGTCGGCGCCGACCGCCGCGACTACGCCGCCGTCATGTCCGGCCTGCGCGACGGACGCGTCTGGGTGGACCACGGGCGCCTCGTGCAGGACCTCGACGTGCGGATGCGCGCCGGCGGTCGCGAGGTCGGCCTCGGTGGCGTCCTCACCGTCCGCCGCGGCACCCAGGCCGAGCTGGTGGTGCGGATCCGTACGCAGTCGCTGCCCAACTGGGCGCAGTTCGTGCCCAGGCTCGCCAAGGTCGACGCCGTCGCGGGCTTCGTGACCGGTCCGGCCTCCGACCGCGACACCTTCGTGGCTCCGGAGACGCAGGTCGTCCGCAGCTGGGACGTCAGCACGGTGGGAGCGGGCAGTGGGTCGAGCTGAGGTTCGGTCCCGTCACCATCGGTGACCGCGGCGTCTACGTCCGCCTGCGCGGATCCGACGGCAAGCGCACCGCGGTCGGGCTGCGGGGCGCGGCCGTGGACAAGGCCGGGCCGGCCATCGACGTCGTCGGTGCGGCCAACCCCTGGGACGACCTGTGGTTCTACACCAACCCCATCTGGGTCCTCCCCCGCACGTGAGCACCACGGCGACGGTCGAGCCCGGCGACACCACGACGGTGGTCGTCGGGCTCGACCCGGTGGCCCCGACGGTGCGGGACGCCGACCACCTGGCCGAGATCCTCGGTGACGTGCTGTCCAGGCTGGGGCGCGACGCCGCCGTCGTGTCCACCCACCTGGTGCCGGGGGAGGTGGGCGCCTCCTCGCACGTGGCCCTGTCGGTCCGGTGGACCGTGGCACCGCCACGAGCGCTGACCTGGCTCGCATCCTCGCCGCGCTGCGTCCGGCCCTGGTGCCGCAGACCGCCGCGGCGAGCCCGGACGAGATCGGGCTCGCCGCCCCAGGGGCGCGTGGTGGCTATCCGCGGCTCGCCGACTCGGCCGCGCGTGCCGCTGCCGACGCGGAGGCGGGTCGCGACGGTCGCGCCGTGGTCTATCCGGGCAGGCCGCGCCTGACGGGCATCGTGACGGTGGCCGACGCGCTGGCCTGGTCGGCGATCGACGAGGTGGTGGGGCTCGCCGACGTGGTGGTCGGTCCGGAGACCCTCCTGGTGACCCGGGGGCACGTGCGGCCCGTATGGCGCGCCGGCCGGCTCGTGCTCGTCGTGCAACCGGCTGCGGGGGGCACGGTCGTGCCCTACGAGACGGCGACGCCGACGCCCTGCTGCGCCGACCACGGGTGACGGCGGGCGGTCCGGCATACGGCCGAGGCCGGGGCCGGGGCCGGCCGACCCGTGGGGTCCACGGACCTACCCCCGGCGGGATCATCAGCCTGGGGAACGAAGCCCGGCTGATGCCTTCGCCCGCGGCGGGTCGTGGGTCTGGGGAGCCCGGCCGGACCCGTCCGGGTGGCCTAGGCTGGGAGTCATGACCGAGGGCACCGCCAGGACGACCTACTTCGTGCGAGGCATGGTGCAGGGCGTGGGTTTTCGATGGTGGACCCGGGCCCAGGCGCTGGAGCTCGGCCTTGCCGGGCACGCCCGCAACATGAGCGACGGGCGGGTCGAGGTGGTGGCAGAGGGCCCGGCCGACACGGTGGAGGAGCTGGGCCGGCGCCTGTCGCCGGCCCCGCCTCCCGGGGCGGGGCGGCGCCGGCCAGGGCACGTCGAGTCCTGCGTGGCCGTCCCCGGGGAGCCGCGTGGAGACGCCTCTGGGTTCGTCGAGAAATAGGTTCGTCGACAGATAGCCGCTCGTCGAGAAGTAGCGGTTCGTCATACGACATCACCGTCCGTGAACCGGCGCAGGACGGCCCGGCCGCTAGAGTGACGACCTGACCGCGTCCCCCGCCGAGGAAGTCGCCGCCGACCGTGTATGTCAAGCAGCTGACGATGAAGGGCTTCAAGTCCTTCGCGTCCGCGACGACCTTCAAGCTCGAGCCCGGGATCACCTGCGTGGTCGGTCCCAACGGCTCGGGCAAGTCCAACGTCGTGGACGCCCTCGCCTGGGTCATGGGCGAGCAGGGGGCCAAGAGCCTGCGCGGCGGCAAGATGGAGGACGTCATCTTCGCCGGCACGGCCGGGCGGCCGCCGCTGGGGCGGGCCGAGGTCGCGCTGACGATCGACAACACCGACGGCGCGCTGCCCATCGACTACACCGAGGTGACGATCCGGCGGACCATGTTCCGCAACGGCGGGTCGGACTACGCCATCAACGGCACCGCCTGCCGCCTGCTGGACATCCAGGAGCTGCTGTCCGACTCCGGCATCGGGCGCGAGATGCACGTCATCGTCGGCCAGGGCCAGCTCGACACCGTGCTGCGGGCGACCCCCGAGGAGCGGCGTGGGTTCATCGAGGAGGCGGCGGGCGTCCTCAAGCACCGCAAGCGCAAGGAGCGCGCGCTGCGCAAGCTCGAGCAGATGGAGGGCAACCTCCAGCGCGTCCAGGACCTCACCGGTGAGATCCGCCGTCAGCTGGGGCCGCTCGGACGGCAGGCCGAGACGGCTCGGCGCGCCGCCACCATCCAGGCCGACGCCCGTGACGCCCGGCTGCGACTGCTGGCCGACGACCTCGTCCAGCTGACGAGCACGCTCGAGCAGGAGGTCGCCGACGAGACGGCGCTGCTGGCCCGCCGCTCCGAGGTCGAGGCCTCGCTGCGTGCCGCCCAGGACGAGCTGCAGCAGCTGGAGGCCGCGGTCGCCGAGGTCACCCCGCAGGTGGCCAGGGCCCAGGAGCAGTGGTTCGCCCTCTCGTCCCTGCGCGACCGCATCTCGGGCACCGGCAACCTGGCCGCCGAGCGCGCCCGCCTGCTCGCGGACGACGAGGCCCACCAGCCGGTGCAGGCCGGTCGCGATCCCGAGGCGCTGCGGGCCGAGGCCGGGCAGGTGCGGGCCCAGGAGCAGGCGCTCGCCGAGGAGGTCGAGCAGGTCAAGGATCGGCTCGCCGAGACCGTGACGCGGCGCGGCGAGCTGGAGCGGGCGCACCAGGACGAGGTGGAGCGGCTCGCCCGCCTCGCCCGGGCCGCGGCCGACCGCCGCGAGGGGCTGGCGCGGCTGGCCGGGCAGGTGGCGGCCCGACGCTCGCGGATCGAGGCGGCCGAGGCCGAGCTCGGCCGGCTCGACGAGACCATCGCCGCCTCCCGGGAACGAGCAGCGTTGGCGGACAAGGAGTTCCACGCCCTCGAGATGTCCATCGCCGACCACGAGCAGGGCGAGGAGGATCTCGACGGCGCCTACGAGCGCGCGGAGGCCGAGCGTGAGGCCGCCCAGGCCGAGGTGACCCGGCTGCAGGACGCGGTGCGTGCCGCCGACCGCGACCGCTCCTCGTCGACGGCCCGCCTGGAGGCGCTGCAGCTCGGCCTGCGACGCAAGGACGGAGCGGCGGTGCTCCTGGAGGGTCCCGGCGGCGCGGCTGCGTCCGGGGTGCTCGGGTCGTTGGCGTCGTTGGTGCAGGTGCGCGGCGGCTACGAGGCCCGGCTGGCGGCTGCTCTCGGGTGGGCGTCGGACGCGGTCGCCGTGGCCGGGCGAGACGACGCGGTGTCGGCCCTGGCGCTGCTGCGCGAGCAGGACGCCGGACAGGTCTCGCTGGTCGTGGCGGGGGAGTCCGACCCGGACGGGCCGGCGTGGCCGGCCCTGCCGTCGGGGGCCGTGTGGGCCATCGACGCGATCGAGCAGGTGCCCGCCGACGTGCGGCCCGCCCTGGTGCGGATCCTCGAGCGGGTGGCCCTGGTCGACGACGCCGGCTCCGTGGAGTCGGTCGTCGGCCTCGGGGCGACCGCGGTCACGCCCGACGGTGACGTCCACGCGCCGGGGTTCGCCAGGGGCGGCTCCGGCTCGGCGCCCAGCCTGCTCGAGGTGCAGGCCGCCGTCGACGAGGCGCGGGTCGCCGTCGACGCGGCCACGGCGGCGGGGGAGCGGGCGACCTTCGAGCTGCAGGGGGCCGCGAGCCGGCTCGAGCAGGCGGGAGCCGCGCTCGACGCCGCGCTGGACCGCCTCAACGACAACGACGCCCAGCTCTCGGCCGTCGCCGAGAAGCTCGGGTCCCTGGCCGCCACCGCCCGCTCGGCCCGCGCCGAGGCCGAGCGCACCGAGCGCCGAGGCGCCGAGATCACGGCGGGCCTCGACCGCGACCGGGGCGAGCTGGCCGAGCTCGAGCAGCGGCTGGAGGACGCCCAGGCCGAGGTCGACCCGGACGAGGCGGAGCCGTCGACCGAGCACCGGGACGAGCTCGCCGGATCGGCGTCCGCCGCCCGGCACCAGGAGACCGAGCTGCGCCTGACGCTGCGCACCCGCGAGGAGCGGGTGCGCGGGCTGGGCGGTCGCGCGGCGGGGCTCGAGCGCGCGGCCCAGCAGGAGGAGCTGGCCCGGCAGCAGGCCGCCCAGCGCCTGGCGCGTCGTCGCCGCGAGGCCCAGGTCGCCCGCGCGGTCCAGGCCGGCGCCGAGCGGGCCGTCACCGTGGTGGGCTCGCTTGTGGAGCAGGCCGCCGAGCGACGTGGCCGGGCCGAGGCCGAGCGGGCGACCCGCGAGGCGGGGCTGGTCGACATACGACGCCGGGTCACGGCCCTCGCCGACGAGCTGCGCGAGCTCACCGACTCGGTGCACAAGGACGAGGTGGCCCGCGCCCAGCAGCGGCTGCGGATCGAGCAGCTGCAGACCCGCTCCATCGAGGAGCTCGGGATCGAGCCGGACGTCCTGGTCGAGGAGTACGGCCCGCACCAGCCGGTCCCGGTCATCGAGGAGCCGGCGCGGGGCGAGCGCGCGGGCTCCCAGGGGACCAAGGTCACTCAGCACTCCCAGGGCAATGAGGAGCCTCACGACCACGAGACCCCCGAGGGCCGGCAGGGATCCCGCGACCAGCCCGACGCCCAGGCCCGCGAGCCCCGCACCGTCGCCTTCGTCCGGGACGAGCAGGAGAAGCGCCTCCGCAAGGCCGAGCGCGGCCTGGCCGCCCTCGGTCGCGTCAACCCCTTGGCGCTGGAAGAATTCGCCGCGCTGGAGGAGCGCCACACCTTCCTGACCGAGCAGCTCGACGACCTCAAGCGGTCGCGGCGCGACCTGCTCGACATCGTCAAGGAGGTGGACGACCGGGTCCAGCGGGTCTTCGCCGAGGCCTTCGAGGACACGGCGCGGGAGTTCGTCGGAGTGTTCTCGCGGCTCTTTCCCGGCGGCGAGGGGCGGCTGTTGCTCACCGACCCGGACAACATGCTCACGACGGGCATCGAGGTCGAGGCTCGTCCCCCCGGCAAGAAGATCAAGCGGCTGTCGCTCCTGTCCGGCGGCGAGCGCTCGCTGGTCGCCGTGGCGCTGCTCGTCGCGATCTTCAAGGCGCGGCCGAGCCCCTTCTACATCATGGACGAGGTCGAGGCGGCGCTGGACGACGCCAACCTCGGGCGGCTCATCGGGCTCTTCGAGGAGCTGCGCGACTCGAGCCAGCTCATCGTCATCACGCACCAGAAGCGCACGATGGAGGTCGCCGACGCCCTGTATGGCGTCACCATGCGGGGCGACGGGGTCACGACGGTGGTGTCGCAGCGGATCCGCGACCTCGACGACGCCGACGTCACCGAGGGCGCTGGCGTCACCGAGGGCGCCGCCGACGGCCTCCCCGCTGAGGCCGTCGCCGCCGCTCACTCGGATGGCCCAGCCTGATCACAGTCCGGACGCGATGCGGCGATTTCTGGACGGGCACCCAGGCGGGCAGGACACACTGGGTGTCATGGTCGTCGTCATCCTTGGCATGCTGCTCGCTCTCGCTCTCGCCCTCGTCGTGGTGGCCCTCGTGGCCATCCCCGCCGCCCGTGAGGGCGACACCCTCCTGACCGTCGAAGGGCAGGAGCGGGTCGCCGACACCGTCACCGCCGCCCGGGACAAGGTCAGCAGCAGCCGCTGACCCCGGCCGTCGCCATGCGGGTCCTCGCGACCCCGCAGGACACCCCTCACCGCCCGTCCGGCGTCGCGCCGGCCGGGCGGCGCGTTGTGTGTCGGGCGTCGACCTTTGCGAGGATGGCGGCGTGGACACCCTCCAGGACTACCTGCTCCTCATCGTCGGCATCCTCGTCTTCGCCGTCGTCGCGCTCGTCGGCCTCGTGCGCAGCCGTGGCGGCCGGACCAAGGACGCCCCCAAGCCGCCCTCGACCCGACCCGAGCCTCGCCGTGACGCGCCCGCCCCGACCTGGGGAGACGTCCTCGAGCCCAAGGCTCCCCGTCGCGACGCCGGCACGCCCGGTGAGCCCGGACAGCCTGGCGGCGCCACCAGCACCAGCGGCGGATCTGCTGACGGTGCCGAGCTCGACGACGAGACCGCGCGGTCGTCATCGCCGGTCGGCACGCCCGCGCCCGACCAGGACCCCGAGGGCCTGACCTCCCGCACGACGACCCTCGAGCCCGGCGATCGCGACGGAGCACCGTCGGGCGCGACCCCCACCGCCCCCGAGGCCGAGGTCGCAACCGAGCGGCCCGAGTCCGCCCGGGGCCGCATGCACAAGCTGCGCTCGCGCCTGGCCCGCTCCAACACGGCCTTCGGGCGTGCCCTGCTCACCCTGCTGTCCAGCGGCCGGCTCGACGAGGCTGCGTGGGAGGAGGTCGAGGACACCCTGCTGGCCTCCGACCTCGGCGTCCAGGCCACCTCCGAGCTCGTCGACTCGCTGCGCACCCACGTGCGCGTCGACGGCACCACGGACGAGGCCGAGGCCCGCGAGTGGCTGCGCGAGGACCTGCTGACCCTGGTCGACCCCACCATGGACCGCCGCATCGCCTCCACCCGCCGCGGTGACCGCCCGGCCGTGATCATGGTCGTCGGCGTCAACGGCACCGGCAAGACCACCACCGTCGGCAAGCTCGCGCGCGTGCTCGTCGCCGAGGACCGCGACGTGATCCTCGGCGCGGCCGACACCTTCCGCGCCGCGGCCGCCGACCAGCTCGAGACCTGGGGCGAGCGCGTGGGTGTCCCGACCGTCCGCTCCCACCGCGACGGCGCCGACCCCGCGTCCGTGGCCTTCGACGCGGTCAAGGCCGGCATCGAGCAGGAGGTCGACGTCGTCATCCTCGACACGGCCGGCCGCCTGCACAACAAGGTGGGCCTGATGGACGAGCTCGGCAAGATCAAGCGCGTCGTCGAGAAGACCTCCGAGGTCGACGAGGTCATCCTCGTCCTCGACGCCACCACGGGGCAGAACGGCCTCAAGCAGGCCGAGGCCTTCGCCAAGGAGGTCGCCATCACCGGCATCGCGCTCACCAAGCTCGACGGCACCGCCAAGGGCGGCATCGTCGTCGCCATCCAGCGCACCCTCGGCGTCCCGGTCAAGCTCGTCGGGCTGGGCGAGGGCCCGGACGACCTCGCGCCGTTCGACGCGGTCGCGTTCGTCGACGCCATCGTCGAGTAGTGGTCTCGCAGCACCCGAGCGGGAGCCCGTCGCCTCGTGAGGCGGCGGGCTCCCCGGCATACGTGCGGGGTCGGCGGCCCACGGCCGACGAGCTCCAGCAGGCCCGGGGGAGGGTCATCGCGGACCTGCTGCCGGATCCCCTGCGCCTCCTCCTCGTCGGCATCAACCCCTCGTTGTGGTCCGGGGCCGTGGACGCGCACTACGCGCGGCCGGGCAACCGGTTCTGGCCGGCCTTGCACCGGGCCGGCCTCGTGCCCCGGGTCATGGACCCGAGCACCGGGCTGGCCGACAGCGATCGGGTCGCCTTGTGCGACAGGGGGATCGGTATGACGAACCTGGTCGCCCGCGCGACGGCGCGCGCCGACGAGGTGAGCCCCGAGGAGCTGCGCGAGGGCCTGGACCGGCTGGCCTCGGTGGTGCAGGATCGGCGTCCGACCGTGGTGGCGTTCGCGGGGATCACGACCTACCGGATCGCGTTCGGGGTCAAGCAGGTCAAGCAGGTCAAGCGTGGACGGCAGCCGGAGCCCTGGCACGGCGCGATCGTCCACGTCGTCCCCAACCCGAGCGGGCTCAACGCGCACGACACCGTGGACTCGATCGCCCTCGCGATGCGGGCGGCGGGGGCGGACGCGGGGCTGGTCCCGCCCATGGGCGGCCACTGGGGTCGCTAGGGCGTGTCTCTTAAA
>NZ_DLOE01000037.1:0-12979 GCF_002479615.1 Arsenicicoccus sp. UBA7492 | reverse complement strand
AAGTGGGGTTGACATAGCCAGTGCCTCGCGCTGCTGCCGGTCGCAGTGATCGTCGCGGGTGTTTGGATGGCCGTCGCCGGGCTTATCACGGGCGCTCAGTGGGCCCTCGACGTGGACGGGAGCGTGTGGCTCGGGATCGGTCGCTGGCTCGTGGTCTCCATGGGCCTCGCCGGGGCCGGCTACGGACTCTTCGCGTCCGTCCGCTGGGTCGCCGGTCTCGTGGAGACCTGGAAGGGCCGCGGGATGCCGAGGTGGCCCCGTTGGCGGTGATGGCTGGATCCGATCGAGCTACCGGTTCCGATCAGCAGTCGAAGGATTTTCGCAGCAGCCAGTCCTGCGGCCTCGGTGCCGCCGCCGTAGCCTGACGAGCATCCCGGCCGTGACGGCCATCGCGACGGCGATCCCGGCACGGATGATCCAGGGATTGCCGAGGAGCCCTCCGACGCCTGCGAGTGCTCCGCCCGCCGCGATGAGCGGCAGGCCGCAGCAGAGCAGCAACGGAAGCGCGAAGCATGCCAGTAGGAGCAGCCCGGTCCCTGCGGCGACGATGGGACCGGCGCGCCGTTCGTCGCGGTCGTGATCGGCGCTCATCGTCTGCACCTCTTCCGGATGAGATCTCCCCGATTGCATGCGTTGCCGTTCATGCGCAGCACGAGAGCAGTGACGGGTCGGTGGTGAAGGACTTCGCGGCGATCCGGATGCCTTCGGTCATGGTCAGGTAGGGGGCCCAGGCGTCGGCGACTTCGGCGGTGGTCTTGCCGAGCACGTGGACGCCTGCGGCGGCGAGTTCCCCGGCGTCCTTGGCGACGGCGGTGAGGCCGAGGATCTCGCTCGTATCGGCGTTCACGACGATCTTGATGAACCCGCGGGTGTCGCGGTTGATCACCGCCCGGGGCACATACTCCAGGGGCAGCACGCGGCAGTCGCAGCGGATCCCCGCGGCGACGACCTCCTTCTCGGTCATCCCGACCGCGCCGATCGCCGGTCCGGTGAACGTCACCCGCGGCAGATGGGAGTAGTCGACGGACCGGTCGGCGTCGGCGAACGCATTCTCGGCAACGAGGGTGCCGTGGTGGGCCGCGACGTAGACGAACTCCGGGTGCCCGGTCACGTCGCCCGCGGCCCAGATCCGCGGGTTCGACGACTGCAGATGGTCGGAGACGACCACCTCGCCGGAGTCCCCGGTCTTCACCCCGACCGCATCGAGGTTCAAGCCGTCGGTGACGGGACGGCGTCCGAGGGCGTTGAGCACCTGGTCGGCGCGGAACTCCTGCGAGCCGCCGGACACGTCCGCGGTAACCACGACCTGCCCGGTCGCCGCGTCCCGGGACACCCGGGTCGGCACCGCGCGGCGGACCACCCGGATGCCCTCGTCGGCGAACACCTCCTGCAGTGTCCGGGACACCTCCGGCTCCTCCTTCGACGCGAGCCGGGACCGCACCAGCACGGTGACCTGGGAGCCGAGGCGGGCGAACAGCTGCGCCTGCTCCAGGGCAACGTAGCCGCCGCCGAGCACCAGCATCGACTCGGGGACCTCGGTCAGGTCCATCGCCGTGGTCGAGGTCAGGTACCCGGCCTCGTCCAGGCCGTCGATCGGCGGAGCCCACGGCCGCGCACCGGTGGCGACCAGGTAGTGCTCGGCCTCGATCGTCTCGACCGCTCCGTCTGCGGCGGTGACCTCCAACACCGGCGCGTCCGGGGTGCCCGCGAACCCGGCGTCTCCCCGCCGGACGTGCCACCCGTATGAATCGGCGACGTCGGCGTACTTCTCGCCCCGCATCGTCTCGACCAACGCCTGCTTCCCGGCGATCAGCGCGGGCATGTCCACTGGGCCTGCCGTCGTCGCGATCCCCGGGAACCGGTCGGCGGCGTCGGCCGCGACGTGCCGTGCATCGGCGGCGGCGATGAGGGCCTTCGACGGCACGCAGCCCGTGTTCACGCAGGTGCCGCCGAGCGTGCCACGCTCGATCATCACCACCGACTTCCCGAGCATGGTCGCGCGAATCGCGGCGGCGAACGCTCCGCCGCCCGATCCGATGATGGCGAGATCGTACTTCGTAGGCATCGCTGCTCCCGTCAAGGCTTGGACTTCTGTTCCGTTTCAGCCATACTGGACCTTCCAGTGCAGGGGAAGGTCAAGCGTGGCCCCTGCCGAATGATCGGAGGCCGCAATGCGCATCGGAGAACTCGCCGAACGCGCGGGCACCACCTCGAAGACGCTCCGGTTCTACGAAGAGCAGGGACTGCTGCCCCCGGCCGACCGGACGCCATCCGGGTACCGCGACTACGCGCCCGACGCCGTCGCCCGGATCGACTTCGTTCACCGTGGCCAGGCCGCAGGCCTCACCCTCGCCCAGATCCGCCAAATCCTCGACATCCGCGACAGCGGCCACGCGCCCTGCGAGCACGTGCGAGACCTCCTCGACGCGCGCCTGGCCGAGATCGAGCAGCAGATCGCCCAGCTCACCGCCCTGCACGGCACCATCGCCGACCTCCGGCACGACGCCGCGCACCCGGACCCCGACACATGCAGCCCAGACCAGGTCTGCCGGTACCTGTAGAGGGGCGCGGACCGAGAAAACGAGAGCCATAACACGAACATGCGCTAGCGCATGTCGATGACGCCGGTGCCGACCTCGATCCGCTCGGTGGTCGCGGCGATGGCGGCGAGCAGCGGCATGGGGCTGGCTGACTGGCGCGCGAAGTGGTGCACGCGGAAGTAGGCCCCGTTGACGCCGAGCTCGTCCGCGCCCCGGGCGATCTCGATCGCGTCCTTGAGCGACTGGCCGGCGCTGGGGTCGCCCGGGCCACGTCCGGACCCGTAGTGCCCGAAGCTGAGGAAACCGAAGGCCTTCATGGGCCCCTCAACGTCGTTGACGCGTGCATTAGTCCTGCGGGAGGCGAGGGGCTTGATATCGCGCGATATAGTCTCAGCGTGGACGATCTCCGGGAGCGGCGACTGCGCGCTGGGCTCACCCAGACGGCCCTGGCTGCCCGCAGCGGTGTGGCGCAGCCCAACATCGCGGCCTACGAGTCAGGACGGCGGCGCCCGTCGGCAGCGTCGCAGGAGCGACTCGTGGCGGCGCTGCGCCCGTTCCCCCGAGAAGCGCTGGCCGCACATCGAGACGCGGTCGTGCGGGTGCTGGAGCAGCATCGAATGACGAACCCCCGGGTCTTCGGCTCGGCCGCGACCGCCTCCGATGCCACCCGGAGCGATCTCGATCTGCTCGTCGACGCTGCCGACGACCTGGATCTGCTCGACATCATCGACGCCGCCGCGGAGCTCGAGGACCTGCTGGAGGTGCCGGTCGACATCGTGACGTCTCGGTCGCTGCGGACCGGTCATGAGATCGCGGCCTCGGCGGTGCCCGTATGACGCGGGAACCTGCCTTGTCCGCACCCACCATCGCCCGCCTCACCGACATCGTCCGCCTGTGCCACCGAGCGGAGGCGATCGCTGCCCGGGGCCGAGAGTGGTATGACAGCGACCCCGACCTCGAGGTGCCGAAGCTCGCCGCGGACTCCGTGGTCCTCAAGCTGGGCGAGGCGGTGCGCCGACTGCCCGAGGGCTTCCTGGACGAGCGTCAGGGCGACCCCACCTGGCGTCGTGCGATCGGGATGCGTCACCGCATCGCGCACGAGCACGACGCGGTCGACGACGACATTGTGTGGCTGGTGATCTCACGTCATGCGCGCGAGCTGCGGGCGACCATCGAGCGCCTGCTCGACGCCCAGGACGGCACGCCGCGACCTCATGACCCGACCTGACCTGACCCTCGATCAACCCTCACCACGGCGGTGGCAGCAGCCCGGAGCAGGCCCGGCGCCAGCCGGCGATGGACCGCCGAGAGCACCGTCCAGACCTGGGAGGCAGGCAACCGGTCGTAGCGGATCAGCGTGGCCAGCGAGACCTCCGACGGCGTCGCGCGCACGATCAGGTTGACAGCCATGTCCCAGGACCGGGCCTCGAGCCGAATCCAGTCCTCGCCGCGCGCCGCGATCTGCCACCCCGCGACCGCCGAGCCCGATCGCCCGGGGACCAGTCGCAGCTGCAGCAGTCCCTGCCAGATGAACTGCTCCCCCACGGTCGGCACGTCGCCGAACATCGCTCGAGCCCACTGCTCCGGCGTCGCCGCTGCGCCCGGCACCCTCATGGTGAACACGTCGGCGTAGCCGATGCGCTCCAGCCCGGCACGAGACAGGACGGTCGGACCGACGGCGGCCAGGCCGAGCACGCCGTCGACGGGCATCGTCGACACATCACGATCATCCATGTCTCCCCCAGGCTCTGGGAGAGCGAGTGGGCATCCCAGCAGCTGGGTCGCACCATCGTGAAGGCGTGGAACGCCGTGGGCTCCGGCACCTTTGCCGACCGCGCCCTGCCCGCCGGGCACCCCGACCGCCTCGCCGTCCCCATCGCGGGCGACGACCCGCGCGCCAAGGAGGTCGCCGCCACCCTGATGGACGACTCGGGCTTCGACGCCGTGGACGCGGGTTCGATCGCCGACTCGTGGCGCCAGCAGCCGGGCTCACCCGCGTACTGCACCGAGCTGACCGCGGCCGAGCTCCCTGCGGCGCTGGAGTCCGCGCAGCGCGAGCGCCTGCCGAAGCGCCGGGACTTCGCGGCGGCGATCCTGAACGAGCGCATGGAGGACCCGGCTGCAGGGCTCGACTCCGACTACGCCGTCCGGCTCAGCCGCATGATCTACATGTGACGGCCGGCCCTCCTCCCGAGCGGACTCTCTGACCCTCAGGCTGGGCGGGGCGGCGCGCCGAGGGGCTCAGCCGGGGCGATCACGTCCAGGCCGGCAGCCCTGGCCGCCTCGCCGAGCCTGCGGTCGTAGGTGAGGACAGCCGAGGCGTCGAGCCGGATGGCCGCCTCGAGGTGCAAGGCGTCCAGGGTCCGCAGGTAGGGCATGGGCAGGTAGCCGGCACCTCGATAGACGGCCCGATCGAGGGCTGCGAGGGCGACGCCGTCGAGGAGTCGCGTCACGTCTGACTGGTCGAGCCCCTCGCGGACCGCGACCCGGCGCAGCTCCGTCTCCAGCAGGTCGCTCGAGACGAGCTCGGCTGCCGTCGAGTCGAGCCAGTCCAGGAGCGCAGCACTCTCTGGCTGGTCGATGAGCAGTGCCGCGAGAGCGGACGTGTCGACGTATACGACCCCGCTCGAGGTCACAACCGATCCTCGCGAAGGTCGGCGAGGCTCCGGGCGCCACTCCTGCGCTCGATCGCCAACGCCGTCCACCCTCCGGTGCGACGCGCCGGGCGCGCGATCGGCAGCGCTGGAAGAGGCCGGTCGAGCGGGACGATCCGGCCCACGGGAACCCCGCTGTTGGTCAGGACGAAGGAGTGGCCCTCGCTCACCGCCCGCAGCACACGCCCGGACTCGTTGCGCAGCTCACGCTGCGACAGGCTCTCCGCAGGAGGCTCGATCGCGCTCATACCACCGAGCGTAGCGCACGTGCTACGGGCAGGCCGGGAGTGGCGGGGGCGGCCTGAGGGCCGAGGAAGTGAACGAGTGAGCCGGCGGGCTGGGGGCGGAGCCAGGCTTCCAGGCTGGCCCTTTGGCCTACACGTTGAAACGGAACTCGACGACGTCGCGTCGCTCCGGAACATGACGTGTTCAACTACCCCTCGTGGCTGCCGATCCTCAACGGGCCGAGCTTGCGCTACGCGATCGCTGCTTCCGTGGTCACCGCGCTCCTCCACTCACGCAGGAGAGCACGGACCAGTTCCGGTTGATCGAGATGGACGTTATGCCCGGCACCGTCGAGCGCCGCATACGTCGATCGAGGGAACCGCCTCGACAGCGCGTCTTGATCCTCGTAGCCGACGATGTGGTCCCGCTTGCCCGCGACGACAAGCACGGGGCGGTCCAGCACAAGCCTGTCCTCGTTCGAATGCGGGAGCTCGTAGAGATCGCCGATGCGACGCATCGCGTCGTCGTCGGCCGCAGTGATTCCAGGGAGTGCGGCTCGCTGGAACCGGAGCCAGTTCTCGCGACTCTGCAGGACGGCCATTTCTGCGTACGTCACGGCGTCCGCAGGTGCGATCGAGGCCAGGAGATCGTGGTCCTCGACGAGCACGCACCGCTCGGGCACCGTCCGGCGCTCGTGCGCGGGATCGACGACCGGTGCCAGGAGGGCCATCCCGAGGCATTGCGCCGGTCGGCGCGCCACCAGGTCCCTCGCGAGCAGACCCCCCAGCGAGTTCGCGACGACGGCGAACGACGAGGAACCGATCAGCTCGGAGGTCAGCTCGTCAAGCCAATCCGCAACGTCAGGCAGGCCGCCCCGCCCGATCAGCGGCGGGGTCTGCCCGAACCCAGGAAGGTCGACATAGATGCGCTCCCACCCATCCCCGTCATCACTGGCGAAGACGTCGTCGAGATCGCTCAGCAGCCGATGATCGACTCCGTTGCCGTGGATGAACAGCACCGGCGTTCCGGCGCCTCGGCGCACCACATGGGGATTCGGGAGCATGACGGTCTCCATCTGAACTTCACGTCGAACCGGAATTCCACCGCGTTTCGGTACAAAGAACCATCAGCGAGACGGGCCTCGTCTTGCGCCGAGGCGCGCGGTGAGTGCGTCTGCGACTTCATCCGCAGTCCGCGTTGCCGTGGCGTCGATGGACAGATGCATCGAGCCTGTGCTCGCGGCGGCGATCTCGGCAGCCCTTGTCTTTCCGACGCCGGGAAGACCGGAGATCACGACGAGATGCCCGGTCATGCGACATGCAACGGCGTGATCGCAGCGACCTTGTCGCGCAGCGCCCGCCGCTCGAGCCGCAGCTCGTAGTTCGACTGCAGGTTCATCCAGAGCTCCTCTGACGTTCCGAAGTACCGCGCCAGACGAATGGCCGTGTCAGCCGTGATCCCTCGCTTGCCGTGCACGATCTCGTTGATCCGTCGCGGCGGCACACCGATGGACACGGCCAGCTTGTTCTGCGTGATCCCCAAGCCCTCGATGAAGTCCTCCATCAGGATCTCTCCCGGGTGGATCGGCTGAATCAAGTCCGCCTCAGTGGTAGTCGACGAGTTCGACATCTTCTGCACCTCCATCTCTCCAGACGAAGCAGAGTCGCCATTGCGCGTTCACGCGGATGCTGTGCTGCCCGCGACGATCGCCGACCAGAAGCTCCAAGCGGTTCCCCGGCGGGACCCGGAGGTCCTCGACATCCTTCGCCGCATGGATCAGCTCGAGCTTCCGCAGGGTCGCCCGCAGCACCGTCCGGTCGACGCGCTTGACGTACTGCTCGTGCCAGATGCGTTCGGTGTCCTTGCTCCCGAACGATCTGATCACGAGACCAGCATATAACGCGAAGCGTCATTAACGCTAGACGTTAAACCGGAACTCGACCACGTCGCCACGGTTAGGAACGTCAGGTTCGGACTGTTGCCCTCGTCTCCCTGGCGTTTCCCGAGGCGTCGGTCCACGTGACCACGCAATCGACTGCGTCTGGCGACCCCATGGCGAGCAGCAGAGGGAACCGTGCTTCCTGACCTGGCGGGATGGTTCCGAGCGGACCCTCCTCGCGATGCACGCGGAACATCGCATTCTCCGGCAGGTCCAGGAACTGGAAGTCCACGTCGGACGCCGGTCCCCGCGAGGTGTTGTGAAGCACGAGCGACCAGTGCCGCTGGGTCTTCAGCCGACCCTTGTTGTCCGTCTTCACGCTCTCGCGAACCTCGGCTCGCGGCCACACGCCTTCCGAGGGGTCCGGCCCTGCCGGTTCCTCATCTTTAGAGGCTTCGACGGACTGTTGGAACTGCGCAGTAGCCCTGCTCAGGAAGTTGTTGAGGTGGCTAATGAGGTCGCCCTCGTTGGCATACTCGAAGACGAGGGCGGTCTTACGCAGGTCAGTCAGGTACTCGGTCAGGCGCTTCCGCTCTTCAAGGGCTGAACCACCGAGAGGCGGTCTGGCGGACGCATTCACCAGTACCGCCACCGACTTGCCAGCCTCGACGAGGACCTTGATCTCTTCGGCCGTACCCGAATCTGCCTCACCGGTCGGAGTGCCCAGGCGGTCGTAGAAGAGAGCGACAGCGAAGTCCGCCTCCTCAACGATCTGGTCGTTGAGGATGGCCTGAGGGCGGTCCCCGAACTCGGCGACCGCGTGCTCGGTCCAGGACACGGGCAGCACGGTGAGGCCGACGACGCGGCCGAGGTTGAGGTTCCACTGGCTGATCGTCTTGCGGATGGTCGCCATGTCCTGGACGGGCACGTCTCCCGGTGCCGAGATGAGCAGGTGGAGCGCAAGGGTGGGATAGGCCATCGATGAAGGTCCTTCGTTGGTTGGTGATGAGAGGCAAAGCCGGGCCTGGGCAAGTCAGCCCCCATCCGGCGGGACCGGAGGGTCAGTCACTGCCGACGAGGCGGAGCACTGGGCGCTCGTCGGCATCGCCCAGCAGGTCGCGCACCAGGTAGGGGCTGATCTTCAACGCTTCGGCAAGCGCCGGTACGGGCGCGCCGTGGTCACCGGCGAGGTCAGCGGCCTTCCTCAGCAGCGTTGGCACCTCGCCGGGATAGGCGCTGGTCGGGTCGGCCTTGGAGTCGTAGACAGCCGACAGCCGCTGGTAGGCACGCCGCGCCGAGGACTCGGTGGTGCGCCCGCGCTCGACCATCCGACGGATCAGGGAGGTCGGTGAGACCCCCCATGTCCTGCCGAGGCGGTCGAGGGCAGCGAGATCGAGCCGCTGCGGCAGGGCTGCGTCCATGGACGCAGCCGGAGTGAGGAAGGCCGCGGCGAACTCGTCCGCTTCCTTCTCGATGGCAGCACTGTGCTCGGCGGTATCGGCATGCAGCAGCAGGTGTCCGACCTCGTGCGCGATCGAGAACCGATGCCTGAACACGTTCTCAGTCCGACGCGGGGTCGTGATGATGATCGGTCGGTCGACGATGACGACGGAGAAGGCATCGACGGTGTCGATCTCGGCGAGAGGTCGCACGGCGACCACAATGCCTCGGGACTCGGCCGTGGCGACCAGGTGCTTGACCGGACCATCGGGCAGACCCCAGTGACGGCGCAGCAGAGCGGCCGCTTCTGCGGGAGCGGTGCCGGGATGGACCTCCGGGAGGTCGACCTCAGGGAGCTTCACGTGCCGTTCGAGCGCGAACGTCAGCTCCCACACCAGCGCGACCGTGGCCAACGCCTTCTGACGGTCGCTCACCTTGGCCGTCCGCAGGCTCCGGAAGTGAGCGTTGACCATGTCGATGCGCGCCAGGGGGCGTCCGACGCCGAAGAACCCAGGACGGACGTCGAGCGCCTTTGCCAGGCGGTCGAGGACATCGGGGCGCGGTGAGTTGACGCCGGCCTCGTACTGACCGATTGCGGCGGCGGAGACGCCCACCTCAGCGGCCAGATCGGTCTTGGTCACAGAGCGGCGGACGCGGGCCTGGGTCAGCCGCGCCGGCTCGAAGCGTCCGTGCGTCTGCCCAGAGCCCGAGACGTCGAACAGGCTCGGAGTGTCATCACGCATCCGGGTCTATGCCTTCCTGCTCTCGCGGCTCGATACCAGGCGGCACCGGGGTGCCGCTGTCGAACGACTCGCCAGCCGATGCCGCGTCGGCCTCGACGAGCTCCGGCTCCCACATGGCTTCCTGGCCGTGGCGCTTGACCTTGCCGGTCGTCTCGTCGAGCTCAGCGACGGCCCATTCGATCGACTGCAGCTGCCGGGGAGAGGAGTGGACGATAACGAGCACCACCGGCATCACCTCACCGGCGGCTCGCACCACGCGCTCGAGCCCGGGCTGCTCGGGCTCGACTGGCTCGTCTCCGATGACGGGATCGAACAAGGTGGGGTCGGGCGGCTGAGCAGAGAAGCCGTTCTTCTTCGTCGTACTCGACGCGAAGTCACCGGGGTCAGCGGAGTCCGGGATGCGCCAGACGTAGATCAAGCAGTCATTGACGACGGGGAGCTTGTATCCAGCCGGCCGAAACTTTTGCGACTGGAAGCCCCGGTCAACCAGTGCCTCGTTGGCATCGGCGAGCAGATCGCGCCACTGGCTACCGAAGTCAATCGCGTACCGCGACTCCGACACCAGGTGTGCCTCGGCAAACCTGCCGTGCACAGAGCGAACGACCTCGACGAGCACATCGCGGACCCCGGATGCGTGACTGCCGAGCGCCTCGGCGGGTGAGAGTGGAATCATCGTGGACCTCCTGAATCCGCGTCCAGAGCCGCGGATTCGGCAGGGACAGCAACTTCAGTATGACACATGATTCGCGCACGCGCGCTTCAGCAGATCATCTTGGCGTGTCACGTGCGTGGTCGCGAGGACTCTGCGGCTTGGCCAAGCCCTGCATGAACTCCGAGGCCCGGTCATGCTCGGCCGCGAGCTTCGGGAGCAGAGGGCCGGCGACACCGCCGCGGGCGGTCATGTCGTCGAGGGAGGCGATGACGTCGAGCACAGACCGAGGCTCGAACTGCCCGGCCTCTCTCTTCGCCTTCTTCCTCACGTTGTTCGGCGTCGGGCCGGCGTCGATGACGGAGTGGTGCCACAGCCGGCTGTGGTGGGCGCACCGGTTGCGCAGGTAGACCAGGGCCTTCACCCGATAGGCGAAGCCCGCCTTGGCGACGCCGATGCTAGTGGCAACGGAGTCGGCCAGCGTGCCGCCGGCTCCTCGCTCGATCGCCTTGGACAGCGTGCCGAACGACCAGGCCTCGACCGCCGACCACACCGGTAATTCGCTGAAGTCAGCGCTGTCGCCGCCAGCGCCCCGGTAGCGCAGGATGTGGCGGTCCCGGCTGCGCTCGATGTCGCGCAGGCAAGACTCGACGGTCGGCTCGCGATCACCGACGTCGGTGTAGAAGTCGGCCTCGAGGTACCGGCCGTACGGTCCGTGCTCGTCGGCGATGACCCGGGCGGTGTGCGATCGGAGCATGAGCTCGACGCGGGCCAGTGGCCGGACGAGCGCGGTGCGCAGCGCCTCGTCGGCGTCGTAGACAGCACGGATCTCCTCGAACGTGCAGCCGGGCCGGAAGCCGTCGTCGCCGAGGTGAGGAGCCTTCTGGAAGTACCGGGCGTAGCCGGAGAACCGGTAGTAGTTCGCCGCTGCGAGGAACCGGGCGCACTTGGTGGCATCGGGGACGGCCAGGCCCCGGCTGACCAAGAGGGCGACCTGCTCGTCCCAGGACAGCGACGGCTTCATGGGGCACCCTGGAAAGGAAGAGGCCCCTCCCATTTGAGCTTCTTGGAGAGGCTTGGGAGGGGGTCGATTGGTATCACCGTAGCAGACGCGGCCCGCGGCCAACATCAAGCGACGAGGACAGCGTGGCAAGCCATCCCCCCCGGACTACCGATATCTCGGCTACTGGCAGACGTTAGACGTTGAAGCGGAACTCCACCACGTTGCGTAATGGAATAACCTCTAGCCCTTGTTCGTCAGGTTTGCCACGGTGGAAAGCCGGGCTTTGAAGACAAAACGCGACTGGACGGCCCTACCCAGCCGCACCACCCGCCATTGTGAGCCGATCCACACCCCCAGCTCACTCAGATTCGGCACCCGCGCGCTCAGCCCAGTAACGAACTCTCTCCCAGTAGCGCGGCGCTTCTGCATGTCTATTCACCGAAGACGACGAGAGAATGCGGCAAGCCTCTGTCGTCATGGTCGACCGCAGTCGAGGTTCCGACTCCACCGAGTCCTCATAGCCAAGTAATTCCGAGTGAACCGGCAGAGACAGGGTTGGTTCTGCCACCCAGCAGTTCCAGAGACGGTGGCGACCGTTGGCCGGCACAGTGTCCCCCGGGTCCCCCCTTGGAGCCTCGATCATTTTCGGAAACCAAGACTGCACGATTTTCGCTTCGAGAGCAGGCAAGCCGTCGAGCTTCAGCTCGAAGACTTGATCACCATCGTCGTCGATGTAGACATCTCCTTGGACAATTCGTGTCCCATTTTCGTGCGCAACGCGGGCCACTGAAGCCCAATCGAGGTCATCCCGATCTGAGTGCCGCTGCCGTTGATCTGCAATATCTGGATCTACAAGCCTCGGGAAATCACTTTTTCCCGCCATCCAGAACCGACTCGGAAATGGCATAAATAGCAAGACCACGATGTCTCTCCCAGGTTCAGACTCTGGCATCACTTTAGCTGCTCGGGTTGTTTAGTGGGACTTCATGCTCTCGGACCGGATCATGACGGTAGACCAGAGCAGAAGGGGTTACGAAGAGAAATAACCTATCATCAACACATGACTCGCGCAGCCATCTACCTCAGGATCAGCAGGGACCTCACCGGCCAGCGCCTCGGCGTAGATCGGCAGCGAGAAGCAGCCGAGAAGTACGCACTCGCAAACGACTACGAGGTTGCCGAGGTCTTCACCGACAACGACATCTCAGCAGCAGGCGGGAAGCGTCGCCCGGGGTTCGAGAGCCTTCTCGCCGCCTTGGCAGACGGACGGGTCTCGGTGGTGATCGCGTGGAACTGGGATCGGTTGACGCGCAACCGGCCCGACACTGTCCAACTGATCGAGATGTGCCAGCGAACGAAGGCGAAGGTAGCCCTAGTCCGAGGATCCGACCTCGACATGTCGACACCATCCGGCAGGATGACGGCTGGGATCCTGGCCGAGGTGGCCCAGAACGAGATCGAGACCAAGGGTGAGCGCCAGAGTCTCGCCCAGCGACAGCGCGCGTCGATGGGGCGCGCACCAAAGGGCATGCGGCCGCTCGGGTACTCGGTGAATGGTGAAGTCCTCGATGACGAGGCCGACGCCGTTCGGAGAATTTACGCATCGTTCAATGCCGGAGCATCGCTGCGCGCAGTTGCGCTCGCTCTCTCTGGTGATGAACGGGACGACCTGCCCAACCTGCCGACCATGCAGAAGCACAGTCGCACGGTGGCGATCGAGCGTAACGCGAAGCGCGCAGCCGACGGGTTCGACCCTCGCCCCGTACCCAGCGACGGCCCGTGGTCGCCATCCACGGTGCTCGGCATTCTCCGAAATCCGCGTTACGCGGCTCTTCCGACTTGAGCG
>NZ_DLOE01000039.1:121850-126722 GCF_002479615.1 Arsenicicoccus sp. UBA7492 | reverse complement strand
AAGGCGTGAGGACCCGAGCGACCTACCGCGCGGGATCGACGTCCGTGTGGCAGAAGTCGTCGCCCGTGAACAGCAGCGGTTCGGCGTCGACGATCATCGAGGGAGGCCGCCCTCGTCATACATCTCGTCCAGGTCCCGCTGCATGGCCTTCCGATCCGCGTCGGTCAGCATGGTGTCGATCCGCTCCAGCACGTGCATGGACCGGGCGTAGCGCTCCTGCGCGACCTGCTCGCCGGCCCGTCGGCGTTGCTCGTCGTGGCGCTCCAGCAGCTCCTCGAGCGCCTGCTCCAGCGCGCTGGTCTGGGTGGTGCCGAGCGTGTCGGCGGCCCGGCGCGCGAGCGCGCACACCCGCTCGTTCTTGATGTTCAGGCTCATCATGGTCTCCCACCTGGCGGTTTCTACCCTGGGGCCACCGACTCTACCGTCGGGTGGAGGTGAGTGCGGGGTGGGCTTGGTCTCGGATACGGGACAGATGCCGGTATGCCGGGGGTGGCCGCCGTGACGTCGGCGCGGTTCGATGGGGGGACCCCGCTCCGGTGACGACGCCGGGTGGTGACCACGGTTTCGTCATACGACCCGATCGCCCGAGGAGGCAGCCATGGAAGGCTCCCGTCCCGTCCGCGCCGCGCGCGGCACCACCCTCACGGCCCGCAGCTGGCAGACCGAGGCGCCGATGCGGATGCTGATGAACAACCTCGACCCGGAGGTCGCCGAGCGGCCGGACGACCTGGTCGTCTACGGCGGGACGGGGCGGGCGGCGCGCGACTGGCGCAGCTTCGACGCGATGGTGCGGACCATGCAGAGCCTGCGCGAGGACGAGACGATGCTCGTGCAGTCGGGGCGCCCGGTCGGCGTCATGCAGACCCACGAGTGGGCGCCGCGCGTGCTCATCGCCAACTCGAACCTCGTTGGTGACTGGGCGAACTGGCCGGAGTTCCGGCGGCTCGAGCACCTCGGGCTGACGATGTACGGCCAGATGACGGCCGGGTCGTGGATCTACATCGGCACGCAGGGGATCCTGCAGGGCACCTACGAGACCTTCGCCGCGGTGGCCGAGAAGCGTTTCGGCGGAACGCTGTCCGGCACGCTGACCCTCACCGGCGGGTGCGGCGGCATGGGTGGGGCGCAGCCGCTGGCCGTCACGCTCAACGGTGGCGCCTGCCTGGTCGTCGACGTCGACAAGGCGCGGCTGGACCGTCGCGTCGAGCACCGCTACCTCGACGAGGTGCACGAGTCCATCGACGCCGCAGTCGAGTCCGCCCTGCGGGCCAAGGACGAGAAGCGCGCGCTCTCGGTCGGTCTCGTGGGCAACGCGGCCAAGGTGTTCCCCGAGCTGCTGCGTCGCGACGTCCCCATCGACATCGTCACCGACCAGACCTCCGCGCACGATCCGTTGTCCTACCTGCCGGTTGGCGTCGAGGTCGACGAGTGGGCGGAGTACGCCGAGAAGAAGCCCGACGAGTTCACCGACCGCGCAAGGGAATCCATGGCGACCCACGTGCGGGCGATGGTGGAGTTCCAGGACAAGGGCGCCGAGGTCTTCGACTACGGCAACTCGATCCGCGACGAGGCGCGCCAGGGCGGCTACGAGCGCGCCTTCGAGTTCCCGGGATTCGTGCCCGCCTACATCCGGCCGCTGTTCTGCGAGGGCAAGGGCCCGTTCCGCTGGGTGGCGCTCTCGGGCGACCCCGAGGACATCCACCGCACCGACCGGGCCGTGCTCGACCTGTTCCCCGACAACGAGCGACTTCACACGTGGATCAACGGTGCTCGCGACAAGGTCGCCTTCCAGGGGCTGCCGTCGCGGATCTGCTGGCTGGGCTACGGCGAGCGCGACCAGGCCGGACTGAGGTTCAACGAGATGGTGGCGAGCGGCGAGCTGTCGGCCCCCATCGTCATCGGGCGCGACCACCTGGACTGCGGATCGGTCGCCTCCCCCTATCGCGAGACCGAGTCCATGGCCGACGGCTCCGACGCGATCGCGGACTGGCCGCTGCTCAACGCCCTGGTCAACACCGCCTCCGGCGCCTCGTGGGTGTCGATCCACCACGGTGGCGGCGTGGGCATCGGACGCTCGCTCCACGCGGGGCAGGTGTCGGTCGCCGACGGCACGCCCCTCGCCGCCCAGAAGCTCGCGCGCGTCCTCACCAACGACCCCGGCATGGGCGTCATCCGGCACGTCGACGCGGGCTACGACATCGCCGAGCAGGTGGCCGAGGACAAGGGCGTCCGCATCCCCATGCGTGAAGACTGAGTTACAACCTGGGCGTCACCTGCGTCTGCCCGTGGCGCGAACGGGCTGGTGGGGGCCATGCTGACGCCCATGGCTCAGACAACCCGCATCGAACGCCGCAGCATCGACGTCGTCCCCGTCAGCGAGCGACACGGCACCCCGCTCAACCAGCTCACCCTCTGGTTCGGCGCAAACATGCAGATCACGGCGATCGTGGACGGCGCGCTCGCCGTGATCTTCGGCGCGGACGCCCTATGGGCGATCGTCGGCACGCTCGTCGGCAACCTGCTCGGCGGGATCGTCATGGCCCTTCACTCCGCCCAGGGGCCGAGACTCGGTCTGCCGCAGATGATCTCGAGCCGCGCGCAGTTCGGCGTCATCGGTGCGGTGGTGCCGCTCGTCCTCGTCGTCCTGATGTACCTCGGCTTCGCGTCCACCGGGACCGTCCTTGCCGGACAGGCGATCTCACGCACCATGGGCCTCGACAGCCCCAACGTCGGCATCGTCGCGTTCGGCATCCTGTCGGCGGCGGTCGCCATCGTGGGCTATCGCTGGATCCACGCCATGGGGCGCGTCGGCACCGTGGTCGGCATCATCGCGTGGACCTACCTGCTCGTGCGGCTGTTCACGGCATACGACATCCCGGCCCTGCTGGGGCACAAGCCTTTTGACATCGTCACCTTTCTCCTGGCGGTCTCCCTCGGCGCCGGCTGGCAGCTGACCTACGGGCCGTATGTCGCGGACTACTCGCGCTACCTGCCGCTGGGCACGTCCGAGACCAAGACCTTCTGGGCGACCCTGGCCGGCAGCGTGCTCGGATCGCAGTGGTCGATGACCCTCGGCGCGCTCATCGCCGCCGTGCCCGCCGTGACCGGCAAGGGCTTCCTCGCCAACCAGGTCGGCTTCATCGGCGAGCTGGCCGGCGGCGGCATGCTCGCGATCGTGTTCTACCTCGTCATCGTCGTCGGCAAGCTGACCGTCAACTGCCTCAACGCGTACGGCGGCTCGATGACCATGCTCACCACCATGTCGGCCTTCCAGCGGACCGCCCGCGTCTCGACGCTCGCGCGAGCGCTCTACATCACGGCGTTCATCGCCGCGTCGGTGCTCGTGGCCCTGCTCGCCAGCGCCGACTTCCTCAACAACTTCAAGAACTTCGTGCTCGTGCTGCTCATGGTGTTCACGCCGTGGAGCGCCATCAACCTGGTCGACTACTACCTCGTCGCGCGTGAGCGGGTGGACGTGCCGGCGCTGTATGACGCCCGCGGTCGCTATGGCAGCGTCAACGGCGGGGCGCTGCTCATCTATGCGCTCGGGATCGCGGTGCAGGTGCCCTTCCTCGCCCAGGCGATGTACACCGGCCCCGCCACCAAGGCCCTCGGCGGCGCCGACATCTCCTGGATCGTGGGCCTCCTCGTGACGGCGGCCCTCTACTACCCCTACGCCCGCCGGACGGCACGCCACCCCTCGCGGATCATCTACCCAGAGGGCGTCCTCGACGCCTGACCCCCACCGCGTCTTCGCGCCTTTTCGCGCTCGGAGCTCACAAAGTCTCGATTTTCGGGGGTCATATCGAGCTTTCGTGAGCTCCGAGCGAACAACTGCCCGTTGTGGATAACTGTTGGCTGGATCGCCCGGCTGGGGATAACGAGGTTGAGCACCCGCAAACACCCTTCATCGTGGGCGCATGACCTCTAATGCATCGATTCCGGCAGCGCTCGACGGGATGCTGTTCTTCACGACCTCGGTGGCTCTGAGATCCGGCATGTCGCGGTACGCGATCAGTCAGCTGGATCACCCACATCACGGCGTCGTTGGTCGTCGTATGCCGATGACCATTCTCGAAGACGCCCAGGCGTTGGCCCTCGTCCTGCCATCAGACTGCGTGTTCACCCACTGGTCCGCAGCTTGGCTGCTCGGCCTGGGTATGCCGACGAGGTGGACCGCCAGTCCGCGACCTCGGTTGGACGTGGGTCGGCACGGGGGCACGCCGCCGCGGCACCGGACCGTGAGGGGGCATCGATTGTCGTCATTCGACATCCCGACGGTTGTCGTCCAAGGGCTCGATCGGCGGGTCATCGCGCCGGAGCACCTGTTCCGGCAGCTGGCCGACTCGATGAGCCATACGGATCTGGTCGTCCTGGGAGATGCGATCTGCAGCTGGAAGTCGAATCGTTCGGTAGACGATCTCGACTCGGGGCTGAGCATCCGGTCGCCGGGGCTCGTGGCGGCTCGCTCAGCGCGTGCCGAGGTACGGGCGGGAACCAACTCCGTCATGGAGTCGCGGCTGCGCCAGGACTTTGCGCGTGAGGGTCTGCCGGAGCCGGAGCTCAACGCACCTATCGCCGACAGGGCCGGGCGGGTCCTGGCCTACGTGGACTTCCTGTGGCGGGCAGAACGTCTCGTGGTGGAGTACAACGGTGCGCACCACTTCGCTTCGGCGGAGCAGAGGGTGGCCGACGAATCGCGACGAAACCTGCTCGAGCGGATGGGCTATCGCGTGATCATCGTCAACAAGACCGACTACTTCCAGCACCACGCCGACACCATGCGCGCTGTCAGGGAGGCGCTTGCCGACCAGCGTGCACGTGTCAGTGCCTGAGCCCTGGTCGGTATTGGTGAGCTGGGAGCGCGCGAAG